>CALWYT010000118.1 GCA_944385835.1 uncultured Oscillospiraceae bacterium | reverse complement strand
TTATATCCAAACATTGCGCGAATGTCAAGCCCGCGGGGAGCCGCGGGCTTTTTTGTGCGCGGATATAAAAACCCGCCCCGGCGAACCGGGGCGGGAAAAACGTTCAGGTTTTATTCAGGGAAACGTCAATCTGGTTTCTGTTTACGCGTCGATGACGTAGATCGGGGAGGCGACATCATCGATGAAGGTGATGGTGAGCAGGACGTCCTCGTAACGAGTGTAGTCGCCACGCAGCAGGTCGTCAATGGTCTCGATGGTATCCCACTCAGTGCCGGCGTCCTTGCGGGTGTCGACAATGACGGTGGACGCGCTCACGACGCCGCGAGAGGTGTCAGTGTCATCCATCACGCTGTAGGTGCCGTTGCCGTTGTCCTGCAGATAGTACTTATCAGTGGTGTCATTCAGGGTAACGGAGGCAACCTTCTCGAGGGTGTAGTCGCCGCTGTCGTCGATCTTGTAGGTGTAGAAGCCAACGCCTTCGAAGCCGGTGACGTTGGTACCCTGGGTGACAACGAAGCCGCCCTCGGTGGAGCCGTTGAGATACAGGCCGCCGTACTTGACGTAGCTGTCGAAGATCTCAATAGCGGTGAGTTTGTCAACGGCGCTGAACAGGTAGCCGCCGTCAGCAGTGCCAACTTCCCAAGCAAAGAGCGTGTCAGCAACGAAGTTGCCGGCCGGGCTCATGGTGACGTGAGCGATGATCTTGGTGAGGTTGACGGTGTCGATGGTCTTGCCGAAGCGCTCGGTGTACTTGGCGAGCATGTCGTCAACGCCGGCGTAGGTGTCAACAACCAGCTTGGAGCCGCTGTAGCGGGCGACGTGGATGGTGACCTCGTTGGTGTTGAAGGTGACGTTGCGCTCAACATTGTTAATAGCGCCGTCAGCGCCGCCGATGGTGTTGGTCTTGGCGGTGAAGGCGACGGGGGCGTAGATGCCGGGCTGAGCCGCGATCACGTACTGGCCAGCGTAAGGGTTGTTATTGGAGGTGACCATCACAGGCGCGTTGGCAGCGGAGGTGTACAGCTTATCGGTCAGCTCGAAGTAGCCGGCCTTGCCGTTGTTGGCCGCCTGCCAAGCAGCAGTGATGGGAACGTCGTTCATGATCGTGCCGGACAGGACATCGACGAACTGGCCAACATAGGTCTCCTCGCCGAACCAAGCGGTGTGCTCAGAGCTGTAGGCGGTGGCGCCGGTGAAGTACACGACGTAGCGGTAGGTGATGTCGGTGGTGCTCATGTAGTGGCCATGAGTATCAAGGACGAAGGTGTAGTTCGGGCTGTCGGTAGCCGGGTTGCGGAGGATGGCCCTGATGTCGTCGACCTGGTCGGCGATGTCGACGTCAGCCAGGTTGGAGACGGTCAGGACGGTGCCGTCGGTCAGGGTGATGGCGCCGGCAGTACCCTCGTCGCCAGCGACGCTCTTAACGGTGCCGGTGGTGGCGCTCAGCGGGTACACGTAGTAGGCGTTCTCAGCCTTCAGGACGATGATGGGGTCGCGCTGGTGGATGCCGGAGATATCGGTCATGATGAGGCTGTTGGGAACAGCGACAGTGCCGATAACGGTGGTGTCCTTAACGGCGCTGCGGACGCCGAGGGTGCTCAGAGCGTGGCGAGCGCGGATGCCCGTGAAGGTGTTGTTGTAAGCGGTGTTGTTGATGAAGTAGAACTCGTAGTCCTTAGCGCCGGAGCCAAGAACAGTAGCGTTCTCCCAGGTGTACTTGGTCCTGTCGACGGTGGCAACCTTGGCCTGGATGGCGGCCTCGGTCGGGCAGTTCAGGGTCTCGACGGTGGCGAGGTCCATGACGTACACGGCGGTGTCAACGCTGGTGTAGGCGTTGTTCAGACGGACGTTGTCATCGACATACCAGACGCGGGCGGCGTGCAGGTACATGTCGAGGCCGGTGTCGGCGTCGTAGGCGGCAACGGCGTTGTCGGAGTAGTTGTTGCTCAGAAGGGTCACGGGGTAGCCGGTGCCTTCGTTGTGGACAATGATGCCGGTGTCAGAATCAAGACGCCAGACAACCCAGCCGATGGTGCCTTCCGGAGTCACGCGGTCGCCGATGGTCCAGCGGCTGTAGTTCCAGAAGTAGTCGCCCAGAGCCTCGGACCAGGTGACGTAGCCCAGAGTGGTCAGAGCGTTGAAGGCGTAGAGCATAGCCTGCTCACGACGCAGAGCGACGTGGTCGCCGCCGGCAGCGTCGCCGTTGAACAGGTTGACGCGGGTGGCCAGGGAGTAAACGCCCAGGCTCCAGCTGTCGCCGACCATCTCGCCGTTGACGCCGAAGCCAACAGCAGCCAGGAGCATCTTGGCCCACTGCATGCCGGTCAGCTTGGCAAACGGGTCGAACAGGTTGCCGCCGACGCCGTCGATGATGCCCTCGTCAGCGCAGAACTTGATGTACTTCGCGGACCAGTGATCAGCCGGAACGTCGTCGAAGGGGGCCTTGGTCACGTCCAGGGCCTCAGCGGCGGTCTCGCCCAGGAGCATGTAGGCCATGATCTTGGCGGCCTGCTCACGGGTGTAGTAGCCATCGGGGTCGAGGGTGACAGCGTCAATACCATTGACAATGCCCAGGCCCGTCAGGACGCCTGCGGCCTCAACATACTGAGCGTCGAGCTTGTTCAGGTCGGTATAGTCGTCGAGCGCGTTATCAGCGGAAGCGCCGACAACACCCAGACCGAGAACCATCACGAGCGCCAGTACGAGCGCCAGAGACTTCTTGAGAGTTCTCATTGGAAACTCCTCCTTTGAAAAGTACCCTTAAAGACTAAGGGCCGTGATATGTAGCCACGCTCGCGGGTACGGGTACCCTTTGCCAGCCCGCGAACGGGGATACCAGGTTGAATACGGGCAGGGTCAGCCCCGCCCGACGGGGATACCGCCGTGCGTATATATTAGCACGCTGCCCGCGGCTAAGTCAATCTCGCCGCCGGGTTTGTAACACAACTGAAATATGTGCGCGCCCCGCGCGCGAATGTGCGCGAGACGGGGAATTTGGGCGGAGGCGGGGGTATTATGTAACCCTTTTGTAGGCAGGCGGCGCGCCCCGCGCAAAAAACGGCGCGCCGTACATTATAACAGCTTACGCCTCGGCGACCGTCTCCACCTCGCAGAGCGCGCCCTTGGGCAGCTCCTTTGCGGCGACGCAGCTGCGCGCGGGCTTGTTCGGGAAGTACTCGGCGTAGACGGCGTTGAAGGCGGCGAAGTCGGCCATGTCCGCGAGGAAGCAGGTGGTCTTGACCACCTTCTCCAGGCCGCTTCCGGCGGCGGCCAGCACGGCGGCGACGTTCTTCAGCGCGCGGTGCGCCTGCTCCGTGACGTCCGCGCCCACCATCGCGCCCGTCTCCGGGTCGAGGGCGATCTGGCCGGACGTGTACACCATGCCGCCGGACACGACGGCCTGGGAGTACGGCCCCACGGCGGCGGGGGCCGCGCTGGTGTGGATAGTCTTCATTTTCATTACCTCCTGCTGTATTTTGCTCAGCCCAGGGCCTTGGCGGCGGCGTCCTTCGCCGCGGCGGCGTCCGTGGCGACGATGAGGACGACGTACTGCCCGCCGGAGAGGATCACGGCGCTCTCCAGCTTCGGCACCTCGGCGGGGTTATAGCTCTGGTAGCTCTCAATGCGGCTCTGGTTGCGCTGCTCCAGCGTCTGGACAAGGGCCCCGGCGGCCTCCGCGCTGCCGCAGTCGAACACGGCCAGCTCCTCCGCCGTCGCGCCCGTGCCGCCGTAGGCGACGGCGCGCGTCCCCTCCGGCGCGCCGTACAGGCCGGCGGCGGTCTCCTCGGGGATGGGGTTCATCGTCTCGCCGAAGGTCGCGGCGGCAAGCAGCTCGTCCGCGAGGGCGTCTATGTCCACGCTGGGCGCGGCCGGCTCGCCGCAGGCGGCGAGGCCCAGGGCCAGGGTGAGCGCCAGCGCAAGGGCCAGCGCGCGGGTTGTGCGTTTCATCTCAGTTCATCCTCCTAATGTCCCGTGACGGCGCTGCCGCCAATCCGGGTATAAGCTATTGTACGGTGTGCGTGCGCAGGTAGTCCATCCAGACCTCGCAGTACTCCGCCGTCAGATGGACGCCGTCGCCCGTGGCCTCGGAGAAGAGGCAGCCGTCCGTGTCCTGCATGACCTCGGCGACGTTGACGTAGTTCACGCCCTTCTCCTCGCACAGCTCCACCAGCGCCTTTTGCAGGCGTATCACGTTGGCGTTGGTGTACACCCCGCCCTTGGAGTCGCTGGTCTCCTTCCAGTGGCTGACGGGGATGATGGACTGCACGTATATCGTGGCGTCCGGGTGCGACTGCTGTACGGCGTCTATCAGCTTGCCGTAGTCCTCGGCAAAGACGCTCTCGTACACCCAGCCCAGCTCGTTCAGGCCGAGCATGATGTACACCTTGCTGTAGCTGCCCTGCTGCAGCGCCTCCGCGACGGTCAGGTACTGGCCGCCCAGGTTCACTATCCGCTGCGTGAAGGCGGTGTCCACCGCGAGGCCGACGTTGCAGTAGAACTGCGAGGCCGGGATGCCGGAGTACATCTTCAGCGCCTCCGTGCGCGAGTTGCCCACAAAGACCGCGTCGTCAAAGTAGCTGTCCGCCACGGCGGCGCTCTCCGGCACGGCTATGCCCAGGCCGACGCCGGCGGCGGTGTCCTCCGCCGGGCGCGGCACAAGCGGCGTGCTGGGCTGCGCGCTCTCCGGCGCGGCGCTCTCCGGCGGCGCGCTCTCCGGCGGCGCACTCTCCGGCGCCGTGCTCGAGGGGACGAGGTTGTCCACGCTCGAGGCCGGCGGCGTGTCCTGCGCGGGCGGGTCGCTCTCCGCCGAGGGGCCGGATAAGCGCGAGAACAGCGGCGAGCTGGCCGCCGCCATCACCAGCAGCACGCAGGCCACCAGCGCTATCTTGATGCCCAATGCTCCGCCGCTCGAGCCGCGGCGGCTGTGGTTACCGTTCGTTGCCATGAAAATCTCCCTTTATCTTTGCTTTTGCGGCGCCCTCCCTCCAGGCCGCCGGGCCGGATACGTAGAGGTCGCCGCCCGCGGCGTCCGCCGCGACGGTCAGGGGCATGTCGCGCAGCGTCAGCCGCCGCACGGCCTCCGCGCCGAGGTCCGGCCACGCGACAAGCTCGCAGCTCTCGACGCAGCTGGCCAGCAGCGCGCCCGCGCCGCCCGTCGCCGCGAGGTACACCGCGCCGTGGGCGCGCATCGCCTCGAGCACCGGCGCGGAGCGCGGCCCCTTGCCTATCATGACGCGCAGGCCCCTCGCGATGAGCGCGGGCGCGAAGGCGTCCATGCGGTAGCTGGTCGTGGGGCCGGCCGCGCCTATGGCCCTGCCGGGCGGCGCCGGCGCGGGGCCGCAGTAATATATCGCCGCCCCCTCCAGCGGGAAGGGCGGCTCCCCGCCGCGCTCCAGCAGCTCCAGCAGGCGGCGGTGCGCCGCGTCGCGCGCGGTGTACACCGTGCCGGAGAGCAGCACGCGCTGCCCGGCGCGCAGGGCGCGCGCCTCCGCCTCCGTCAGCGGGGCGCTTATGCGTACCGCGTCCATCACAGCACCTCCTCCGCGTGGCGGTCGGCGTGGCAGCAGATGCACACGGCGGCCGGCAGCATGGCGATGTGCGTCGGCGCGGCCTCGATAAGGACGGCCAGCGCCGTGGTGTCGCCGCCGAAGCCCTGCGGGCCTATGCCGAGGGCGTTGATCTCCGCGAGAAGGCCGCGCTCCATCCCGGCGTAATATGCGTCCGGGTTCGCGCTGTCCAGCGGGCGCAGCAGCGCCCGGCGCGCGAGGGCGGCGACGGAGTCGAAGCCGCCGCCTATGCCTACGCCGATGACGATGGGCGGGCAGGGGTTGCCCCCGGCCTCGCGCACGGTGTCGAGCACGAAGCCGCGCACGCCCTCCTCGCCCTGGGCGGGCGTGAGCATCTTGACGCGGCACATATTCTCGCTGCCCGCGCCCTTGGGGCTGACGGTTATTTTGACGCGCTCGCCGGGGACTATGCGCGCCGCTATGGCCGCCGGGGTGTTGTCGCCGGTGTTGACGCGGCGCAGCGGGTCGGCGACGACGCTCTTGCGCAGCCAGCCCTCCGCGTAGCCGCGGCGGACGCCCTCCTGTACGGCGTCCTCAAAGCCGCCGCCGGCGATGTGGACGTCCTGGCCTATCTCGGCAAAGACGGTCACAAGCCCCGTGTCCTGGCAGACCGGCAGGCCGGTTTCGCGCGCCGCGTCCAGGTTGCGCGCCAGGTCGGCGAGCACGCCGCGCGCCCCGGGCCAGCTCTCCCGCTCCGCCGCCGCGCGCAGCGCGGCCTCGGCGTCGGCGGGCAGGCGGCGGTTGGCCTCCATGCACAGCCGCGCCACGCAGCCGGTTATCTCGCTTGCGTCAAGCCGCCTCATGCGCGCGCCGCCCCGCTCTCCCGCGCCGCCGCGGCGACCGCCTTCGCGACCGCCGCCGCGACGCCCGGCTCGAACGCGCCGGGGATGATGTGCTCGCGGTCGAGCTTCCCGCCGGCGAAGTCCGCCAGCGCGCGCACGGCCGCGGCCTTCATCGCGGCGTTTATCTCCCGCGACCGCGCGTCCAGCGCGCCGCGGAAGACGCCGGGGAAGGCGAGGACGTTGTTTATCTGGTTGGGGAAGTCGCTCCTGCCCGTGCCGGCGACGTACGCGCCGGCGGCCACGGCCTCGCCGTAGCCTATCTCCGGCGTGGGGTTCGCCATCGCAAAGACTATGGGCCTGTCCGCCATGGAGCGCACCATGTCCCCGGTCACCAGCCCGCCGGAGGAGACGCCGATAAAGACGTCCGCGCCGCGCAGGACATCGGCGAGGGACCCCGCCGCGCCGCGCGGGTTTGTCAGCGCGGCCAGCTCCGCCTTGTGGCCGGAGAGGCCCTCGCGCCCGGCGCAGATCGCCCCGCGCCTGTCGCAGACGACGACGTCGTGCGCGCCGAGGTCGAGCAGCATCCGGCAGATGGCCGTACCCGCGGCCCCGGGTCCGTTTATGACGATGCGGCTCTCGCTAAGTTCCCTGCCCGTGAGCCGCAGGGCGTTGGTCAGCGCGGCGGAGACGACGATGGCCGTGCCGTGCTGGTCGTCGTGAAAGACGGGGATGTCCAGGGCCTCCGCAAGCCTGCGCTCTATCTCAAAGCAGCGCGGCGCGGAGATGTCCTCCAGGTTTATGCCGCCGAACGAGGGCGCGGCGGCCTTCACCGCGGCGACGATCTCGTCCGGGTCCTTCGTATCCAGGCAGAGCGGGACGGCGTCCACGCCGCCGAACTCCTTGAAGAGCAGGGCCTTGCCCTCCATGACGGGCAGGGCGGCCAGGGGGCCGATGTCCCCCAGGCCCAGCACGGCGCTGCCGTCCGTGACGACGGCGACCATGTTTCCCCTCGCCGTGTACTCCCAGACCGCCTCCGGCTCGGCCGCTATGCGGCGGCACGGCTCCGCGACGCCGGGGGTATAGGCCGTGGAGAGGTCGTCGCGGGTCCTGACGGCGACCTTGCCCCTTATCTCTATCTTGCCGCGGTGGGCGCGGTGCAGCTCCAGCGCGGCGGCAGCGTAGTCCATCGCGCTCATTTCCTCTCGCCGCAGGGGTGGTGGCTGTAGTCGGCCGTCTCCCTGTGCGTCAGCTCGTAGAAGCGCCAGCCGCCGGAGAAGTTGCGCACGTTGTGGAAGCCGTGGCCCCAGAGTATGCGGCAGGCGATATAGCTGCGCATACCGGAGTAGCAGTTGACGCAGTAGGTCTTTTCCCTGTCCAGCTCACCCAGGCGCTCGCGCAGGGAGTCGAGCGGGATGTTTATCGCGCCGGGGATGTGGCCCGCGGCGAACTCGTCCGGGTTGCGCACGTCGAGGACGGCGTAGCCCAGCTCGGCGCAGCTGTCAACCTCGTCCCAGTGCATCTGCTGGACGCGGTGGAGGACGTTGTCTATCATGAAGCCGCACATATTTACGGGATCCTTCGCGCTGCCGTAGGGCGGGGCGTAGGCCAGCTCCAGCTCGGCGAGGTCCTCGCCGGTCATGCCCTTGCGTATGGCGGTGGCGAGGACGTCTATGCGCTTGTCCACGCCCGCGCCGCCGACTATCTGCGCGCCTATGACGCGGCCGTTGCCGGGCATCCCGCTCGGCGCGCGCAGGAACAGCAGCTTGACGGTCATGCTCTCCGCGCCGGGGTAATAGCCGGCGTGGTTGCCCCAGTAGCCCACGATGCGGTCGTAGCTCAGCCCCTCGGCCTTGGCGGCCTTCTCGTTCATGCCCACGCAGGCGACGGTCAGCCCGAAGGCCTTGAGTACGGTGGTACCCAGCGTGCCGCGGTAGCTGCTCGCTATGCCGCAGATGTTGTCGGCGGCTATGCGGCCCTGCTTGTTGGCGGGGCCGGCAAGGGCGACGAGCTTGTCCTTGCCGGTCAGCGGGTCCCTGACCGCCACGGCGTCGCCGACGGCGTAGATGTACCGGTCGTTCTTGCAGCACATATGGCTGTCCACGCTTATGGACTTCTTCGGGCCGAGGGCCAGCCCGGCCCGCTCGGCCAGCGCGGTGTCGGGGACGACGCCGACGGCCAGCACGACGAAGGAGCAGTCCACGCTCTCATGGTCCCTGACGTGGACGCGGACGCCGTCCTCCGTCTCCTCATAGCTCTCGACGGAGTGCTTGAAGCGCAGGTCCACGCCGTGGCTGCGCAGCTCGGCGTGCAGCTCGCAGGCCATATCCCAGTCGAGCGGCGGCATGACCTGGTCGCCGCGGATGAGCATGGTGACCGGCACGCCGGCCTCCACAAGGTTCTCCGCCGTCTCCAGGCCGATGAAGCCGCCGCCTATGACGACCGCGCGGCGCGGCTTTTCCTCCTCGACGATGCGCCGCATCTCCAGCGCGTCCTCCACGGTGCGCAGCTTGAGCACGCGGCGGGAGTCTACGCCCGGGGTGTCGGGTACTACGGACTTCGCGCCCGGCGCCAGGATGAGGTAGTCGTAGTCCTCGCAGTACTCGCTGCCGTCGGCGAGGTTCCTGACCGTCACGCGCTTGGCGGCGCGGTCGATGGCCGTGACCTCGCTCTTCACGCGCACGTCTATATTGAAGCGCCGCTTGAAGCTCTCCGGGGTCTGGAGGGTCAGCGATTTCTTCTCGGGTATCACGCCGCCGACGTAGTAGGGCAGGCCGCAGTTTGCGTAGGAGACGTAGCCCGTGCGCTCAAAGATTATGATTTCGGCCTCCTCGTCCAGGCGGCGGAGCCTGGCGGCGGCGGTGGCCCCGCCGGCCACTCCTCCGACGATGAGAACTTTCTTTGCCATGGTCATTACCTCCGTTTTATGTGATTATTGTTTTTCTCCGTTGACTATGCGCACGTCCAGCCTGTCGAAGGCCAGGCTCAGCCCGGCGGCCTCGAGGCTGGCCCTCGCGGCCTCGTTCAGCGCGTAATACACGTCCCAGTAGTCGGCCGTACACGTCCAGCAGCGCAGGGTGTACTGCACGCTGCTGGCGAGGTACGCGCTCACCACCACCTCCGGGGCCGGCTCGCCCAGGACCTTTTCGTTCCCCGCCGCGGCCTCCAGCAGGGCGCGGCGCGCGTCCGCCGCGGCGCAGCCGTACTCCAGGCCGAAGCTCAGGTCCACCCGGCGCAGCCGCTCGGCGGTGTAGTTAGTAAGCCGGCTCGCGGCGATATCGCTGTTCGGGACGTGTATCTCCTTGTTGTCCGCGGTCTTGAGCGTGACGTAGAAGAGGCCCGCGCGCGTCACCGTGCCGCTGGTGGCGCCGCTTTCGATGAAGTCGCCCACGGCGAAGGGCCGCGTTATCAGCAGCGTCACGCCGGCGAACACGTTGGCGAGGGTGTTTTGCAGCGAGAGGCTCAGCGCCAGGCCCGCCACGCTGACCAGCGCAACCAGGGAGGTGGTGGAGATATTGAGCTTGCCCATTATCACCAGCGCCGCCGTCACCCAGAGCACGGCGCGCAGCGCGCCGAGCAGGCCGCGCTGCAGCTGCGCGTCCAGCCTGGTCCGGGCCAGCGCGCGCCTGGCAAGGCGCGTGCAGAGGCGGATGAGCGCGAGGCAGATGAAAAATATCAGCGCCGCGGCCAAAAGGTTGCCCAGCGAGAAGCCGCCTATGTCCTTGTTCAGCAGCTCCTCAAGCCCCAGCCCGTCCGGCAGTACTGCGCTGAGCGGCATGTCCGTCCCTCCGTTCCTCCCCCAGCCCGGGGATTTGGCATATTATTATATCATTGCGCCGCCGCGTTTGTCTATCGCCGCCGCGACCTTTTTTCCGGCCGGACGCCAAAGGCAAATTGCCCCTTGACTAACCGGCGCAAAGGGTCTTAAATATAGGTAATCAGTATAAGCGGCAAACGCGGGAGGTAAACAATGAAAGTAGCTGTCACCTTTGACGAGAACGAAATGATTTTCCAGCACTTCGGCCACACCGAGCGCTTCAAGCTCTACACCATAGAGGACGGCAAGGTCGCCGGCAGCGAGGTCATCGACACCGCCGGCGCCGGTCACGAGGCCCTCGCGGCCTTCCTCGCCGACCGCGGCGTCACCACGCTCATCTGCGGCGGCATAGGCCCCGGCGCGGTCAACGCCCTGGCCATGTGCGGCATCCGCGTCTTCGGCGGCATCACCGGCCTGGCCGACTACGCGGTCGAGGCCCTGCTCAACGGCAGCCTGGCCTATAACCCGGAGCCGAACTGCGACCACCACAGCGGCGAGCACGGCGAACACTGCGAGCACCACGGCGACGACCGCTGCGGCTGCCACGGTTCCCACTGAGCGCGAAGGTTCCGCCGGACTAACTCCGGCGGAACCTTTTTGTTTTTGCACTTCGTTAGTTAATAGGCTAACGCAATTTTCAGGGAAGGGAGGATAATGCAGTGAAGTACGTCTGCGAGCTTTGCGGCTACGTCTACGACCCGGAGATCTCCCCGCTGGAGCTGGGCCTGCCGCCCGGGACGAAGTTCGAGGACCTGCCAGAGGACTGGGTCTGCCCCCTCTGCGGCGCGTCCAAGGACGAGTTCCATCCGGCCTGACGCCCCGCGCGCCGGGCTGCAAAAGCGAAACGGCCAGCCTCAGGGCTGGCCGTTTCCTTTTCCGGCGCTTTCGAACGTCACCGTCACCGACGTACCCCGGCCCGGCTCGCTCTCCAGGCTGATGGAGGCGTTGTGGTACTGGGCGGCGTGCTTGACTATGGAGAGGCCGAGGCCGGTGCCGCCCGTCTCCCGGGAGTGGCTCTTGTCCACGCGGTAGAAGCGCTCAAAGACGCGCTCCTGCGCCTCGCGCGGGATGCCCACGCCGTCGTCGCTGACCCTCAGGCGCACGCGGCCGTCCGGGAGGGTGTCGACCTCGACGTCCGCCCGGCCGCCCTCCGGCTTGGAGTATTTCACCGCGTTCTCGGCAAGGTTCCAGATTATCTCCCACAGCAGCTGGCGCACGCCGCGCACCGTGCCGCCCCCGCCCGACACGCTCAGCTTCACGCCGCGGCGCGCGGCCTCGTCGGCGACGTCGGCGGCGGCCTCGCGGGCCAGCTCCAGCAGGTCCGTGTCCTCGCGCGGGAACTCCTCGCCCTCGTCCAGGCGGGAGAGGTTTATCACGTCCTGCACCAGCCCCACAAGCCGCCCGGCCTCGCTGCGGATGCGCGCGAGGAAGCGCTCCCTGTCCTCCGGCTTCACAAGGCCGCTCTGCAGCAGCTCCGCCGCGCCCATGATGGAGTGCAGCGGCGTCTTCAGCTCATGGGAGACGTTGGCGGTGAACTCGCGGCGCAGCCGCTCGGCGCGCCGCTTCTCCGTGACGTCCACGGCCAGCAGCACCGTGCCGCGCTTGCCGCCGTCCGTGTCCACGGCGCCGGCGGTGAGCAGGTATTCGCGCTCGCCCCGGGAGATATAGGCCTCGGCCCGGCCGGAGGCGGCGCACTTTTCCAGCAGGGCGCGCAGCTCGCTGCTGCGGTCCACCGTCAGCACGTCGCGGCCCTCCCCGGCGCCGTCCACGCCGAAGATCGCCCGCGCGCTGGGGTTTATGCTCATCACCAGGCCCTGGCTGTCCAGCAGTATCAGGCCCTCGCTCATGCTTCCTGTTATGGCGGCGAACTCCTTTTTGCGCCGCTCCAGCTCGTCGAGTTGCTCGCCTATCTGCCGCTGCTGCCGCTCCAGTCGGGTGAGCAGGGGGCTCAGCTCGTCGTAGGCCTCGTTCTCCAGCGGGTGGTCGAGGTCCACGGCGTTGAGCGGGCCGACTATGCGCCTGGCCAGGCGGCTGGCCAGCCAGCCGGAGAGCAGCAGCGCCAGTACAAGTATCAGCGCCAGCGGCTGGATGATGTTCATCAGCAGCCTGGGCAGGGTGTAGTGCGACTCCGCCGTGCGCAGCACCGTGCCGTCGGAGAGGCGCAGCGCGTAGTACACCGTCTTTTCGCCCAGGGTGGAGCTGGTGCGCTCGCCCTCGCCGCTGCCGTATTGCAGCGCCTCGCGGAACTCCTCGCGGCCGGCGTGGTTCTCCATCACGCCGGCGTCGGCGTCCGTGTCGTATATGACGGAGCCGTCGGCGGCTATCCAGGTGAGGCGTATCTCGCCGCCGTCCAGGCCCTCCAGATAGCCCTCGCCCCCGGCCTCCACGGCCCGGGCGGCCAGGCTGGCCTCCACGCGCAGCTGTTCCGCCTGCCGGGAGCCGAAGTAGCTGTACAGCGCCCCCACCACGAGGGCCAGGCCCGCGAGGAATACCAGCAGGCTGGCCAGGAACACGCTGCGGAAGATGCGTTTCGTCACGGCTGCGCCTCCATTCTGTAGCCCACGCCGCGCACGGTGCCGATAAGCGCGCCGGCCCCGCCCAGCTTCTGGCGCAGGGTGCGGATGTGTACGTCCACGGTGCGCGTCTCGCCGTCGTAGTCTGTCCCCCAGATCTCGCTCAGCAGCCGGTCGCGCGTGAACACCACGCCGGGCTTGGCCATCATTGTGCGCAGCAGCTCGAACTCCTTGAGCGTCAGCGTCACGGCCTCGCCGTCCACGGTGACCGTGTGGCTGGCCGGGTCGAGCGCGAGCGCGCCCAGCTCCAGGCGGCCGTCCCCGCCCTGCGCAGCGCCGCCGGCGCGGCGCAGCACGGCGCGCACGCGCGACACCATCTCCATCATGCCGAAGGGCTTGACCAGGTAGTCGTCTGCGCCGGAGTCCAGGCCCGTTATCTTGTCGTACTCCTCGCCGCGCGCCGTGGCCATGATGACCGGCACGCTGCGCGTGAGCGCGGAGAAGCGTATGCGCTTGAGTATCTCCAGCCCGTCCTCGCCCGGGAGCATGACGTCGAGGATGATAAGCTCGGGCAGGCGCTTCCTGACGGCGGCGAACAGCTCCTCGCCGCTGCCCAGGCCCTCGGCCTCGAAGCCGGTGGAGCGCAGGGCGTAGACCTCTATGTCGCGGATCGCCGCGTCGTCCTCTACGCAGTAGATCATTGTATTACTCCCCTCTGTGCCGTAAATTGCCGCAGCGGCGCGGCCTGCGGGCGCAGCGCGCCCGCAGGCCGGCCCTCATATGACCTCTCCGCCCTTGTAAAGGCCGGTCTGGGCGAACTCGACCCATTCGGCTATGTTCGTGGCGTGGTCGCCTATCCTCTCGAGGTACTTGGCTATCATCAGCAGGTCGAGGGCGTATTCGCCCCCGCCCCGGCTCTGGGCCAGGCGCTCGATTATGCTCTGCTTTATCTGGTCGAAGAGGGCGTCGGCCTCGTCGTCGCGCTTCACGACGGCGAGGGCGAAGTCCTTGTCCTGGCGCACGAAGGCGTCCACGCTGTCGGTGACCATGCCTATGACCGTGCGGGCGAGGTCGCCGAGCAGGCCCTTGTCCTCCTCGGCGAGCGGGCCCATGAAGCCCGCGGTGTCGGAGATGTCCAGCGCCTGGTCGCCTATGCGCTCCATGTCCGTTATCATCTTCAGCGCCGCGGAGATGAGCCGCAGGTCCCGCGCCACGGGCTGCTGCTGCAAAAGCAGCTTCAGGCAGAGCGTCTCTATCTCGCGCTCCTTCTGGTCTATCTGGCTTTCGAGGTCGCGGACGCGCCCGCCCAGCGAGCGGTCGTTCACCATGACGGCGCGGCTGGTGGCGGCGATGGCCTCCTCGCAGAGCGCGCCCATGGCGATAAGCTCGTGGTTGAGCAGGGCGAGCTGCTCGTCGAATTTTATACGCATATCAGCCGAACCTCCCTGTGATGTAGTCCTCCGTCCTCTTGTCCTGCGGGTGGGAGAAGATGCGCTCCGTGTCCCCGTACTCGACCAGCTCGCCGAGCAGGAAGAAGGCGGTCTTGTCGGAAACTCGCACGGCCTGCTGCATATTGTGCGTGACCATGATGACAGTATATCGGTTTTTCAGCTCCATGGCAAGGTCCTCGATCTTGCCGGTGGAGATGGGGTCGAGGGCGCTGGTGCTCTCGTCCATGAGCAGGATGTCCGGCTCGACGGCCAGCGCGCGGGCTATGCACAGCCTCTGCTGCTGGCCGCCGGAGAGGCCGAGCGCGCTCTTATTCAGCCGGTCCTTGACCTCGTCCCATATCGCCGCGTCGCGCAGCGAGCGCTCCACGATGTCGTCCAGCCTCGCCTTGCCGCGTATGCCGTGGGTGCGCGGGCCGTAGGCGACGTTGTCGTAGATGCTCATGGGGAAGGGGTTGGCCTTCTGGAACACCATGCCTATCTGCTTGCGCAGGCGGGTGACGTCCACGTCCCTGCCGTAGATGTTCTCCCCGTTGTACAGCACCTCTCCGTCTATTTTGACGCCGTCCACCAGGTCGTTCATGCGGTTGAGGGTCTTGAGGAAGGTGCTCTTGCCGCAGCCGGAGGGGCCTATGAGTGCGGTTATGCGGTTGGCGGGTATCTCTATGTCGATGTCCTTGAGGGCGTGGTTGTCGCCGTAGTAGAGGTT
>CALWYT010000117.1 GCA_944385835.1 uncultured Oscillospiraceae bacterium | reverse complement strand
ACGCTCAGGGCTTTTCCTTTCATGCGGGCTATCGCTCCTCCGGCGGCTGCGCGGCCCGCGCCTCCAGCTCCTCCGGCGTGAACTCGTAGACTTTGTCGCAGAACTGGCAGCTCACCTCGGTGTCCCTGCCCTCCGCGGCCATGCTGCGCAGCTCGTCCGTGCCGACGCTGCGCAGCGCGGCGGCCACGCGCTCGCGCGAGCAGGAGCAGCGGTACTCTATGGGATGCCGCTCCGCCTCGCGCGGGTCGAGGGTGAACATCACCTGGCTTATCACCGCGTCTATCCCGTCCTCGTCCAGCACGGTGGTCAGCTGGTCCATGAAGAGTATGTTCGACTCCAGCGTCTCGATAAGGCTCTCCGGCGCGCCGGGCATGAGCTGCACGATGAAGCCGCCCGCCGCCTTGACGGTCCTGTCGGTGTCTATCAGCACGCCGACGCCGACGGCGGAGGGTATCTGCTCGCTCTCGACCATGTACTGGGCAAGGTCCTCCCCTATCTCGCCCGTCACCAGCTCGACCGAGCCGACGTACGGCTCCTTCAGGCCGATGTCGCGGCTGACCGTGAGCATACCGTCCCGCCCGACAAGGCCGCCGACGTCCAGCTTGCCGTCCGCGCGCGCGGGGCGGTCGGCCTGCGGGTTCGTCACGTAGCCGCGCACATTGCCGTCCGAATCGCTGACGGCGATCACGCTGCCCGCGGGGCCGCCGCCGTTTACGCGTATGGTCAGCGAGGCGTCGTCCTCCTTCATCAGCTCGCCCAGCATACTCGCGCCGCAGAGCGTGCGGCCCAGGGCGGCGCAGGCCGTCGGGCTGAGATCGTGTATCTGCCTCGCGCGCTCGACAGCGTCCCTGGCAGTGACGGCCGAGATCTTCACAAAGCCGTCCGCAGAGACGGCCCTCACTATCTGGTCCATTTCAGTTACCTCTTTCGCATACAAAGTGGACGCGTCCCTCCCCGGCCATTGGGCCGTCCGGCCGCAGCGCGACGTTCACGAAGCCGTGCCGCTCCAGCATGGCGCGGACCGCTTCAGGCTCGTGCGCGTATTCGACGTGCTCCTCCCCGCTGCGCTCGTACAGCCCGTCCTCCGCGAGCGCGAAGATGTCCATGCCGTAGCGCAGCGCGCCGAGAGCGCCGTCAAACCTCCCGCGCCACAGGCAGAGCACGCCGTCCGTCTCGTCCACGGAGACGCTGCCGTCCATGGCGCGCAGGAACTCCGGAGTCCGCAGGTCGAAGGCCAGCAGCCCTCCGGGGCGGATGAACAGCCGCAGCCGGCGGAAGCACTCGTCCAGCTCCTCCGGCGGGACGTAGCTGAGCGAGTCGAGCGAGGAATAGGCCGCGTCCACCGTGCCGTAGAGGTCCAGCTCCCCGGCCCTCTGGCAGATGAAAAGCGGCGAGGCCGCGCCGGAGGCGAACGCCTTCTCCCGCGCGGCCATGAGCATCTCCCCGCTGGCGTCGGCGGCGATCATGTCGTAGCCGCGCCCGGCCATCATGAGCGCGAGCGTACCCGTGCCGCAGCAGAGGTCCAAAAGCAGTTTGAACTCCCCTCCGTTTTCGGCGAAGAGCCTCTCGTAAAAGCCGGCGTAGGCCTCGTAAGGCACGTCCGCCGTCAGCTCGTCGTACCAGGGCGCGAGCGACTCATAGGCGCTCATTCGCCCGCCTCGTCCGCGCCGCCGTCCAGCTTGCCGGCGGCCCTGAGCCGCTTGAAGGCTATCTCATACCCGTCCGCGCCGTACTGCAGGCTGCGGTTCACGCGGGATATGGTCGCGCTGGAGGCCCCCGTCTTGTCGAGTATGTCGTTATAAATCATACCCTCGCTGAGGTATACGGCCACCTGGTAGCGCTGCTCCATCGCCTGCAGCTCCGTCACCGTGCAGAGGTCGTCGAAAAAGCGCTTGCACTCGTCCAGCGTCTCAAGCGTGAGTATGGCCTCGTACATATTGTCGCGGCGCTGCTTCCTGTTCCTTTTGTTCATTACACACCTCGCTGTTTAAAGTATGAATGTAACACTCTGATATTTTATATCCTTAGCGAATGAAAGTAAAGCCCGTTGGCGCTTTTTTAAACTAAAGTTTACATTTTCGTCAAAGTGCATATTGCTATTGCCTTATGGTGCGATTTAGTATAGAATGGTTTCGAAGGAGCTGGAGTTTTTTCCGCGAGAAAGGAGTAAGCTATGCCTGAATTCATCATTGCCAATATGCCGCTGGTCTGGCTGGCGCTCATGGTGCTTCTTCTGATAGTCGAGGCCGCAACCGCGCCGCTGGTGTGTATCTGGTTCGCCCTGGGCGCGCTTGCCGCGCTTATCGCGGCCCTCTTCGGCGCGCCGCTGTGGCTCCAGGCCGCGTGGTTCCTGGCCGTCAGCCTGCTCACGCTGTGGCTGACCCGCCCGCTGGCGGTGAAGTACCTCAACAACCGCAAAGTCGCCACCAACGCCGACCGCGTCGTCGGCGCGGAGGCCGTGGTCACCCAGGACATAGACAACATTTCCGGCGCCGGAGCCGTACATGTGGACGGCAAGGAGTGGACCGCGCGCAGCGAGAGCGGCGAGCACATCGCCAAGGGCAGCGTAGTCCGCGTCTGCCGCATAGAGGGCGTAAAGCTCATCGTAGACCGGGCCTAAGCCGCGTCTTTGCACGCGCCTTCGGGCGCGGCGCGGTAAACAATAACCGATAATCAAGAGGAGGAAAAGATCATGCCGCCAATAGTCGCACCCATAGTCGTGGGCCTGCTTGTGCTCATCGTCATCTTCATCCTTGTCCGCTGCATCCGCATAGTGCAGCAGTCCAAGGCCTATATCATCGAACGCCTGGGCGCGTATCACGCCACCTGGAACGTCGGATTGCACTTCAAGATACCCTTCATCGAGCGCGTCGCCAAGGTCGTCTCCCTCAAGGAGCAGGTCGCGGATTTCCAGCCGCAGCCCGTCATCACCAAGGACAACGTCACCATGCAGATAGACACGGTCATCTACTTCCAGATAACCGACCCGATGCTCTACACCTACGGCATCGAGCGCCCGATAGTTGCCATCGAGAACCTCTCCGCCACCACGCTGCGCAACATTATCGGCGACCTCGACCTCGACCAGTGCCTCACCAGCCGCGACGTCATAAACACCAAGATGCGCGCCATACTCGACGAGGCCACCGACCCCTGGGGCATCAAGGTCCACCGCGTGGAGCTGAAGAACA
>CALWYT010000116.1 GCA_944385835.1 uncultured Oscillospiraceae bacterium | reverse complement strand
CCGCGCATCAATCTAAACGCGCACCGCTTGCCTCCCGCGAAAAAAGCCTCGCAGAGTTTCGCCGCCTTGCGGCGAAATAAATTCAAATCCATTTTCGGCGGCGGCGTGTACGTCGCCGAAAATACTTTGCGCGAAGCGAGCGTCGAATTGTCCGCCTTTGGCGGACAACCGAGGCGCAGAGCGCAGCGCCGGTCTCCATCGGCCGCTTGCGGCCGGGGGACCTTTTTCGTTAAAATGGCCGTCGAGGCCATTTTGACGACTTTTACCATCCTGCGTCGTCGTCGAAGACCTCGAGCGTCGGGTCGAGCGGCTCCTCGCCCAGGACGGTGCGCATGTAGTCGTTGACGGCCTTGCGCGCCTCGGCGGGCGGGACGGTGCGGTAATCCATCAGCGCGTGCGGCAGCCAGCAGATGTGGAACTCGTCCGAATGGCGGCGGAACTCCTCCTCTATGAGGCCCTGGCAGCCCGCCATGCCCTTGCAGCCGATGTCGTCGTACATGACTATCATGTCGCAGTTGAACTTGCGCGCGGTCTCGAACACCTGCAGGATGTGCCGGTTGCCGCCAACGGTGTGCGTGCGCATGGGCGTGCGCGCGTACCAGTCGGCGACGTCGCTCATCATGGTGTCGCGGTCGGAGGTGTCCACAAGGTTGTGGCCCGTGAGGGAGTCCATGTTGATGACCACGGCGATGCCCCAGCAGTTGTAGAGCCAGGAGGCCACCTGGCAGTTGTAGGTGCTGCCGCAGGACCAGGCCACGGCGCGGTGCCGCGCGTAGGGGACGGTGTTTATCCCCTTCTCCACGCCCTTGTTGAAGAGCTTGAGTATCTTGGCGCTTTCGCGCTCGAAGAACCTGTTCGCGCTCTGCTGGTAGAAATATATGCGGAAGAAGCCCTGGCAGACGGCGTTGAGGCCTATCGTATTGGTGGTGGCGTAGATGTCCCAGCGCTCCAGCTCCTCGCGCGTGACCTGGTTTACCCGCTCGAGGCCCTGGGCGAAGGCGTCCCAGTTGAACTTCTCGCCGGTCTGCTCCTCGACGAACCTTATCGCCTCGTAGACCTCGTGTATGCCAAGCTCCTTGGTGGACGGGTCGTCGTACATCAGCGGCGTGACGAAGGCGTGAACGGCCTTGCGCCCGTTATCGGACAGCTCGCGGTACATGACGGCGTTGTCCATCATGTTGGCGTCGCAGGGGTTGTTGGTGCAGAGCCAGAAGCTGCCGAGATCAGGGTACTCGTGCTCGACGGCGACGCCGACCTCGACGAGCGGCAGCGTACACATATCCTGCGGTATGCCGACGGAGACGCTCTGGTCGATGTAGTACGCGCCCATCTGCTTTATCATGAGCGGCAGCATGAAGGCGCACTGCTGGTTGATGTTGACCGAACTCCAGCCCGGGAAGCCGAGCATGATGTGCCTGGGCAGGGTGTAGTCGAAGGCGACGGTCTTGTCCGTCCACCTGGTCTTGCCCAGCTTGCGGTCGGCGCGGATCATGGTCCAGAGTATGTCCACGGTGTCGGAAATCATGGCGTTGAGGGCGTGGCGGTCGCAGCGCAGCGTGAGGCCGCGGTCGCCGGCTATCCACTTGTCCACCATGTGCGGCGCGGCCAGATAGGCGCTCAGCCAGCGGTAACGCCAGAAGGCGCGCAGGATGCGCACGGGGTTCTTGGCGGCGAAGGCGCCCATCTTCAGCCAGGTGGCCAGCCACCAGCCGAAGTCGTAGGCCGTGTCGGCCACGCCGCGCCACTCGCGCCGGTCGAGGATGTTGGTGCCTTCTATGTACCTGTCGCCGATGTAATGGCAGGGTCCGTCGCCCTTGAGAAAGCTCCTGAGCGTCGGATAGCGCTCCTTAAAGGGTCTCTTTTTCATGCTCGCACCTCCTTAGATAGCGCCCTGGATGCGCTTTATCTCCAGCGACTCCACAAAGGCCTGGAAGCGCGTGCGCAGCTGGCCGGCGGCGGCCGTGGTGTAGTCGCGCTCTATCTGGCAGACGGGCAGGGTGCCGGGTACCTCGTAGCCCTCCGTGAGCCACATGGCGTCCTGCGCGCGCTCATAGCCCCAGTACTCGCAGAACTTCATGCTCTCGACGATCAGGCCCTCCGCGCCGTACTCCACCGCCTTTTGGTAGACGTAGTTCTTGCGCTCTATGAGCGCCTGCGGCCCCATGGCGCGCGGGCAGTGGTTGTTCCAGAGGTAGTGCCGCGCAATGGCGTGCAGCGGCGCCTCGCCCTCGCGGACCTCTATCTCCTCGCGGCCGGGCATCGTGCCGAAGCAGTAGCGGTCGGCGACCACTATGGCCCCGGCCATCTCCAGCATCTTGGTGAACTCCGGGTCGTCTATCTCGCTGCCCACGACCATGACGCGCGCGCGGAACCACGGCTTCGGCTCCGGCTCGCGGGTCTGAAGCTCCTCCAGCGTCTCCTTCAGCAGGGGGAGGAGCTTGTCCTTGGGGCAGGTGAGGCTGCACAGCTGCATGACGGCGAACTCATAGCCGGTTATGACCGGGTTCTCGGCCTTGCGCAGCTCGCCCATGGCGCTTATGACGCGGCACAGCTCGTTGTGCCGCGCGATCGCCGCCGTCAGCGCCTCGTCTGAGAAGTCCACGCCGTAGACGCGCTCCAGCGGCTCCACCACCTTCTGCCTGAGCTGCCGCTCAAAATAGCCCTCGTGCCATTCGCTGCGGTTTATCGGCATGTCCAGGCAGGAGACGAAGAACTTCTCGTTCGGGATCAGCTCGCAGTAGTCGAAGTACTGCTCCATGCGGTTCATTGTGGTGCAGCACTCCTGGCCGAGCAGGGCGGCGATGAAGTTGTAGCCGCCCTCGAAGGCCCTCTCCAGGATGCTCTTGGAGTAGGGGCAGGAGCGGTTGGTCATGTAGTACGTCGCCATGTCCGGGCTGACGCAGCCGGGCGCGCGCAATCGCACGCCGAAGCAGCCGTCCACGTCCAGCAGCACCTCCGGTATGTGCGAACAGTTGTAGGCCAGCGCCAGGCGTCCCTCGGCGCAGGCAGCCTTGACCATGTCGTTGTTCGCCGCGCGCAGCAGCTCCTCGAACTCTATCATGTGTTTCAGGTCGCGCAAGTGTATTCCCCCCTTGTTGTTTGCGTGTGCTCAAAGCAATTATTGGTCGGACCAAAACCCCCATATAAAGCAAAAGCAGCCCGGCAGTGCCGCGCCAGCCGTATTTCTGTAACGCAGCGCCATCCGGGCGCAAAGGGTGCCAAGTCTGAGGTTTTTCCGACAATCTTGTTAAGATTATACTACTATGCCCCGGCACAGTCAACAGATTTTTGTCAAAAAGGCGAGGCACGGGGCATGAGCGGCCGCCGTGCGGCATAGACTGCCCGGGGAGGTGGGCATATGCCTGGAAGCGGGAGACGCGCGCGCATCAGGGAGGAGCTGTCCGAGAGGCTGGAGCTGCCTTCCGGCGCGGCGGGGGTGCTGAAGGTCACGCTGGTTGGTACGCAGCGCGCGCTCATAGAGCGCTACGACGGCCTGGAGCTATGCACCCGCGAGCGGCTGGAGCTGCGCGCCGCGGGAGGTCTGCTGCGCCTGGACGGCGAGGGGCTGGAGCTGACGGCCATGGACGGGGAGGCCCTGCTGGTCACGGGGCGCATACTCTCGCTGGAGCTGCCGTGAGGCCCGCGCTGAGGGGCGGCGTGCGCGCCGAGGCCTGCGGGGCGGAGCCGGGGCGCTTCCTGAACGCTCTGGCCGCGTCCGGGACGCCGTACCGCGCCGCGTCGGCCGTGGACGGCTTTACGCTGCGCCTGGAGCTGGACGCGGCGGACATGGCCGCGGCGAGGGCGGCCGCGGCGCGCAGCCAGTGTACGCTGCGCGTCCTGCGCGAGAGGGGGGCGGGGGCCGCGGCGCGGCGGCTGCGGCGCAGGATAGCCCTCCTCGCGGCGGGCGCGGCCTGCTTTGCGCTGCTCGCGGCCAGCTCGCTTTTCGTGTGGCGGGTGGACATATCCGGCTGCGAGACGGTGCCGGAGGGCGAGCTGCGCCGCGCCCTGGCGGAGTGCGGCGTGCGCCCGGGGGCCTTTTGGCCGGCCTGGTCGGCGGGGGAGATAGCCAACGCCGTGATACTGCGCATACCCGAACTCAGCTGGGTAGGCGTCAGCGTGGACGGCTCGCGCGCGTCCGTGGACGTGCGCGAGAGGCTGCCCGCGCCGGAGATAGGGACGGCGCCGGGCAGCGTGACCGCCCGCGCGACCGGCGTTATAGAGAGCGTGGAAGTCTTTGCCGGCGAGCCAAAGGTGGCGCCGGGCGACGCCGTGACGGAGGGCGAGACGCTGGTGTCCGGCGAGGTGGCCGACGCGCAGGGCGGCGTGAGGTATGTGCGCGCCTCGGCCAGGGTGACGGCGCGTACATGGCGCGAGCTGAGCGCCGCCGCGCCGCTGGAGTACGTCTCGCTGGCAGAGGAGGGCGCGCGCACGCGCTGGTCGCTGGCCGTAGGGGATAGGCTGATAAAATTTTTTGCCGGCAGTAGCCAAACGCCGGAGGGATGTGGTAAAATAGTCTCACAGTTCCCGCTGGAGTGGGAGGGCGTGTTCTCGCTGCCGCTGACGCTTGTGCGCGAGACGGTGGTGAGTTACTCGGCCGCGCCGGCCGGGGAGGACGCCGCCGCCCTGGAGGCGAGGCTTAAAAGCGAGCTGGAGGCGGAGCTTGAGCGGCGGCTGGACGGCCGGGGAGAGGCCGTGTCGCAGCACTTCACCGCGCGCGTGAGCGGCTCCACGCTTGTGGTCACGCTCAGGGCGGAGTGCCGCGAGGACATCGCCGCCGCCCCGGATGGCGGGACTGACTAGTCTATATGCAAGGGACCACGGAATGATAGAGAAAACACTGCCAATCGACCGAATGGAAAACGTCATAAGCGTATTCGGCTCCTTCGACCAGAACCTGAGGATCATCGAAAGCGAGCTGGGCGTCTCCGTAACCGACCGCGACGACCAGCTGCGCATCTCCGGCGAGGCGGAGGACGTCATGGCCGCCGAGAAGGCCATAAACGGGCTTTTGCAGCTCGCCAGCCGCGGCGAGGCCATAGACGCGCAGAACGTGCGCTATATCCTCAAGCTGGTGCGCGCCGGGCGCGAGGCCGAGATTGGCGGCCTCGGCGGCGACGTCGTGTGCATCACCGCCAAGGGCAAGCCGATAAAGGCCAAGACCCTGGGCCAGAAGGCCTACGTGGACGCGATGGAGAAGAATACGGTGACATTGGGCATAGGCCCGGCCGGCACCGGCAAGACCTATCTCGCCGTGGCCGAGGCCGTCAGCGCCTTCCGCAGCGAGAAGGTCAACCGCATAATACTGACCCGTCCCGCCGTGGAGGCGGGCGAGCGGCTGGGCTTCCTGCCCGGCGACCTGCAGAGCAAGGTGGACCCCTACCTGCGCCCGCTGTACGACGCGCTCTTCGAGATGCTCGGCCCGGAGACCTACAACAAGTACCTCGAGCGCGGCAACATCGAGGTCGCGCCCCTGGCCTATATGCGCGGCCGGACGCTGGACGACAGCTTCATCATCCTCGACGAGGCGCAGAACACCTCGCGCGAGCAGATGAAGATGTTCCTGACGCGCATAGGCTTCGGCTCGCGCGTCGTCATAACCGGCGACGTGACGCAGATAGACCTCCCGCGCGACAAGGTGAGCGGCCTGAAGGAGGCCATGCGCGTGCTGCAGGGCATAGACGACATCGCGATATGCCGGCTCACGGGCGCGGACGTGGTGCGCCACGAGCTGGTGCAGAAGATAATCGAGGCCTACGAGAAGGACGAAAAGCGCCGCGCCGAGGACATAAAGAAGTCCCAGCCCGGGGCCAGGACCTTCCGCCGCAAGAGCTGAGGGGGAGAGATATGCGGCTTATCCTGAGCCTGCAGAGGGAGAGGCCCGGCCTGGGTATGCCCAGGGCGAGGGGGATAATCCTCCGCGCCGTCAGGCGCGCGCTGGAGTGCGAGGGCGTGGAGGACGCCTGCGCGCTCAGCGTGCTGCTGACGGACGACGAGGGCATACGCGCCCTTAACCGCGACTGGCGCGGCATCGACAATGCGACGGACGTGCTCAGCTTCCCGATGAACGAGCTGAGGCCGGGGGCTTTCGACCCCGCCGGCTGCGAGCGGGACCCGGCCACGGGCGCGCTGCTGCTGGGCGACATGGCCTTCTCGCTGGAGCGCTGCGCGCGCCAGGGCGAGGAGCTGGGCCACGGCGCGGAGAGGGAACTTATGTACCTCGCCGTACACAGCACGCTGCACCTGCTGGGCTACGACCACGTGGACGAGGGCGAGATGAAGAGGCAGATGCGCGCCAGGGAGAAGGCCGTGATGGCCGCCCTGGGCGTGGAGGACGTAAAGGGGGAGAAGTGAAAAAGGGGACCTTGTGCGTGACGGCGAGCTATGTCATGTGGGGACTGCTGCCGGTGTTCTGGAAGCTGCTCGCGGACGTGGACAGCTTCTATGTCCTTGCCTGCCGCGTGGTGTTCTCGCTCGCCGTGTGCGCGGCTTCCCTGCCGCTGTTCGGGGCCGTGGGCGAGGCGAAGGCCGCGCTCAGGGACAGGCGGATGGTCCGGCTCATGTTCTGCTGCGGGCTGCTCATCAGCTTCAACTGGGGCGTGCTAATCTACTGCGTCGCCGCCGGGCGGGTGCTGGACGTCAGCCTCGCCTACTACATAAACCCGCTGCTGGCCATACTTGTCGGCTTCATATTCTTCAAGGAGCGGCTGACGGCCGCCCAGTGGACAAGCGTCGCCCTCGCGGCGGCGGGGGTCGCCGCGCCTATGGTGATGGCCGGGCAGTTCCCCTGGCTCGCCGTACTCTGCGGGCTGTCCTTCGCCGTCTACGGCGCGGTGAAGAAAAAAGCGGACATCTCCGGCGAGATCTCCACGTTCATGGAGACGCTGCTGGTGCTGCCGCTGGCCCTGGGCTTCATAATCTGCTGCGAGCTGAGGGGCGGCCCGATAAGCGGCGGCCAGCTCTCCGGCTGGCGCATACTGCTGCTGCCCGCCGCGGGGGCGGTGACCTTCCTGCCGGCCTACCTGTACTCCGCCGGCATACGCTCGACAAGCATGGGCCTCTCGGGCGTGCTGATGTACATCAACCCGACCCTGCAGCTGCTTCTCGGCCTTCTTTACGGCGAGACGCTGGGCGCGGATATGCTTGTGACCTTCGCCTGCGTCTGGACTGCGACCGCCGTCTATCTCATAAGCGGCGCAAAACAAAGGAAAAAGGCGGCCCGGGCCGCCCTGGAGGAATAATATGACCAAAAACGCCATGATAACCATAGCCGGAAGGCCCAACGTGGGCAAGAGCACGCTGACCAACGCCCTCGTGGGCGAGAAGGTCGCCATCGTCTCCAACAAGCCGCAGACCACGCGCGGGCGCATAACCGGCGTCATGAGCAGGGGGGAGACGCAGTACGTGTTCATGGACACCCCCGGCTTCCACCGCGCGCGGACCCGACTGGGCGAGTACATGGACAAGGTCGTGCGCGAGAGCGTCGCGGACGTGGACGCCGTCGTGCTGGTGGTGGAGCCGCTCGCGTCCGTCGGGAAGCAGGAGGCCGAGCTTATACGGCAGATAAAGAACTCCGGCGTCCCCGCCGTGCTGGCCGTCAATAAGATAGACACGGTGGAAAAGCCGGAGCTGCTGTCCGTCATCGCCGCTTACGCCGCGGCGCACGACTTCGCCGCCATCGTCCCGATAAGCGCAAAGCGCCGCGAGGGCCTGGACGCCCTGCTGGGCGAGCTGGAGAAATTCGCCGAGGAGGGGCCGCATCTCTTCCCGGACGACGTGTTCACCGACCAGCCGGAGAGGCAGCTCTGCGCCGAGATAATCCGCGAGAAGCTGCTCTGGTGCCTGGAGCGCGAGGTGCCGCACGGCACCGCCGTGGTGGTCACCCGCTTTGAGGAGCGCGAGGACGGCGTCGTGGAGCTGGACGCCACGATATACTGCGAAAAGGCCAGCCACAAGGGCATTATAATCGGCCGGCAGGGCGCCATGCTCAAGAAGATAGGCGAGATGGCGCGCAAGGACATGGAGTCCCTCCTGGACACGAAGGTCTACCTCCAGACCTGGGTAAAGGTCAAGGAGAACTGGCGCGATTCCCAGCCCCTGCTGCGAAACTTCGGCTTCACGGACACGAAGGGCTGAAAAGCGGGGAAAGGCGCTCCGCGCAAAAGGGGACGGCCCTCTGGCCGTCCCCTTTTTGCGCGGAGCGGGCGCATATTCAGCCGTCGGCCGAGGCCGGGACCACCGACGGGCTGCTCTGCACCAGCTTGCGGTACTCGAGCGGCGACATTCCGACGGCCTTTTTGAAGCGCTGGCTGAAATAGCTGGGGCTGGAGAAGCCCAGCACGCGGCTGATCTGGCTGACGGAGTGGTCGCTGTTCTCCAGGAGGTGCTTGCTCTCGGCGATGCGCCGCGCGAGCAGGTAGTTGATGGGGCTGCAGCCCACCTCCTTGGTGAAGGCGTGGACCAGGTAGTGCTTGTTCATGTGCGCGAGGCGGGCGAGCTGGTCCAGGCTTATCTCCTCCGTGAAGTGGTCGTCCATGTACTGCTTCACCCGCGCGCACTCCGATATGCTGCGCGCGCTGCCGGTACGCTGGGAGGGCGACTGCATCTGCGTAAGGCGGCGGCGCAGCTGCAGCAGCATACTGCGCCCCAGGCTCTTGCACACCTCCAGATAGCTGTCCTGCTGCTCGTGCATTTCCCGGAAAATGGCGCGCATACAGTACGAATACGCCTCCTGCTCCGGCGTGCCTGAGATGTGGAAGAACGGGCGGTCGCCCTCGCCGAGGGCGCGGAAGCGCAGCCCGTCTATGCCCAGGACTATGTACTCCAGCGGCGCCTCGGCAAAGGACAGCTCCGTGTGCCGCACATAGGGGTTCACCACCACCAGCTCGCCCGTGCGTATCGGGAAATGCTCCGCCTCCGCGAGGAAAAAGCCGCTGCCGCGCACGATATAGAACAGCTCCGTGCAGTAGTGAGTGTGGGGCAGGCTGTTCCAGTCGTTTTCATAGACGCTGTGCGAGACGTACAGCATCCTGGCCCCTTCCCCTCCGTCGGCGTGCGGGAAATCATAGCGCTGCGTACTCATTTCAAGCCGCCTCCCCGGCGCGATTTGATAGATGTTGCGCACTCGGCGCTTCCATTCGCGGCCCCGAGCGCGCCCTCAGGGCCTCTTGTCCTATTTTTATCTGCAATAATGTTAACATCATAGGGGGAAAAAGTCAAATCAAATGTCAATTTTGACACGTAAAGTTGCTCAGTCAACTTGCGTGGCTTATGGTAGGACGACGTTTTTTGTGTATATTACCCATGCAAAATGTGCGAGTAAAGGTCGGATATTAGAGAAATTTACGACGAATTTCGCAAGATATATAAAATATGACGCAACTTATTTGCTTGCTATTGCCAGGGGTTGGGGATATACTGAACACAGTTGTATCTCCCTGCGCGCAATGCCGGGGGGAGAAGTGACCAACACAGTTTTACAGGAGGAAAGAAAATGAAGAAGTTTCTAGCTCTTATGCTGGCGCTCGTCATGGTGTTCGCTCTGGCCGCTTGCGGCGAAGAGCCTGCCCCGTCCGACGAGAGCGACGCCCCCTCCGGGGAGTCCCCGGCCGGCGAGCCGGTAGCCGACAACGGTTCCATCACCTACTGGTCCATGTGGAACTCCAACGAGGCCCAGGCCCAGGTGATCCAGGAGGCCGCCGAGGCCTTCAAGGCTGAGACCGGCATCACCGTCAACATCGAGTGGCGCGGCCGCGACATCAACACCCAGATCACCGCCGCCCTCGAGAGCGAGACTGAGATCGACCTCTTCGACGACGACTTCCAGCGCGTGGCCGAGCAGTACAACGACCACCTGCTTGACCTGACCTCCCTCGTCGAGACCAACGGCTACGCCGAGAAGGTGCAGCCCCTGTTCCTCGAGATCGCCAAGGACTACAGCGAGGGCGCTCTCTACACCATCCCCTACCAGCTCTACACCTCCGGCATCGTCTACAGCGCCGATGCGTTCGAGGCTGCCGGCGTTGACCCCGCCAGCATCGACAGCTGGGACGGCCTGATCGCCGCCTGCGCCGCCCTCAAGGAGGCCGGCTACGTCCCGTTCGCCCTCGACGGCGGCGGCTCCCCGCGCTATATGTACAGCTACTTCCTCGCCCGTCTGATCGGCCAGGACGCCGTCAAGGAGCTTTCCATGAACGGCGGCTGGGCTGAGAGCGAAGGCGCCAAGCAGGCTGCCGAGTACATCATCGAGCTGCGCGACAACGGCTACGTCCTCGATCCCATCGGCACCTATCCCGAAGGCGAGTACACCCTCGGCTACGACGAGACCGCTATGATCATCCTGCCTGACTACGTCATCAGCGAGGTCATCAACGGCACCGGCACCGAGATCGAGTGGGGCTTCATCCCCGTTCCCGACCTGGGCGGCCCGGAGGACGAGACCTACGCCAACGTCGGCGCTCAGGGCTTCGGCATCCCCGCCTACAGCGAGAAGAGCGAAGAGGCCTTCCAGTTCATCGAGTTCCTCACCACCGGCGAGTGGGACGCGAAGCTGGCCGAGGTCTCCCTCCACAGCCCCTGCGACGTGAGCAATGAGACCACCGGCCTCGTCGCCATGATCCAGGAGTCCATCTCCGAACTGACCGGCTACTACGATTACCAGTGCGGCTCCAACGAGAACCCCGACATCCGCCTCAACACCGAGGTCCAGGGCCTCTTCGAGGGCCAGTACGCCACGGCCGACGAGTTCCTCGCCGCCTGCGACTCCAGGTATTAAGTTAAGCCTGAAAGACTTGACCCAGTGAGTAAGTAACTCGCAGCGGGCCGCAGTGGCACGCCACTGCGGCCCGTTATGCCATTCGTGCAACCGGGGCCGCGAGAAGAGTAAGAGAGGGCCGGGGACGCCGGTAATCAGAGAGTGGGGGCGGCCCCGCCAAGGGGGCGGCCCGGCAGCACGTCCGCGGGGGATTTCCCATCGCCTCATACTGTATCGTACCGCGGGAAATGGAGGTCTGTATGAAAAAAAGTAAATCCATGATCGTGTGCTTCATGGCGGCGGCGGTTGTCACGCTGCTGTTCATGTATGTCTACCCGATAATCAGGACGGTTATCATGAGCTTCTTCAACGTGGAGAGCGTCACCGCCTCCACGTCTACATGGAGCTGGGCGGGGCTTGACAACTACACCAAGCTCTTCGCCACCAGCATCTTCCGCACCTCGATGTGGAACCTGCTCAAGATCTGGCTGCTCGGCGGCCTGCTTACGATGGCTTTCGCGCTGCTCTTCGCCGTCATACTGACGAGCGGCGTCCGCTTCAAGAACTTCTTCCGCGCGGCCATCTATCTCCCCAACGTCATCAGCGCCGTCGCCATGGCGGCCATGTGGCGCTACTACGTGTTCAACGCCCGTTTCGGCTTCCTGAACAGCTTCCTCGAGTTCTTCGGCTTCGACGCCGTAAACTGGCTGGACACCACGCACATCTTCGGAGCCATGCTCGTGGCCTACTGCTTCGGCTCGGTCGGCTACTTCATGCTGATCTTCCTCAGCGGCATAGAGCGCATACCCTCCGACATCTATGAAGCTGCTATGATAGACGGCGTCGGCGCGTTCCAGAAGTTCCGCTACATAACCCTGCCGCTGCTGCGCGGCGTGTTCAAGACGAACCTCACCTTCTGGACGACCTCCACGCTCACCTTCTTCGTATGGACGCGAATGTTCTCGCCCACAGAGACGGAGAATACGACGGTCGTGCCTGTCGTATACCTGTACAACGTCGTGTTCGGCTCCAAGGGCGTCACGGATGTCGACGCCGGCCGCGGCGCCGCCATCGGCGTCACGCTGGCAATCATCATGGTTATCGTCTACGTCGTGATGAACAAGGCCATCAAAGAAGACGACCTGGAATTCTAAGGAGGTGGCTAGAGTATGAAACGTGTCAACTGGAAAAAAGAAGTCCGCCTTCTGCCCGGCTACATCCTCTGCTTTGCCTGGGTGGCCTTCACGGCCTTCATCCTGCTGTGGATAATAGCCGCCAGCCTCGGCGAGACGAACGACATCATGCGCGGCGAGGTCTGGACCAACCTGTTCTCCGGCGACCTGCACTTTGAGAACTACGCTTCGGCCTGGACAAGCAACAACGTCTCCGTCTACTTCATGAACTCGCTGCTCTACTCCGTCGTAGGCTGCGTCGCCACGATACTCATCTCCGCGCCCGCCGCCTACGTCATGAGCCGCTTCAGTTTCCTGGGCAACAAGCCCATCCACCTGAGCTTCATCATCGCGATGAGCGTCCCGGCGGTCATGGTCATCCTGCCGCTGTTCTCCCTGGCCTCCGGCCTGAACCTCACCAACAACCGCGTGCTGTATATCATCCTCGTCATCTGCCTGCGCGTGCCGTTCTCGGTAATCTACCTGATGAACTTCTTCCAGAGCCTCTCGCGCGGCTACGAGGAGGCCGCCGCCATCGACGGCTGCACGCCGATGAAGACCTTCTGGAAGATCATGTTCCCGCTGGTCCAGCCCGCGCTCATAACCGTCACCGTATTCAACTTCCTCTCCATCTGGAACGAGTACTTCATAGCGATGATCTTCGTCAGCGGCGACGCCAAGACGGCTGTCGGCGTCGGCCTCATGAACATCGTCAACTCCATGACCTACTCCGGCGACTACGGCGGACTGTTCGCGGCGGTCATCATCGTGTTCCTGCCCACCTTCATCCTGTACCTGTTCCTGTCCGACAAGATCATCAACGGCGTCACCGCCGGCGGCGTCAAGGGCTGATTGCCCGGAAAGGCACAGTACCGCTCAATAACGGGCGCCTCGGCGCCCTCCCCGGCGCGCACGCGAAGCCATGCGGCCCAGCGTGCGCAGCTTCGGGAGAAACTGAACCCTTAGCTGCGCACCGGGTGTTCTTAACCGGCCCGCCCGGGCCGGCGTCCCGGTGCGCGGATTTTTTCCACCGAACATACTATCCCATTTTGGAGGAGTTTTCATATGGAACACAAGCACCTGAGCCAGGGCAGAGTCACTATCCCCACCGACCTCGACGTCGTCCCGGAGACCCTCGAGGTCCTCAAGCAGCTGGGCGCCGACGCCATACGCGACTGCGACGGCACCGAATTCCCCAGCGAGCTTCAGAACGTAGGCGCAAAAATCTATTCCACCTATTACACCACCCGCAAGGACAACGCCTGGGCCAAGGCCAACCCCGACGAGGTGCAGCAGTGCTACATCATGACCGGGTTCCACACCGCGACGGGCGGAGAGCTGTCCATCCCGCTGATGAAGGGCATCAGCCCGCAGCTGATGAAGGCGAACGACGTGGACGACATCAAGCGCTGGTGGGAGGTCGTGGACCGCTCCACCGGCGAGGTCGTGCCGCCCGAGGCCTGGAGCTGGGACGCCGCGTCCGGCTGCGTCACCATCGCGGAGCCGGAGCTTTACCACGAGTACACCGTCAGCTTCCTCGCCTACCTGATATGGGACCCCGTCCATATGTACAACGCCGTCACCAACGGCTGGACGGACTTTGAGCACCAGATAACCTTCGACGTGCGCCAGCCCAAGACGCACAAGTACACCATGGAGCGGCTGCGCCGCTTCATCGACGAGCACCCCTATGTCAACGTCATACGCTACACCACCTTCTTCCACCAGTTCACGCTCATCTTTGACGAGCTTCAGCGCGAAAAATACGTTGACTGGTACGGCTATTCCGCCAGCGTAAGCCCCTTCATCCTCGAACAGTTCGAGCGGGAGGCCGGCTACAAGTTCAGGCCGGAGTTCATAATCGACCAGGGATATTACAACAACCAGTACCGCGTCCCCAGCAAGGAGTACAAGGACTTCATGGCCTTCCAGCGGCGCGAGGTCGCCAAGCTGGCCAAGGAAATGGTTGACATAACTCACGAGCTGGGCCGCGAGGCCATGATGTTCCTGGGCGATCACTGGATCGGCACCGAGCCGTATCTGGACGACTTCAAGACCATCGGGCTGGACGCCGTGGTCGGCTCTGTGGGCAACGGCTCCACGCTGCGCCTGATCAGCGACATACCCGGCGTGAAGTACACCGAGGGGCGCTTCCTGCCCTATTTCTTCCCCGACACCTTCCACGAGGGCGGCGACCCGATACGCGAGGCCAAGGTCAACTGGGTCACGGCGCGCCGCGCCATCATGCGCAAGCCCATCGACCGCATCGGCTACGGCGGCTATCTCAAGCTGGCCATCGAGACGCCGGGCTTCATGGACTATATCCAGACCGTCTGCGACGAGTTCCGCTCGATATACGACATCGTCCGCGGCACGACGCCCTACTGCATCAAGACCGTCGCGGTGCTCAACAGCTGGGGCAAGGCCCGCTCCTGGGGCTGCCACATGGTCCACCACGCCCTCTATCAGAAGCAGAACTACTCCTACGCCGGCATAATCGAGGCGCTCTCCGGCGCGCCCTTCGACGTCCGCTTCATCAGCTTTGACGACGTGAAGGCCGACCCCTCCGTCCTCGACGGCATCGACGTCATACTCAACGTCGGCGACGGCGACACGGCGCACACCGGCGGCGCGGTCTGGGAGGACAGCGCGGTTTCCGCCGCGATAAAGGGCTTCATCCACCGCGGCGGCGGCTTCATCGGCGTGGGCGAGCCGTCCGGCCACCAGTTCCAGGGCCGCTATATCCAGCTGGCCGCGGCGTTGGGCGTGGAGAAGGAGACGGGCTTCACGCTTGGCTACGACAAGTACAACTGGGACGAGCACCCCGAGCACTTCATCCTGGCCGACTGCACCAAGAGCGTGGACTTCGGCGAGGGCAAGAAGAACATGTACGCGCTTGAGGGCGCGGAGGTCCTGGTCCAGCGCGAGCGCGAGGTGCAGATGGCCGTCAACGAGTACGGTGCCGGGCGCTGCGTGTACATCAGCGGCCTGCCCTACAGCTTTGAGAACAGCCGCGTGCTCTACAGGGCCATACTCTGGAGCGCGCACGCCGAGGCCGAGCTGCACCGCTGGTTCTCCACGAACTTCAACGTGGAGGTACACGCCTACGTCAAGAACGGCAAGTACTGCGTCGTCAACAACACCTATGAGCCGCAGACCACCACCGTGTACACCGGCTCCGGCAAGAGCTTTGAGCTGAGCCTGGACGCCAACGAGATGCGCACCTTCGAGATAGACGGCTGACGGCGCCGCGCGGCTGCGGCGGACGCGCGTCCGCCGCAGCCGCCGGATCCGGCGCGCCTCGAGGCTGCGTGCCGGACGGCGCAGGTGAGTCAGGGGGAGAGCGTATGAAGGCAACTATCAATTTTGAGGAATTCGGACGGCTGCTCAGCAGCCTGAGCCTGGTGTCCGGGATGCGGTTTTCCATCCTGGCGCCCGACTTCCGCGTAGTATATGCCAGCGTCAACCCCGCGCCCTTCTGCGAGGCCGTCTGCGCCTGCGAGGAGGGGCTGCGCCGCTGCCAGAGCTGCGACGCGCGCCTGGCGCGCGGCGTCTCGGGCGGCAGCGCGGTGAACATCCGCAGCTGCCACGCGGGGCTGCTGGACGCCGTCATCCCGGTTACGGAGGGCGGGCAGGTGGCCGCGTACCTTTTCTTTGGCCAGGTCCTGGACGGGGAGGCAGACGCGGAGCAGCAGTGGGAGCGGACGCGGCGCTCGCTCTCGGCCTGGCACAGCGACCCGGACAGCCTGCGCGAGGCTTTCATGCGCCTGGGCAGCTGCACGGTCGAGGAGCTGAAGGCCTACGGGCATATCCTGCAGTGCTGCACGCCGTACATATGGCTCGAGGGCCTGGTGCAGTCGCCGGCCTCCAGCATATATCAGCGGCTGGTTGCCTATATCGGCGCGCACTACGCCGAGCGCATGACCATCACGCACATCGCCGACGAGCTGGGCGTCAGCCGGACCCGGCTGTGCGCGGCGGCCAAGGAGCAGGGCGAGACGGTGCTGGGCCTGCTGCAGCGGCGGCGCCTGGCCGAGGCGCAGAGGCTGCTGCGCACGACGGACCTGCCGATCTCCCGCGTGGGCGAGCTGGTGGGCATTTCCGATTACAACTACTTTTCCCGCGTATTCCGGACGCATATGGGCCAGTCGCCCAGCGACTGCCGGCGCGCCGGGCAGCAAAATAATAACGGAGGTGGCTTATGAAGCCCAACATACTTGTGTACTTCTCCGACCAGCAGCGCGCGGACACCTGCGGCTGCTTCGGCCAGCCCCTGGATGTTACGCCCAACCTTGACCGGCTTGCCGCCGAGGGCGCGGCCTTTGACAACGCCTTCTCGCCCCAGCCCGTCTGCGGGCCGTTCAGGGCGCTGCTTCAGACCGGCCGCTACTGCACCGACACCGGCTGCTTCCGCAACAATATCAAGCTGCCGGACAACGTCAAGACCCTGGCCAACTATCTGACCGAGGCCGGGTACGAGACCGCCTACGTCGGGAAGTGGCACCTCGCCAGCGACGGCGACAAGGACTATAACCAGCGCCTGGACTTCTTCACCACCCCCGTGCCGAAGGAGCTGCGCGGAGGCTACGACGGCTTCTGGCGCGCCACCGACATCCTGGAGTTCACCTCGCACGGCTACGACGGCTACGTCTTTGACGAGAACGGCAAGCGCCTCGACTTCAAGGGCTACCGCGTCGATTGCCTGACGGACATGGCCCTGGACTTCTTCGACCAGCGCGACGGGAGCAAGCCGTTCTTCATGACCATCTCGCACATAGAGCCGCACCATCAGAACGACCACAGGCGCTACGAGGGGCCGGAGGGCAGCAGGGAGCGCTTTAAGAACCCGCCCATCCCGGCCGACCTCGCCGCCTTCGAGGGCGACTATGAGGCCGAGTACCCCGACTACCTGGGCGCCTGCGCCAGCCTGGACGAGAACCTGGGCAAGGTGGTGCGGCGGCTGAAGGAGAAGGGCCTCTACGACAACACGGTCATCATCTACCTCTCCGACCACGGCTGCCATTTCAAGACCCGCAACAAGGACGCGCACCTGTGCGGCGCGGACGACTACAAGCGCTCGCCCATGGACAGCGCGCTGCGCGTGCCGCTGGTCATCTCCGGCGGTCCGTTCAAGGGCGCGGGCCACATCAAGGAGCTGGTCAGCACGGAGAGCGTCCCCAAGACCATCCTCGCCCTGGCCGGCGTGGACGTGGGCGGCGCGATGATAGGCGAGGACCTGCTGGGCGTGGCCGAGCACCGCGACCCGCAGCGGCCCAACCGCGTGTTCGCGCAGATCTCCGAGAGCCGCGTCGGGCGCGCCATACGCACGCCGGACTGGATGTACAGCGTCTATGCCCCGGGTGTCGACGGCAACGACGCTGCGGCAGCGGACCTCTACGCCGACGACTTCCTGTTCGACCTGAACGCCGACCCGCTGGAGGAGCACAACCTTGCCGGCAACCACGACTACGACGCCGTGCGCGACGGCCTCCGCGCCCAGCTGCTCGACTGGATCGAGCAGGCCGAGGGCTACAGGCCCCAGATAGTGGACGAGGCCTGAGGCCCCGCGCGCCGGGACCTGATACGGCGGGCGGCTGCCTGTGACCGCCGCCCGCCGGCCCCGGAGCCAATGAAAATGAGAAAAGGAGGAAGGCTCTCGCCTTCCTCCTTTAAATTTGGCCTGTCCAGCCCTCGCAGGCTGTTCAGCCCTCGTAGCCGTTCGGGTTCTTGCTCTGCCAGTGCCAGGTGTCGCGGCACATATCGTCCAGGTCGTGGGTGGCCTTCCAGTGGAGCACCTCGGCGCTCTTGCTGGGGTCGGCGTAGCAGACCGCGAGGTCGCCGGCGCGGCGGCCGACAATCTTGTACGGCACCTTGACGTTATTCGCGCGCTCAAAGGCGTGGACCATGTCCAGCACGCTGTAGCCCTTGCCGGTGCCGAGGTTGAACACGCCCTCGCCCTTGTTGGCCATCAGGTAGTCGATGGCGGCGACGTGGCCGCGGGCCAGGTCGACGACGTGGATATAGTCGCGCACGCCGGTGCCGTCGGGGGTCGGGTAGTCGTTGCCAAAGACGTTCAGGCACTCGCGGCGGCCGATGGCGGTCTGGGAGATGTAGGGCATCAGGTTGTTGGGGATGCCGCGCGGGTCCTCGCCGATTTCGCCGCTCTCATGCGCGCCGACGGGGTTGAAGTAGCGCAGCAGCACGACGCTCCACTCCGGGTCGGCCTTGGCGGCGTCGCGGAGGATCTGCTCGCACATATACTTGGTCCAACCGTAGGGGTTGGTGCAGTTGCCGGTCTTGGAGGTCTCGCGCAGGGGCATCTCGTTGTCGCCGGAGTACACCGTGGCGGAGGAGGAGAAGATGATCTTCTTGCAGCCGTGCTCGCGCATGACCCTGCAGAGCACCAGGGTGGAGTCGATGTTGTTGGAGTAGTACTCCAGCGGCATCTGCACGCTCTCGCCCACGGCCTTGAGGCCGGCAAAGTGGATGACGCAGTCGATCTTGTGCTCTTCGAAGATGGAGGCGAGCTTTTCGGCGTCGCGGACGTCGTACTTGTAGAAGGGAACGTTCTTGCCGGTGAGCATCTCCACGCGCTCCACGGCGACGGGGCTGGAGTTGGAGAGGTTGTCGACCACGACGACCTCGTAGCCGAGGTTCAGAAGCTCGACGCAGGTGTGGCTGCCGATGTAGCCGCTGCCGCCGGTTACCAAAACTTTCATTTCTTGTGTTCCTCCTTAACAATCTGCTGCATTTTATCCCAGTTCTTCTCCATGTCCGCGACCAGCGCCAGCTGGGTGTGCGTGCGGACGAGGTTGTGCTCAGGGTAGTGGATGGCGAAGTACACGTCGCCGTCGAGGTAATCTGTGAGGAAGCGCATACCGCACTCCAGCGTCATCGTCTTGGCGCCGAGGGGCATAAGCTCCACCTCCAGCTCCGTGAGGCCGGGGCAGGCGGTGAGGAAGCCGCGCGTATAGACGCGGAAGAGGCCGAGGTCTATGCCCATCAGGCTGGCGTCCTTCTCGTCCTCCGCGGCGGTGGCGGCGCCGAAGCGTATGGAGTCGCCGTAGTCGTAGAGGGAGAGGCCGGGCATGACCGTGTCGAGGTCTATCACGCACAGGCCCTTGCGGGTCTTGGCGTCGAGCATTACGTTGTTGAGCTTGGTGTCGTTGTGCGTGACGCGCAGCGGCAGCTCGCCGCTCAGGCGCAGAGTGTGCAGCGTGCTCATCTCCTGCTCGCGCGCGAGGAGGAAGTTTATCTCCTCCTGTACGGAGGCGGCGCGGCCGAGCTTGTCCGCCGCGACGGCGGCCTTGAACTTGGCGTAGCGGTCGATGGTGTTGTGGAAGTTCGGGATGGTCTCGTGCAGCGTCGCCGCCGGGAAGCCGGCCATCAGCTGCTGGAAGCCGCCGAAGGCGATCGCGCTCTCGTAAAAGTCCTCGGCGGTCTCGGCCTTCTGCAGGCAGATGCTGTCGCGGATAAAGACGTAGACGCGCCAGTAATCGCCCGCCTCGTCTAGGTAATAGGGCATACCCTCGGTGGTGTGTACCAGCTGCATGGCCCCGCGCGGGTCGTCGACGTGCTGAGCAAGATAGCCGGTGACGGCGGCGACGTTCTCCATCAGGGCGGGGACGTCGGTAAAGACGTGGTGGTTCACCTTCTGGAGGATGTACCAGGCGTCGTTTTCGGTGACGACGCGGTAGGTCTCGTTTATGTGGCCGAAGCCGTAGCGCTCGCAGAGGGCGACGGCCCCGTCGAGGGCGAAGTGCCTGAGTACGTTGTCAGTCATTTTCCCACAGCCTTTCCGGGTAGATACCCTCGCTCTTCATCCGGGCGATGGCGTCCCAGACGGATTGCAGATCCTCGCGGTAGGTCACGCCGTACCAGGTCTCGTCGGTGTGGAGCACGCGGATGCGGCCCAGGTTCTCGTGTATCTGCGCGTTGGCCACGCTGGGCAGGAAATACTCGCACTTGGTGGGGTTGACGGGCAGGTTGGCGTCCAGGAAGGCGGCGAAGCGCCCGGTGAACTCCTTCATCATCTCGCGGCTGAAGCCCCAGAGGTTCATGGACACGATGGTGTCGTCGGCCAGGGGGACAAAGTTGACGCCGTCGTCGGTGTACACGATGCCGTCGGGGCGCTTCTCGATGTGGGTGTGCTCCACCACGTCGGTGAGGTAGCCGTCGCGGGCCTCGCAGACGCCGCGGGCGACGTGGCCGTTCTCGGTGACGGTGTTCTTCAGCAGATAGCCGACCATGGCCTGCTCGGTGGGGTCGGTCTGGGCGGCGAGGAAGTCATAGATGGTCTGGTAGGCGCTGCGGCCGTAAAAGTCGTCGGCGTTGATGACGGCGAAGGGGCCGTCCACGGCCTCGGCGGCGCAGGCGATGGCGTGCGCGGTACCCCAGGGCTTCTCACGCCCGGCGGGGACGCTGTAGCCCTCCGGCAGGCGGTCCAGCTCCTGGAAGGCGTAGCGGACGTCGAAGTACTTCTCCATGCGGGAGCCGATGGCGGCCTTGAAATCGTCCTCGATGGCGTGCTTGATGATGAACACGACATTCTTGAAGCCGGCGCGGCGCGCGTCGAAAAGCGAGAAGTCGATAATCTTGTGGCCCTGGTCGTCGACGGAGGTTATCTGCTTCAGCCCGCCGAAGCGGCTGCCCATGCCGGCGGCCATGACTACCAGTACAGGTTCGTTCATAGTATCCATCCTTTCTGTCTGCTCTATCTGCATGCGAGAGGCGGCGAGCGCCGCCTGATTTTCCCGGGAGAGGAGCGGCCGCCGCGCAGGCCGGCCGCTCATATGAACGGCGCGCGCAGCGTCGCCGCAGCCGCCGTTTACCAGTGCTTATTCTACCTTATACGATATGGATAGATAGTACTATGCGTTCAATTTTTAGCACAATAGTCCCAACAGGAAAATTGTTTCCCAGCGGCTCAGACCGTGGCGAGGAAGCGCAGGAAGGCCTCGCGCCCGGCCGCGTCGCGCTTGTAGACGCCGGCGTGCTCCAGCACCTTGGCAAAGACCAGGCCGGTCTCCCTCTGGACTATTTCCAGGGCGTTCCCGGCGTTTATGTCGTACCTGCCCCGGAAGCCCTCGGCCCAGGCGGCGTGCTTGGCGGTCAGCTCGTCCGCGCGCAGGTCGGCCCCGGAGACCAGGCCGCCGGCGACGGCGGCCAGCTCGGCCTTGAGGCGCGCGGGCAGCACGGCCAGGCCCATGACCTCGATGAGGCCTATGTTCTCCTTCTTGATGTGGTGCAGCTCCGCGTGCGGGTGGTAGAGGCCCAGCGGGTGCTCCTCGGTCGTGAGGTTGTTGCGAAGCACCAGGTCAAGCTCAAAGTCCTCGCCGCGGCGGCGGGCTATGGGCGTTATCGTGTTGTGCGGCACGCCGTCCGTTTCGGCGTATATGACCGCGGCCTCGTCTGTGTAGCCGCGCCACCTGCCGAGGATTTTGTCGGCCAGGTCAACCAGCCGCGCGCTGTCGCGGCAGGAGATGCGCACGACGCTCATCGGCCACTTGACTATGCCGGCGGAGACGTCCTCGTAGCCGGGGAAGCTGAAGCCCAGCTCGACCGGCGCGCGCTCCATGGCGAAGGTGTAGCGCCCGCCTTGGAAGTGGTCGTGGGCGAGTATGCTGCCGCCGACGATGGGCAGGTCGGCGTTGGAGCCGACGAAGTAGTGCGGGAACTGGCGGACGAAGTCCAGCAGCTTGGCGAAGCAGTCGCGGTCTATCTTCATCGGAGTGTGCTCGCGGTTGAGGCAGATGCAGTGCTCGTTGTAGTAGACGTAGGGCGAGTACTGCAGGAACCAGGGCTTGCCGGAGATGGTTATAGGCACGACGCGGTGGTTCTGCCTGGCGGGGTGGTTGACGCGGCCGGCGTAGCCCTCGTTTTCGGCGCAGAGCTGGCAGCGAGGGTAGTTGGAGGCGGGCAGGTCGCGGGCGGCGGCGATGGCCTTGGGGTCCTTCTCCGGCGTGGAGAGGTTGATGGTGATGTCCAGCTCGCCGTAGTCCGTGGCGGCCTTCCACTGCATATCCTTGGCAATGCGGTCGCGGCGGATGTAGTTGGTGTCCTGGCTGAAGGCGTAGAACCAGTCGGTGGCGGCGCGGGGGTCGGCCTCCCGCAGGGAGTTGAACCGCTCGATCACCTGCGCCGGGCGCGGCGTCAGGCGGCCCATCAGCTCGGTGTCGAAGAGGTCGCGGTAAACGACGGAGTCCTCCTTGAGCACGCCGCGCGCGTAGGCGTCGTCGCACAGCTCGCCGAGAGTGGCGGCAAGGTCCACTTCGCCGGTGTAGCGGCCGGGGTCGGTGAAGCTGTCAAGCTGCAGCGCGTCGAGCAGGCTGTTTACGGCCCAGTTGTACTCGCACTCGGCGATGAGGCCCTTGTCGAGAGCGTAGGAGACAAGCCGGGCAATGGCGTTATTTATCATGGTGTACCCTCTTTCCCTGTCTATAATTCACTAATAATACCATAACATGAAAGCGCCGCTTTCGCAAGTGCAAATGCGCCCGGCGGCGGGCATTGACACTTCCCGCCGCGTGAGTTACTATATTCTAAGGCAAGATGCGATGAGCGCAAGGGGGACGGAGATGAAAAGCTGTTACCTGATACGTCACGGCAAGCCGGATTTCCCCGGCGGCGAGAGGATGTGCCTGGGGCGCACCAACCTGCCGCTCTCGGCCGTGGGCCGCATGGAGGCGGCGCTGCTCGCGGAATATTTCCCGCGCCGGGACGTGGTGCTGTTTTCCAGCCCGCTGCGCCGTGCGGCGGAGACGGCCGCGCAGTTCGCGCGGCCCGTATCCGTCCTCCCCGGGCTTGCGGAGATGGACGCCGGCGAGTGGGACGGGCTGAGCTTCACGGAGATACGCTCGCGCTGGCCGGAGCTGTACGCGCGGCGCGCGCACGAGCGCGTCCCGCCTCCCGGCGGGGAAAGCGAGGCCGCCGCTCTCGGGCGCTTTACCGCCGCTATGGGCGAGGTGCTCAAGCCGGGCGGCGGCGCGTGCGCAGTGACGCACTCGGGCGTCGTCGCGCTGTATCTGGAGAGCCTTGGCGAAGAGCGGATAAAGATCCCGTACGGCTCCTATGTGGAGCTGGCCGTGGAGGGCGAGAGGGCGCTGGGGGCCTCGCCGCCAGTGCTGCCCAGGCCGGAGCCGGACGAGCGGCTCTGCCTGCTGCTGCTCAGGGCGGCGGGGACGCCGCAGAGGGCGGTCGAGCACAGCCGCGCCGTCGCGCAGCTGGCCGCCGGACTGGCCGGGCGGCTTGGGCTGGACGCGGATAAGGCCCTGTGCGCGGGACTGCTGCACGACATCGCCAGGGGAGAGCCGGACCACGCGGGCCTGGGCGCGGCCTGGCTGGACGAGCTGGGCTATGGCGGCCTGGCCGGCTGCGTCGCCCTGCACAACGACCACGCGGGCGAGACGCTGGACGCCGCGGCCGCGGTGTTCCTCGCAGACAAGCTGTTCATAGGCACGCAGCGCTGCACGCTGGAGCAGCGCTTTGAGGCCAGCGCGCGGAAAATCGACACGCCGGAGGGCGCGCGGGCCATGGAGCGGCGCTATGCGGCCGCCCTGAATCTGAAAAAACTGGCTGCCAGAAAGGGAGTAATAATATGAAAAAGCTGCTTAAACTTCTCGCTGAGCGCCTGCGCGCGAACGAGGATATGGTCCTTGTCGGCGTGGTTGCCTCGTCGGGCGCCACGCCGCGCGGCGCGGGCGCGCGTATGCTTGTGGGCGCGGAGGGCCGCGTGTACGGCACCATAGGCGGCGGCGCGGTGGAGTACCGAAGCGAGCAGATCGCAGCGAAGTGCCTCGCCGAACGCGCCTCGCACCGCCACGACTTCGCTCTCACGCGCGACGACGTGGAGAACCTGGGCATGATCTGCGGCGGGGCGGTCGAGGTCTGCTTCCAGTTCATACCCGGAGGCGACGCCGGGACCATCGCGCTCTGCGAGGACGCCGCGCGCCGCTTCGAGCTGGGGGAGAGCTTCTGGCTCCTCAGCGACCTAGCCGGCGACGGCGCGCTTTCGCTTACGGACCGCGAGGAGGCGCCCGCCTGGCTCGCGCCCAGGCTGGGGGCGAAGCCGGCGCGCATAAAGGACGCGGGGCACGACGTATTCGCCGAGCAGCTCTGCTCCGCCGGGAGGGTGTACATCTTCGGAGGCGGCCACGTGGCCCAGGCCCTGGAGCCGGTGCTCAGCGGAGTGGGCTTCCGCTGCGTCGTCCTTGACGACCGCGAGGCCTTCACGCGGCCGGAGCTGTTCCCGGGCGCGGAGGAGGTGAAGCTCATAGACTTCACGCGCATCGCGGACAGCGTGGACATCACGCCGGACGATTACGTCTGCGTCATGACCCGCGGCCACGCCTACGACACCGTCGTGCAGGCTCAGGTGCTGCCGCTGCGGCCGCGCTATGTGGGCGTCATCGGCTCCCGCGCCAAGGCCGCGGGCGTGAGGCGCGAGCTTATCGAGAAGTTCGGCCTGAGCGAGGCCGAGTGCGACCTTGTGACGACGCCGATAGGGCTGGACATAAAGGCGGAGACCCCGGCGGAGATAGCCATCTCCATAGCCGCACAGCTGATCTCCGTCCGCGCGTGAGCAAAGCGCCGCGGCGCGCCGGCGACGGAGTACGTCACACCGGCTGCGCCGCGGCGGCCTCGGTCAGGCTGCGCTTGCCCGGATAGCTCCCGCGAAAGCCCGCGCTTACCGGGCGCACCTTCGCGCGGGCGGCGAAGCCGAGGGCGGCGCAGGCCTCCTCGAGCTGCCCGGCGCGTACGCTGCCGACGGCGTCCAGCAGCAGCGCGCCGTCCGGGCCGAGCGAGGCGCGGTAATCGACAAGCCCCGGCAGGCGGAAGAGCGCGCTGTCCAGCCGCTCCATGACGTCCTCCGCGCGGGAAACCCGCTCCAGCCTGCGGCAGACGCAGCCGCAGGCGCAGGGGCCGGGGACTATGCGCGCGACGTCGCCCGTCCGATAGCGTATGAGCGGCATCGCCTCCATATCCAGAGTGGTTATAACCAGCTCGCCGCGCTCGCCATCCGGCAGGACGCGGCCGTTTTTATCGACAATCTCAACCAGTATATGGTTTTCCCTGATGTGCATACCGCTGTGCGCCGCGCAGGTCACGGCCCCGCCCAGGCACATCTCGCGCGAGCCGTAGTGCGGGAAGAGCCGCGTACCCAGCAGCCGCTCGATCCCGGCGCAGACGCCTTCGGGGCAGGCGTCGCCGGAGACGAGCGCGCGGGAGAGGCTGGAGCGGCCCATGTAGCGCAGCAGGCCCAGCAGCGGGACGCTCATGCCTATGTAGGCCGCGGGGGAGAAGCGGCGCGTCAGCCCGGCCAGCTCGCCGAGACTCCGGCCCACGCCGGCGCGGACCGGGTTTGCGCCGAGGCTGGCGACGGCGCGGCAGATAAGCTCCCCCAGCCCGTCGGGGCCGGAGAAGGGCATGGCTATGAGCACGCTGTCGCCGGGCGAGGTGAATTCGCTTATCCCGGCGGCGAAGAAGCCGACGGTGTGCTCCAGGTCGCGCCGCGTGTAGAACACGCGCTTGGCCGGGCCGGTGGTGCCGCTGGTGACGCCTGAGATTATCCGCTCCACCTCCGCCTGGGATGTGAGCAGCAGCCCGGGCGCGTTGGCGGAAAGCTCCTCCGCCGTGGTGAAGGGCAGCGCGGACAGCTCCGCAAGGCTGCCCACCCCGGCGGGCAGGCCGCGGTAGAAGCCGCCGCGAGCCTTCTCGCGCGAGAGAAGCTCGTTTAGCCGCCGCAGCTGCAGCGCCTCCAGGGCCTCGCGGCTGAGCGCCGGGAGGCCCTCCAGCTCGCATATGTACTTGTCCAGGGCCGAGCGCCTCATCTGCGGTAAAGCGCCCTGCCGTCGCGGGCGGTAAGGTTGTACGCGCAGAAGGGGACCATGCCGCGCTCGAGGTCCGCCTCGCAGATGTGGCAGCGGCGCAGCCGCTCCAGGTCGAGGGTGTCCGCGTCCTGAAAGACCATGCCAGATACGGTGAATACGCGCAGCGCGGCCTCGCGCAGGAAGGCGTCGAAGCCGTCGCCGCCCTCGCCTCCGCTGGACGCGCCCCAGCGCCCGGCGACGAAGTCCCGCGCCGCCGCGGAGCTGCAGCACGCGCCGCGCCGGCGCGGCAGGGCGGTGAGCGCGCCGCCGTCGCCGAGGCGGTAGCTGGCGTGGAAGGAGCAGTACGGGTTCTCCGCCCCGCCTCCGGCGAAGTGCTCGCGCCGCATCAGCCCGCCGGTCTGCCGCTCGATTTCGCGCAGGACGCGCGGTATCGTGACGCGCCCGCCGTCCGGCAGGGCGCAGCGGCCGAAGCGGCTCAGCGGCTGGAAATGCACCCCGCGCACGGCGGGCGCGCGGCTGAGCGCGAGGCGGAGTATGTCCCCGATCTCGTCCATGTTGACGCCTCCGGCAAGCGTAGGCACCAGGACGACGGGCAGCCCGGCGGCGGCGCAGTTTTCGACGGCGCGCAGCTTGGTTTCCGTCAGGTCCCGGCCGCGCAGGGCCGTATATGTCCCGGCGCGCAGGCCGTCGAACTGCAAAAAGGCGCAGCTGACGCCCGCCTCCCTGAGCGCGACGGCGTAGGAGGCGTCGGCGGCCAGCCGCAGGCCGTTGGTGTTCAGCTGGAAAAAGCTAAAGCCCCTCTCGCGGCCGAGCCGGACGATCTCGGGCAGGTCGTCGCGCACTGTCGGCTCGCCGCCGGAGAGCTGTATGTTGTATGGCCCGCCCCTGTCCATGAGCATATCGTAGATTGCCGCGACCTCCTCGAGCGTCGGCCCGGCGCCGCCATCGCCCGCGGAGGCGAAGCAGACCGGGCAGCCGAGGTTGCAGTGCGCCGTAAGCTCCAGCAGCACGCAGCAGCCCGCGCTCTCATGCTCGCCGCACAGCCCGCAGGCGTAGGGGCAGGAGGGCGCGGGCCGCCCGCCGGGGCCGCCGCGCGCGGGGCGGCCCTCCGCGCCGCCCCAGAGGAGGTAGTCCACGACGTCGCCCTCCCAGATGAGCGCGGAGAACTCGCCGTGCTCGGGGCAGCGCTTGACAAGGTAGACGAACCCGTCCTCGCCCACTGACCTCTCGGCGGGTATCACGCGCAGGCAGACGGGGCAGACGCTCTCGGTTGCGGAAAAGGCCTCGTACTTCACGCGAGGCCCCTCGCCTCCAGCAGCTCGACGCACTTTTCGTAGCTGTCCATTATGACGCCGGGGCAGATCGTGAGCATATTGGCGCTGTCGCCGCGCTCGATGTTCTCGCAGTTTTCGCCCCCGTACTGGGCCGTGCGCGCGCGGAACCAGTCGTGGAACTCGCCTATCATCCTGATTTTCTCATCCGGCTCCAGTTCCCGGGCCAGCAGGCTCAGGAAGCACACGCCGCCGCTGAGCGCGCCGCAGGGGCCGCCCGACCAGGCAAAGCCGCCGCACAGCCCGCGCACGGCCTGCACAAGCTCCGGGTTTTCCTTGCCCTCCGCGTCCAGGGCCAACTGCACCATTATCTGCGCGCAGTACAGCCCCTCGCGGCTCAGCTCCATAATGCGGTCAAATGCGTCCATATTTCAGTCCTCCTTGCGCAATATAGCTGACAGATAGCGGCAGTTTTTTGCCCCGTCCGGCGGCGGCGCGGCCTCGCCGCGCCAGAGGGCCGCTATGTAGTATCCGCGCCACTCCTCCGTCGTGTCCTCCG
>CALWYT010000115.1 GCA_944385835.1 uncultured Oscillospiraceae bacterium | reverse complement strand
ACGGGCATATCGGAGGTGTTGGCGATAAGCACCGTGCGCTTCATCAGCGGCTCGCCGTTGCGCGGGTCGGTCAGCTCGGGGAACTCCATAAGGACGTCGGTCATCTCGTTGCCGCGCTCGCCGCAGCCGATGTAGACGACTATGTCGACGTCGGACCACTTCGCCAGCTGGTGCTGGACGACGGTCTTGCCGGAGCCGAAGGGGCCGGGGACGGCCGCGGTGCCGCCCTTGGCTATGGGGAAGAGCGTGTCTATGACGCGCTGGCCGGAGTTCATCGGGCGGTCCGGGGTGTGCTTGGCCAGGTAGGGGCGCGGCACGCGGACGGGCCAGCGCTGGATGAGGTTCAGCTCATGCGTCTCGCCCTTGTCGTCGGCGAGGATGGCCACGGTCTGCTCGACGGTGTAGTCGCCGCTCACGACGCTCTTTATAGTGCCGCTCATTCCGGGAGGCACCATGATCTTGTGCAGCACCGCGGGGGTCTCCTGCACGGTGCCGATGACGTCGCCGGCGGACACCTTGTCGCCCGGCTTAGCGACCGCGTCAAAATGCCAGACGCGCGTGCGGTTCAGCGCGGGGACCTGGACGCCGCGGGCGATGCACTCGCCGCTCTGTTCGCGTATCTCGGGCAGGGGGCGCTGGATACCGTCGTAGATGTTCTCCAGCATACCGGGGCCGAGTTCGACGGAGAGGGGCAGGCCGGTGGTCTCCACCTCGGCGCCGGGGCCGAGGCCCGAGGTCTCCTCGTAGACCTGGATGGAGGCGCTGTCGCCCGTCATGTTAAGTATTTCGCCTATCAGCCGCTGGCTGCCCACGCGGACGACGTCCGACACGTTGGCGTCGGCAAGTCCCTCGGCGACGACCAGCGGGCCTGATACTTTCGTTACAATTCCGCTCATCTGCAAACCCTCTTTACAAAATATCTGTCCCAACGGCCTTCTCGACCGCGGCCTTCAGGGCGCTCTGGCCGAGACCCAGGGGGCCTTCCCTGCCTGGGATGAGTATGATCGCGGGACTTGGGACGTCCTTGTACCGCGCGATCTCGTGCTCGAGGTAACCGGCAAGGTTCTCCTCGACGTAGATGATGGCGTATTCCGCTTCCGATTCCCTCGTCACGCGGCGGAAGACCTCGCGGGCCTCCTCCTGCCCCGCCGCGGGGAACACGTCCAGGCCCAGGGCCTTGAAGCCCATGACGGTGTCGGCGCCGCCGATAACTGCAATCTTAAGCATTTATATCACGCAGCCTTTCCCGTATGACTTCCGGCTCTATGCCGGCCAGGCGCCCGGTTAGGATCATGCGCGCGGCGGTTATCTCGCACTCCACAAGCGCGAGGTACTCCGCGACAGGCTCCGCGCCGAAGGGGATCATCTTGGCGGCGGCCAGGCGCCCGGCGACGGCGTTGTCGCACTCCAGCTCGAAGGCGGTCATCGCGCCGCCCTTGAGCGCCGCGGCGCCCAGCGCGGCGGCCTTCTCCAGCGCGGTGGCGTTGAAGGCGGCGGCCAGGCCCTCGCCGCTCTCGGCGGCCCTGGCGAGCGCCTCGCAGTCCACGCTGCCGCCGGGGGCCATGGCCTGGAGCATGAACGCGCGGTCCTTGCCCATGCGCACGGTGCGCACCGCGGCGCGCAGGTTGGCGCTGTCGATCAGCGTGCGGACGTACTCGCCCAGCAGCTTGCTGCCGGCGGCAGCGGCCAGGGCGTTCAGCTCGGCGAAATAGCGCCGGTCGAGCGCGAAGTCGGCCAGCTGCGGGTTGCCGGTGCGGGCCAGCAGCCCCTCCGCCTCAGTCCAGGCCTCCGCCATGTCCTGCGGCAGGGAGTTCAGTCCGCCCTCCTCGGCCGCCGCCTCGGCAAGCGCCTGCGCGCTCACGCGCCCGCAGCCGGAGAGCAGCCGCGACGCGTCCACGCCCATGGCCTTAGCCTTGACGAGCGTCTTGATGTTGTGATAATCGTATTTTACCCTGAAGATGTCCACGACCTCGCCCTGCGGGGCCATGTTCGCCATCTCGGCGAAAACCGCCGCCCTCCTGCGGGAGAGCGCCGCGTCCACTCCGGCCGCGTCGCAGCCGGACATGTCCTCGTAACCACAGTCGGTTAGGAGCTTTGCTGCCTCCTGAAAACTGGGCGCGGAGAGCATACGGTCCATCCGTTCGCGGGTTAGCATACCCGCCTCCCTCGCCCGAAGCATGGACGAGAGCATCAGGTACTCGGTGTTCTTAACCTTTTTAGCCAAGACCTTACCTCCCTGCCCGTAATTTTGCGCTGCCCGACGCAGCCTCAGTCCTCAAAAAGCACCTGCGCGACGCGCGCGGCCAGCTCGCCCCTGGCGAGGTCGAGCAGGGTGTCCACGGTGCAGTTGACCTCGATGTCGCCCTGCTTGAGTATCAGGCCGCCGGCCATCTCGCGCGTCTCGTCGGAGAGCGTGAGCGCGGCGGGCATACCCTTGGCGGCGAGGGCCTCGTTGGCGGCCTTGACGGCCTTAGCGCCGACGGCGGCGCGGTCGCGCTCGCAGAACACGACCTCCTCCTGGCCCGTAATCGCCGCAGCGGCGGCCTCGCGGGCGAGGAAGGCGACGTAGTCGCGCTCAGGCAGCTCGGCCACCTTGCCCTTGGCCAGCTCGAAGGCCCTGGTCACGGCGTCCTGCTTCATGTTCAGGACGCTCTTCTTGGCCTCGAGGCGGGCGGTGCGGTCCATGCGCTGGACGCGCTGCTCTGTGTCCTTGACGCCTTCGCGGACGAGGCGCCAGTATTCGTCCTGCGCGCGCTTCTCGTTCTCGGCGCGGATGGCCTCTATGCGCGCGTCGCTCTCCTTCTTGAGCGCGGCGCACTCGGCCTCGGCGTCGGCGAGGATGCGCGAGGTTATCCTATCTATTCCCTTCATGGCTCTGACCCTCGCTGGGCAACATCAGCCGATGTTGAGGATCATGAGCATGGAGGCCAGCAGGGAGAGTATGGCGTAGAACTCGACGGTGATGCAGAGGACCATGCCCTTGGACCAGTCGTCAGGCTTCTTGGCCAGGAGGTTGATGGACGCCGCGGCCACCTTGCCCTGTGCGATAGCGGACAGCCAGCCGCCGAGGGCCATCGGGATGCAGGCGACGAAGTAGCGGAGGCCTTCGGTGACGGTCAGGTCGACGATGCTGCCGTCCAGCAGGCCCATGGAGAAGCTGGCGAAGAACCATACGACCAGGCCGTACAGGCCCTGCGTGCCGGGGATGACCTGCAGGATCATGACTTTACCGAACTTGCTGGGGTCCTCGCAAAGGAGACCCGCGCCCGCCTCGCCGGCGATGCCGGTGCCGATAGCGGAGCCAACGCCGCTGAGAGCCGCCGCGAGACCCGCGCCGAGCAGGCCGAGAGCCATTCCGCCAAACTGTTCTAACATTTTGTTTTCCTCCTCTTAGTTGTCGTTGGTGACTGTTACGTATTTTGTATTGATCGCGAGGGGCTTGAACGGCTTGCCGCCGTCCTCATAGAACTTGCCGAAGTACTCCAGGCACTGGAGCCTCAGGTCGTGGACGAAGCAGCCGAGCAGGTTGAGCGCGAAGTTCAGCGCGTTGCCCACGAGGGATATGAGCAGGAACACGAAGATGTTCCCGGCTATGGCGCCGATGGTGTTGAAGACCTGAGCGATAACGCTGCCGGCCAGCATCAGGGCCATCAGACGCGAGTAGCTGAGTATGTCGCCGAAGTAGCCGGTCACGCCGTTATATATGGCGGCGATGAAGCCGGTGATGATGCCGAAGCCCTTCTTGCCCTTGGCAGAGCCGATGAAGAGCATCACGGCGCCGATGACGACGACCACGGGTACGCCCGCGACGTTGCCGACGCCCAGGGCCAGGCAGGCGACGCCGGCGAAGAGCACGAACCAGGTGCCTTCCTCGAACACGGCGGAGAAGATCTCGCCGCGCTTGACCTTTATGACCACGTTGATGATCATGCCGGTGATGATCTGCACAAAGCCCAGGCACATCGCGCCGATCAGGATCATGATGGTGTCGTTGAGCGGGGTGAACAGCGCCGGCAGGCCGGTCCAGGTGGTGTCCGGGTTGAGGATCTGCGCAATCTGCAGCGGCGCGTCGGAGAAGAGGCCGCCCGTAATCGCGCCCCAGATCGTGGTCGAAATGCCGCACCAGAGCATCAGCTCAAAGAAGTTGCGCATACCCTTGCGGGGCTTGGCCTTGGCCAGGACCACGACCGCCGCGATGATCATAAGTACGCCGTAGCCCATATCCGCGAGCATGATGCCGTAAAACAGGATGAAGAACGGCGCCATGAGCGGGTTGGGGTCCACGTTGTTGTAGGCCGGGAGCGAGTACATCTCCGTGACCATGTTGAGCGCGCGGGTGAAGCGGTTGTTCTTGAGCTGGACGGGGACCTCGGGGATCTCCTCGTCCGTGGGATCCGCCGTCTCCCAGGCGCAGTCGTATTTGCCGAGGACTCGCGAAAGCCCTTCCACCTTCTCCGCGGGGACCCAGCCCTGCAGGAGGACCGTGCTCTCGGTCTCCATCAGCTTTTCCTCAGCCTCCGCCCTCGCTATCTTGGTTGACAGCATGTCCGCGCGCAGCTTCAGCTCTGCGCGGTGGGAGGCCAGCTGGGCAATCTCGCCCGAAAGCCTCTGCTTCTGCTCGGCGAGGCCGCGGAGCCTCAGCTCTATCTTCGCGGTCTCCTCGCGGGCCGTCCCGGCGTACTCGCCCGGGCCGGTGAGGTTGAAGCCGTAGGGGCGCAGCGCCTCGAGCGCCGCGTCGTACTCGTCCTTCATGCAGACGAGCGCCAGATACCTGAGCATCTTGTCGGAGGAGACAGTGAAAAGCTGCGCCTCCGGCGCCGCGGCGCCCAGGGCCGCGTCCACGTCGGCCGTCTCCGCGGCGGCGGGCAGGCTGCCCGTGACGAACACGGTGGAAGCCGTACCCTTGAAGTTCAGCGGCACGTCCAGCTCCAGCCAGGGGGCCAGGGCCTGCGCGGCCGCCTCCAGGCGGGCCGTCTCGCTCGCGGCGCGGCGGATCTCCTCCTCCTTGCCGGTGACCTTCTCGGCAATGGCGAGGTCCGCAGGCAGCGGCCGCTCATCCAGGACGGAGTCCAGCCCGGCCTCTGGCAGCGGCTTTAGGAAGCCGCCCTTGGCGGGCGCGTACCTGTCCATGAGCCGGATCGCGTCCGTCAGCAGCGTATGGTCGGCGCGGTCGGCGCCCAGCTCCCCGCTCTTGCAGCGGGAGAGGTTGGGATACTCCTCCCCCTCCAGCTCCCCGGGTTCGCTGAACTCGACGCAGCCCAGCAGCAGCAGGTCCTTCAGCAGGGCCTTGCGCTCGCGGGCCATGACGGCCAGACGCAGCTTTTTCATCTTTACGATAGCCATATCAGCCGTTCACTACCCTTTCCACAATGAGCGCCGCCGCTTTCTCCATGCGCGCGTCGGCCCTGGCGCGCATGGCGGCCTTCCTGTTCTCCGTGTCGGAGGCCAGCTCCAGCGCGTCCTGCTTGGCTTTTTCGTCTGACTTGGCGCGCAGCTGGCTCACCTCCGCCGCGGCCTTCGTCTTAGCCGCTTCCAGGGCGGACTTCCCCTCCCCGGCCGCGGCAGCCTCGGCAGCCTTGGCCGCGGCGGCCGCCTCGGCTTTCATGCGTCTCGCGTTGGCTTCGGCTTCCTCGATCGCTGTGATCGCTTCAAAGGACATTGATACACCTCCTGCCAAAAAGCGGAAGCGGCGCTCTCGCCCCATTTCCGCCCGTAAACTATAAAGTAATAATATCAAAATCCTCCGCAAGAAGCAAGCTCTTTTGTGCATAATCTCTAGCTTAAGCGTCACAATCTCGCATGAGTTTTATGCGTGAATTTTTTGTCAATGTGTACGAAAGTATGTCTATTTTGTGACTTAATCAAAAATTGTCTTGCCTTAGTGGAAAAGTCGTATTATAATGTCTTAGTTACACTCAAGTAATAGGAGGCTTCTCCATGGCTGATAAACACCAGAAGCGTTTCGGCGACCGCAAGGAGGGGCGCAGGCTGCGCACCCTCTCGCCCATCATCTCCTTCACGCCCTACATAATGCGCGACCGCAGCGACGCGTGCAACTACTTCGAGGGCGAGGTGGACATCACCGAGACCGACCGCTGGCTGCGCGAGCAGCGCCGCGCCGGCTACAAGGGCCTGGGTATGCTGCATATGTTCATCGCGGCCTACGTGCGCGTCGTCTCCCATATGCCGGGCCTCAACCGCTTCGTCGCCGGGCAGAGGGTCTACGCCCGCAACGACATCACGGTGGACATGATGGTCAAGCGCAGCGTCAATATCGAAAGCGAGGAGACCGTCGCGAAGGTGGTCTTTGAGCCGACGGACACCGTCTACGACATATACAAGAAGATGAACGCCGCCGTGGAGGAGATCCGCGCCTCCGACGACAGCGGCACGGAGGTCACGGCGAGGACGCTGCTCAAGCTGCCGAGGCTGCTGCTCAAGTTCGCCGTCTGGGTCATCCGGGTGCTGGACTACTTCGACTGGCTGCCCACGGCGCTGCTGAACGTCAGCCCCTTCCACGGCTCGATGATAATCACCGACCTCGGCAGCCTGGGCATCCCACCCATCTACCACCACATCTACAACTTCGGCAACCTGCCCGTGTTCCTGGCCTTCGGCGCCAAGCGCATGGAGACCGGGCTCAACCCCGACGGCGAGGTGGTACAACGCAAGTTTGTGGACTACAAGATAGTCTGCGACGAGCGCATCTGTGACGGCAGCTATTACGCCAGGGCCTTCAAGTACCTGCGCTACTACCTCAAGAATCCCGACCTGCTCACCCGCCCGCCCGAGAGCGTGGTGGAGGACATATATTAACCGGCTTGAAAGGCCGTCGAGGACTTTCAATGCCCCAAAATGGCCCCCCGCCCTTCGGCCGGCGGCGGCCGCAGCACCGCTCAGCGCGCAATAAGGCCCCAGTCCGCGGACTGGGGCTTTATTGCGCGCTCGCTCCTCGGGGCGGATGTCCCGGCCGGGGCGCTCAGCGCTCGACTATATAGCCCTGGCCCTTCCTGGTCTTTATGAGGTCGTCCAGGCCCCGGGCGGAGAGCTTCTTGCGCAGGCGGGTGATGTTGACGGTCAGGGTGTTCTCGTCCACGAAGCTGTCCGTCTGCCAGAGCCGGAGCATCAGCTCGTCGCGGCTGACCACCTGCCCGGCCTTCTCCAGCAGGGTCTGGAGTATGCGCAGCTCGTTCTTGGTCAGGTCCAGCGCGCGGCCCTCATACTCCAGCGTGCCGGCGTTCAGGTCCAGCGTCGCGCCCTGCGCCGAGAGGACGCCGGCCCCGCCGGCGAAATCGTAGGCACGGCGCAGCAGGGCCTGCACCTTGGCCGTGAGCACGTCGAGGTCGAAGGGCTTGGCGATGAAGTCGTCCGCGCCCATGTTCATGGCCATGACGATGTTCATGTTGTCCGAGGCGCTGGAGATGAAGATTACCGGCACGCGTGACACGCGGCGTATCTCGCTGCACCAGTGGTAGCCGTTGTAGAAGGGCAGGGCGATGTCCAGCAGCACCAGCTGCGGCTCGAAGGCCGTGAACTCGCCCATGATGTCGGCGAAGTCCCTTGCGACGCGCACCTCGCAGCCCCAGGCGCCTATATGCCTGGCCACCGCCGCGGCTATCACCGCGTCGTCCTCGACGACGAGGATGCGGTAGGCGGTCATATCACGCCGGGATAGAGCGGGAAGCGCTCGCAGAGCTGCATTACCTCCCCGCGCACCTCGGCCACGGCGTCCTCGCCCTCGCGTATGAGCCGGAGGATAAGCCCGCCGATCTCGCGCATCTCGGCCTCCTTCATGCCGCGGGTGGTCGCCGCGGGGGAGCCGAAGCGCACGCCGCTCGCGAGGTGCGGCGGCTGGGTGTCGAAGGGTATCGCGTTCTTGTTGGCGGTGATGTGCGCGCGGTCGAGCAGCTCCTGCACGTCGCGCCCCGTGACGCCGAGGCTCATGACGTCGGCCAGCAGCAGGTGGTTGTCGGTCCCGCCGGAGACAAGGCGCAGCCCGCCGTCGGCGAGGGCGTCCGCCAGCGCGGCGGCGTTCTTCACGACCTGCCTCTGATACTCCGCGAACTCGGGCTGCATGGCCTCCCTGAAGCAGACCGCCTTGGCCGCTATCACGTGCATCAGCGGGCCGCCCTGGCTGCCGGGGAAGACGGCGGAGTCTATCTTCTTGGCCAGCTCCTCCTTGCAGAGGATGAGCGCGCCGCGCGGGCCGCGCAGGGTCTTGTGCGTCGTGGTGGTGACCACGTCGGCGTAAGGCACCGGCGAGGGGTGGACGCCCGCGGCCACCAGGCCGCCTATGTGCGCCATGTCCACGAACATATACGCGCCCACCTCGTCGCAGATCTCGCGTATGCGCTTCCAGTCTATGATGCGGGAGTAGGCGCTCGCGCCGGAGATTATCATCTTTGGACGCAGCTCCAGGGCCATGCGCTCCATCTCGTCGTAATCTATAAGCTCGGTCTCCCGGCTGACGCCGTAGCCGTGGACGTCGAAGTACTTGCCCGTTATGCTGGCCTTCGCCCCGTGCGTCAGATGCCCGCCGCAGTTGAGGTCCATGCCCATTATGACGTCGCCGGGCCTGCACAGCGCGAGGTAGACGGCCACGTTGGCCTGGCTGCCCGCGTGCGGCTGCACGTTGGCGTGCTCGGCCCCGAACAGCTCGCAGGCGCGCTGCCGCGCTATGTCCTCCACCACGTCCACGTGCTCGCAGCCGCCGTAGAAGCGCCTGCCGGGATAGCCCTCGGCGTATTTGTTAGTCAGATGGCTGCCCACAGCCTCCATGACCGCCGGCGAGGTGAAGTTCTCGCTGGCTATAAGCTCTATGTGGTCGCGCTGCCGCTGCAGCTCCTGCTCCATAACGGCGAATATCTCCCCGTCCTCGC
>CALWYT010000114.1 GCA_944385835.1 uncultured Oscillospiraceae bacterium | reverse complement strand
TGCGGTTGAGGGTCTTGAGGAAGGTGCTCTTGCCGCAGCCGGAGGGGCCTATGAGTGCGGTTATGCGGTTGGCGGGTATCTCTATGTCGATGTCCTTGAGGGCGTGGTTGTCGCCGTAGTAGAGGTTTAGGCCCTTCGACTCTATTATGGTGCGCCCGTCCCCGGCGCTGTTGGGGCTGTTGTTTATAATCTCGCTCATAGCTTTTTCTCCCTGCTCAGTTTTTACGGAGCTTCCTGCCGGCGAATTTCGCGGCGAGGTTTATCACAAAGGCGATGACGAGCAGCACGACCGCGACGGCGAAGGCCGGCTCGAAGTCGCCGCGCTCCTTGGCGTAGTTGTAAAGCGCGACGGTCAGGGTGCTGCCGCTGGCGCTGAAGAAGTTGGAGAAGGCCTCGCCCACGGTGTCGCCGCCGAAGTTGGCCAGGCGCATACCCATGCCGGCGGTGAACATCAGCACCGCGCTCTCGCCGACGATGCGGCCCACGGCCAGGATGCAGCCGGTGACTATGCCGTCTATGCTGCTGGGGAGGACGACGCTGCGTATCATGTGCCACTTGCCGCTGCCGAGTGCCAGGGAGCCTTCGCGGTAGCTCTGCGGGACGGTCTTGAGGCTCTCCTGCGTGGTGCGGATTATCGTGGGCAGCGTCATCATGACCAGGGCGAAGGAGCCGGCGATGAGGCTGGTGCCGAGGCCGAGGGTCTGGCAGAACACCATCATGCCCACGAGGGCGAAGATGATGCTGGGCATACCCGAGAGCGTCTCGGTGGCGAATTCGATCGCGGCCACCAGCTTTCGGTTCGTCGCGTATTCGGTGAGGTAAATGGCGCTGCCGACGCCCAGGGGCAGGATAAAAATCAGCGTGGCGACTATGACGTAGACGGTGTTGATAATCGCGGGGCCTATGCCCTCGATGTCGTTTATGACGCTCTCCTCGCTGACGAGGAACGTCCAGCTCAGGTTCGGGACGCCGCGGTAGAGGATATAGCCGATGAGGAAGGCCAGCAGCGCGCAGATTATCGCCGCCGAGGCGTAGAGCAGCGCGCGCATCGCGCCGTTCCAGGCGCGGCGCCGGGAGCTGAGCGGCGCGGTTATGGATTCGCGGCAGTTCATCAGTCGCCCTCCTTTTCGCGCTTGAAGAAGAAGTTGAGCGCGGCGTTGATAAGCATAATAAAGACGAAGAGCACGAGGCCGATGGAGAAGAGCGCCTGGCGGTGGAAGTCTCCCGCGTAGCCCATCTCGCCGGCGATGGCGGTGGTGAGGAACTTGACGCTTGTGAGCAGGCCCGGCATATTGGCGACGTTGCCGGCGACCATGAGTATGGCCATGGCCTCGCCTATCGCGCGGCCCACGCCGAGGACGACGGCGGCGGCGATGCCGCTCTTGGCCGCGGGGGCGCTGACGCGGAAGTAGGTCTCCAGCTCCGTCGCGCCGAGGGCGAGGGAGGCCTCCTCGTACTCGCGCGGCACGGCGTTGAGCGCGGTCTCGCTGACGGATATGATGCTGGGCAGTATCATGATGGCCAGCACGATTATGGCGGCGAAAAGCGTGTCGCCGGCGGGGAGGCCGAAGCCCTCGCGTATCAGCGGCAGCAGCACCATCATGCCCACCAGGCCGTAGACGACGCTGGGGATGCCGGCCAGCAGGTCCACGACCTCGCGTATGACCGCCGCGGCCCGCCTGTCGGCGACCTTGGAGAGGAACACGGCCATGAGGAAGCCTATGGGGACGCCGAGCACTATCGCGCCGCAGGTGCCGTAGACGCTGGTGAGAATCATGGGCAGTATGCCGAAGGCGGGGTCGCCGCTCTTATTGGCGGGGTCCCAGTTCGTCCCGCCGAGGAAGTTCAGGAGGCCGACTTCCCTTATCGCCGGGAGGCCGGAGATGATGAGATAGGCGGAAATTACCAGGACGAAGCCTATGGCGATGAGGCCGCAGACGATGAACAGCCCCTTCATGATATGCTCCAGCGCGTCCTTGAGGCCCCGCTTCGAGTCCAGCCTCTCCCCGGGGGCCGCGGGGGCCGCGGGGCCGGCCTTCGTCTTCCCGGCCTTGGGCGAAATATGCATACCGCCCTCTCCTTTCGTAATCGTTTCGTTCAAGCTGATTTTACCCCTTTCCGGGGTGAATCTGACCGGCGTTCGGCGCGCGAGCGCCCGTCAGATGCACCCCTCGGTCACGGCGTTTTTCCACGGCAAGAGGCCCCCAGAGGTGTGGGGGCCGCTGCCGTCGGTGTATTCTGCGGATTACACGGCGGGGACGACGTCGGCGCTCTCGATGATGCCGGCGACCTCGGCGCTGGTGGCGTAGTCAAAGAAGGCCTGGGCGGCGGGGCTAAGCTCCTGGCCCTCGACGGTGACTATCACGAAGGGGCGCTGGATGGGGAAGCTGCCGTCCGCGACGGTCTCCTCGCTGGGGACGACGCCGTCGACCGCCACGGCGGTGACGCTGTCGCTTACGGCGGAGAGGGAGACATAGCCGATGGCGTTCGGGTTGGTGGAGACGTTGGCGACGACGTCGCCAGTGGAGGCGTACTCGTTGAGGTAGGCGCACTGGTCCTCGATGCCGAGGATCTCCTCGAAAGCGCTGCGGGTGCCGGAGGCGCTGTCGCGGCCGTAGACGGCGATCTCGGCGTCGGCGCCGCCCAGCTCGCTCCAGTTGGTGATCTCGCCGGTGTAGATCTGGGCGATCTGCTCGCTGGTAAGCTCGCTGACGGCGTTCTCGGTGTTGACGATGATGGCGATACCGTCGAGGGCGATGACGTTCTCAACGGCGCCCTGTTCCTTCTCCTCGTCGGAGAGGGCGCGGCTGCTCAGGCCGAGGTCGCAGGTGCCGCCGAGGGCGCCCTCGATGCCGGCGCCGGAGCCGCTGCCGGTGTAGTTGACGGTGACGCCCGGCTGGACCTCGCCGAAGCCCTCGATCAGGGCGTTGATGACGTCGCCCATGGAGGTGGAGCCGTTCACGTCAACGTTGCCGGAGAGCTCATCGGCAGGCTCGCTGGCCGGGGCGGTCTCCTCGCCGGCGGGATCGCTGGCGGGGCTGGTGTTCTCAGAGGGTTCCTCGCCGCAGGCGGCCAGCAGGCCGATGCAGAGCACGAGGGAGAGGATAATGGCAAGAGTCTTTTTCATCTTTGCG
>CALWYT010000113.1 GCA_944385835.1 uncultured Oscillospiraceae bacterium | reverse complement strand
CGTGGGTCAGGGCGTCCATGCCGGTGCTGGCGGTGAGGCCCTTCGGCATGGAGTTCATCATCTCAGGGTCCACAACGGCGCAGACGGGCATGTCGTGCGCGTCGACGCAGACAAACTTGCGGCGGCGCTCCACGTCGGTGATAACGTAGTTGATCGTGACCTCGGCGGCGGTGCCGGCGGTGGTGGGGACGGCGATTATCGGCGCGCAGGGGTTCTTGGTGGGGGCGACGCCCTCGAGGGAGCGCACGTCGGCGAACTCGGGGTTGGCGATGATGATGCCGATGGCCTTGGCGGTGTCCATGGGGCTGCCGCCGCCGATGGCGATGATGTAGTCCGCGCCCGCGGCCTTGAAGGCCTCGACGCCGGCCTGGACGTTCTCTATGGTCGGGTTGGCCTTGATGTCGGAGAAAATCTCATAGGCCAGGCCCTCGGCGTCGAGCTTGTCCGTGACGTTGGCGACCACGCCGTGCTTCAGGATGCTCGGGCCGCAGACGACAAGCGCCTTCTTGAAGCCGCGGGACTTGACTTCGCCCGGGATCTCGGCGACGGCGCCGGCGCCGTGGTAAGAGGTCTGGTTGAGCATTATGCGGTTGGACATTGTGGATTCCTCCTGCGTGTTAATTTATTGACTATTCGTATTATACCACCTTCCGTCGCGAAGTAAAGCAGAATTTTGCGAAAAAAAGCCTTTACGAGCAGTGCAAAATGGCGTATAATTCGCCGTCGGAGGTCGAATGACATATGCTGCACCACACCAACGATCTGGGGCGCGACCGGCTCTTCCCGCTGGTCTGCCGCCTGGCCATACCCACCATGCTCGCGCAGCTTGTCAGCGTGCTGTACAGCATCGTGGACAGGATATACATCGGCAACATCGCCGTCATAGGCGACATAGCCCTGGCCGGGGTCGGCGTCTGCGGCCCCATCGTCACGCTGCTCGGCTCCTTCGCGTCCCTGGTCGGGCTGGGCAGCGCGCCGATACTGGCCATGCGCCTGGGCGAGGGCCGCCGCGAGGAGGCGGAGCGCGTCGTGGCCAACTGCTTCGTCATGCTGCTGGCGCTCTCGGCGGCGCTGACGGCGCTGTTTCTGCTGCTCAAGGGGCCGATGCTCATGTGGTTCGGCGCCAGCGAGGCCAGCTTCGCCTACGCCGACACCTACCTCAGCATCTACACCTGCGGCACGGTCTTCGCCCTGCTCGCCACGGGCCTGAACAGCTGCCTGATAGCCCAGGGCTGCTCCGGCCTGGGTATGCTCACCGTCGTGCTGGGCGCCGTGATGAACATAGCGCTCGACCCCGTTTTCATCTTCGCGCTGGAGATGGGCGTGGCCGGGGCCGCCGTAGCCACGGTCATTTCGCAGATGGCCTCCTGCGCGCTGGCCCTCTTCTGCCTCCTGCGCCCCGGCGCGATGGTGCGCCTGCGCCCCGGCGGCTTCGACTGGGCGCTTGTGCGCCAGATACTGGACTTCGGCCTGCCCACCTTTATCATCATCAGCACGGACAGCGCCATACTTATCGTCCTCAACAGCGTGCTGCAGCGCTACGGCGGCCCCGTGGAGGGCGACAAGCTGGTCACCTGCGCCACGATAGTCCAGAGCTGGTTCCTGCTCATAAGCCTGCCCATGGGCGGCATCACCTCGGGCAGCCAGAGCGTGGTCAGCTTCAACTACGGCGCCGGCAACCTGGAGCGGATAAAGCGCGCCATATTCTACATCGCCGCGCTCTGCGTCGCCTTCTGCGCGCTCATGACCCTCGCCGCTCACACGGCCGCCGCGCCGCTCTTCGTGGGCCTCTTCACCCGCGACGCGGAGCTGGCGTCGCGCAGCGTGGGCTACATCCAGATCTTCACGGCCATGATAATCCCCCTCGCCGTGCAGTACACCCTGGTGGACGAGACCACCGCCCTGGGCCGCGCGCACCTCTCGCTGGCCTGCTCCCTGCTCAGGAAGAGCGTTTTCCTCGGCTCCATCCTCGCGCTGCCCGCGCTCTTCAACGCCGGGGCCACCTTCTACTGCGAGCCGGTCGCGGACGGCCTCGCCGCCTGCGTCACCGGCTGCCTCTTCGCCTACCACTTCCCGCGCATCCTGAAAAAGCGCGCGGCGGGGTCCTGAAAATACCGCCTGACGGGCGCGGCCGGGCCGCGCCCTTTCCCTTGACATGGTGTATTATTTGTATTATAATGAGTAATACAAAGGAGGTAGCCCATGCTCTTACGTCTGGACATGGCGTCCAGGACGCCGATATATATGCAGATACGCAACCAGGTGATGCTGGGCATCGCCTCGGGCGAGCTGGCCGCGGGCGAAAGGCTGCCGGCGATACGCGCGCTGGCCGAGCAGTGCGGCGTGAATATGATGACGGTCAGCAAGGCTTACGGCCTGCTCAGGGAGGAGGGCTACATCACGGCGGACCGCCGCGGCGGGACCGTCGTGGCCGGCTCCCCGGGAGCCGGGGCTTTGAGCGAGAAATACGCCGCAGCTCTCAGGATAATCGCCGCCGAGGCGCGGCTCGCCGGCATGGACGAGGAGGAGTTCGCCGCGCTCTGCCGCGAGGCGTACAAGGGAGGCGCTTGAAATGAGCGATA
>CALWYT010000112.1 GCA_944385835.1 uncultured Oscillospiraceae bacterium | reverse complement strand
GGCGCTGCGGCTGTACTCCGTGGGAGTGCCGGCAGTGCTGAACCTGGCGCTGCCCAGCCTGCTTATCAGCTCGCTCAACGCCATACTGGCCTCCTTCGCGGAGGTCTACGTCCAGGTTCTTGGCGCGTATTACTAATTGCAGACCTTCCTCTATCTCACCGTGAACGGCATAGTCCAGGGGATGCGCCCGCTTGTGGGCTACAACTACGGGGCGGGGGAGTACGGCCGCGTCGAAAAGCTGTACCGCCTGGTCCTCGCGCTGTCCGCGGCGTTCATGGCCCTGGGTACGGTTATCTTCCTGGCCGTGCCTGGCCGGCTCGCCTCCCTCTTCGCCGAAAGCGCGGACGCCATTGCCAAAAGCGAGACGGCGCTGCGCATCATAAGCGCCGGGTTCGTCATATCCGCGGTCAGCGTGACAAGCTCCGGCGCGCTGGAGGGCCTTGGGAAGGGGACGGCTTCGCTGGTGATTTCCCTCTGCCGCTACGTCGTGATAATCCTCCCCGCGGCCTACGTCCTCTCGCGCTTCCTCGGCCCCAACGGCGTCTGGCACGCCTTCTGGGTCACCGAGGTCCTCGGCGCCGCGGTGTCGTACGCCGTATACAGGCGAAGCGTGCGAAGGGCCTGAGCGCCGGCGCCAGGCGGGGTTTTGCAACATCACCACAGCTTTATCCACAGACGTCGCCGGTTTTTACGCAGTTTTTGGACAGATATTGTCGAATTCAAACCACATTTTCGCCACTAAGCGCGTCCGGCGGCCTGCGTCGCCTGGCGCGCTTAAATATTGCCAGTGGAAATTATCGCATTTCTGCTGTATAATGTCCACATTATGGCGTGACGTCCGCCGCTGCCGCAAGGAGGCGCACATGAAGAGGCTGCTCTCACTCATAATACCGCTCGCCCTAGCGCTGTGCCTCGCGGCCTGCGGGGCGGAGGAGCCGCGCGAGGGCTGGTCCGCGCTCTCGATAGCGCGCCGCGCGGCCTCCGCCGGCGGCCTGGAGGGCGGCTTCGAGCTGACCTACGGCGGAGAGCTGTTCGAGGACTACGCCGGGGAGTACTACGGCCTCGATATGCCGAAGCTCGTGAGCGGCGCGATAATCGCCGCCGGCGGCTCCGAAGCCGGAGAGGCCGCGGCGCTGCAATTTACGGACGAGAGCGCCGCCGCCGAGGCCGCGCAGCTGCTGGAGGACTATCTGGCGCGCCGGGCCGCGGATTTCGAAGGCTATATGCCGGAAGAGGCCGAGCTGCTGGAGAACGCCGCCGTCGTGCGGAAGGGCCGCTGGTGCGCGCTTGCCGCGCTGCCGGACAGCGCAGCGGGGGCGGCGGCCTTCGAGGAGTGCTTCTCCATCCCGGGCGGCGGCGCCGCCGAGAGCGCGGCGGGCCTGCCGGATGAGGCCGCAGCTGCGGAGACCGGCTGGAGCTATGACGCCGCGCGCATACTTGAGGCGTGGCGGGCCGGGGCCACAGCCGGCCTCGCGGCTGAGGACCTGGCCATACTGGCAGAGTGCGAGCACGTGCTGAGCGCGGTAGCCCCGCCCGGCATGACGGACTACGAGCGCGAGCTGGCCGTACACGACTACATAATCGAGACGGCTGAGTACGACTCCAACCGCCTGAGCCTGCTGCCGTTTTTTGAGGAAAACCCGAATAACACAAACCCCTACGGCGCGCTTGTAGACGGGCGAGCCGTGTGCGAGGGCTACTCCTCCGCCTTCCAGCTGCTCATGGACATGATAGGCGTGGAGTGCATAACCGTCCGCGGCGAGTCAAACGCCGACCGTGACCCGCACGCCTGGAACATGGTCAGGCTGGACGGCGAGTGGTACTGCGTGGACGTGACCTGGGACGACCCCATCGTGCTAGGCGCGGTGTCTGAGCAGGCGGCGCACAGGTATTTCAACGTCACCAGCGACTTCATGCGCGAGACCAAGCATTTTTGGGACGGCGAGAGCGTCCCGGAGGCCGAAGGCACGCTTTACGCCTGGCGGCCGTGAAAGGAGAACATATGAGGAAACGGATTGCCGCGGCGCTTTTGGCGCTGCTTGCGCTGACAGCGCCGGCTTTCGCCGCCTTTGACGACGTTTCGGACGGCGACTGGTTCGCGTCCGCCGTCGCCTGGGCCGAGTCCGAGGGCGTCATGAACGGCGTTTCGGCAGACAGCTTCGACCCCTACGGCGCCGTCACGCGCGCGATGGCCGTCACGATGCTCTACCGCATGGCAGGCTCGCCCGCCGTATCCGGCGGGGATTTGGGCCATACATACGCCGACGTAGAGCCGGGGGCCTGGTACGCGGACGCGGTATACTGGGCGCGGCTGGAGGGCGTGGCCAACGGCACGGGCGAGGACGCCTTCTCGCCCAACGCCGGGATAACCCGCGAGCAGCTGGTCGCGATGCTCTGGCGTTATGCAGGGCAGCCGGAGGCCGGCGAGGCGGCGCACTTCACCGACGGCGGCGGCATAAGCTCCTGGGCCGCGGACGCGGTGGCCTGGGCCGCCGCAGCGGGCATAGTCTCCGGCAGGGACGGCGGCGCGTTCGACCCGCAGGGCGGCGCCAGCCGCGCGGAGTGCGCGGCGATACTCATGCGCTATGACGAGTCGGCGCGGCCGGAGGAGCCGGAATACGTACCCGACCTTGACGCCATACCGCGCAACGGCTATGACGCCGAGAAGTTCTATATAGACGGCAGGGGCCGGCTTCAATACGAGCCGGGCGCGCTGACGGGCATAGACGTCTCCCTGCACCAGGGCGAGATAGACTGGGCCGCCGTCGCGGCCGACGGCATAGACTTTGCGATAATCCGCGTGGGCTACCGCGGCTACAGCGAGGGCGAGATATTCAAGGACGCGTTCTTCGAGGCCAACATAGAGGGCGCGCTCGAAAACGGGCTTGACGTGGGCGTCTACTTCTTCTCCCAGGCCCTGAGCGTGGACGAGGCGCTTGAGGAGGCCGAACAAACCATCGAGTGGATCTCCGGCTACGACGTCAGCTACCCCGTGGTCTTCGACTGGGAGCGCATAGAGTACGATTCAGGCCGGACGGCGGATGTGAGCGGCGTCACCGTCACCGACTGCGCCCTGGCCTTCTGCGGCGCGCTCGAGGCGGCGGGATACTCCGCCATGACCTACGGCAGCCCCTCGACCGTGAATGAGGATATCTACATGGACAGGCTCACGGACTATCCGTTCTGGCTCGCCCACTACACCGAGGACCTCGCCGTGACGGAGTACCTGTATTTCTACGATATGTGGCAGTACAGCTCCAACGGCGCCGTGGACGGTATTGAGGGCAGGGTGGACTTGAACCTCTGCTTCGGCAGCCTGGCCCGATAGGACGAAATAAAGCCCGCCCGGGCTGTACCCGGGCGGGCTTTGCGCGCGGCTGCGCGTTACGGCACGCTTGTCTCGCAGGCCGCGAGGACGACGCAGCTTTCCGTGAGCGCGGCGAGTATGCCGGTGATGTTTATCTGCGTTGTGTACGAGCAGGCTATGCGCATATAGGAGATGGACGAGGTTATGCTGGAGAGCAGCACGTTTATGTCGCTCAGCGTGACGCCGCGGCCCAGCTGGACCCCGTCAAGGTTGTAGCCGCAGTAGACCAGCCCGGCCTCCTCGGCGTAGTCGGAGCAGACGCCGTTATACGCCTGCGCGGAGGAGGCTATCAGCACTGTTGCGGTTTTCGCGCAGGAGCGCAGCGCGTCGAGGCCGGCGCGGAACTCCTCCTCCGGGCTGGCGGAGCAGAGTACGCCGACGTTGTGACCCTGGCCGGTTATGCGCCGCAGCTCGGCCTGGCCGGAGAGCATCTCCTCTGCCGCGAGGAAAAAGGTGGCCTTCACGCCGTAGGCCTCGAGCGCGGCGAGCATATCCATCGTGGGGAGGCCCTGGAAGGAAAGAAACACCACCGTCTCGCCGCTGACGCTGCCCTCGCCGCCGCTGGGTTCCACGGCTGAGCCGGTGTATTCCTGATAGCGCCCGGCCATCAGCGGCCGCGCGGCCGTGAGGAACTGCTCGTCGGTGAGCACGGCGGAGCTGTCGGTGATGCGGCAGACGTCGCCGTAGCCGCTGCCGCGGATGTAGGACCAGGACAGGCCGAACTGGCGGCACACAAAGTCCACCGGCACGAACACGGTGCCGCCTCGCATGACCGCGCTGGCGGTGTAGTAGTTATCCTCCCCGTCGTAGGTCTCGCCGGTCTCCACGTTGAAGAACATCTGCTTGGACGAGGAGTAGAGCTGGGCCGTCGAGCTGTCGTTGAGGAAATGGCTGTATATCCGAAACTCGATAAAGACGCTTATCGGTACGTAGTACTGCCCGCCGAAGCTGTAGGCCTGGCTGGAGAGCTGAAGGAGGCTGTCGTTGAGGGATATAAAGCAGACGGACGAATCGTCGGCCAGGGCCGCCGGCGTAAGCGCAAGCAGTATTATAAGTATAACGCAAAGCGCTCTTTTCATTACGCACCTCCCATGGCTGGCGCCGCCTGCATTGCACCGTGGCGCAACCGCCGCGGCATAATGCGCCGTCTTTCTAGTATTACCCGCAGGGGGGCGGGAAAAGGACTGGAGCTTCAAGCAGTACGGCTGCACACAAATTATTCTACCACATGTCGGCCGCAGGGGCAAGACGCAAAGAAAAAACGCCCGGGGTCAATAAATGTTGTTGCCATGCGGCGGCAAAGACTGTATAATATTAAGACAGCGCTTTAGCTGGACTAGCTCTAATCGAGGTAATATTGATGAACGAAAACGAAAATCCCGTCCAGGCCGCGGCCGAGAAGCCTGCGCGCAGCGTAAGGCGGGACCTTTACGACTGGATACAGTGCATTGTCGTCGCCATCATCGTCTGCGTACTGCTCTTTTCCTTCGCGGTGCGCCTCGTGGACGTCGTCGGCGTCAGCATGAACCCCACGCTGGAGAGCGGGGACAAGATCATCGTCTCAAACCTCTTCTACACGCCCAAGCAGGGGGACATCATCGTCTTCCGCAAGGACGAGTACCGCGACGAGCCGCTGGTCAAGCGCATCATAGCCGTGGAGGGCCAGACGGTTGACATCGACTTCAACCGCGGCATCGTCTACGTGGACGGCGAGCCTATCGACGAGCCGTATATCGCGGAGCCGACCGTGGACGAGGAGGACTTTGTCGGCCCCGTCACGGTGGATGAGGGCTGCGTCTTTGTCATGGGCGATAACCGCAACCACTCCACGGACAGCCGCTACTCCAGCATAGGCTTCGTGGACGAGCGCTGCATCATGGGCAAGGTGTATTTCACCATCTTCCCGCTGAAGAACTTTGGGAGCGTGTACGCCTGATGGCAGATAGCGGACTGGAAAAGCTGAACATACAGTGGTTCCCCGGCCATATGACCAAGGCCGGGCGGATGATAAGCGCCAACGTAGCCAACGTGGACGCCGTCGCCGAGATACTCGACGCGCGCATACCGATGGCCAGCCGCAACCCGGACATCGACACCCTCGCTGCGGGAAAGCCGCGCCTTGTCATACTCAACCGCACAGATCTCGCCGACCCGAAGGCCACGGCGCTCTGGCGCGAGTATTTCAAGGGCCTGGGCCTCGCCGTGCTGGAGACCGACAGCAAGTCCGGCAGGGGCGTGGGCGGCTTCGCCGGCGCCGTGCGCGGGCTTTTGAAGGAGCTGCTCGCCCAGCGCGCCGCCAAGGGCCAGGCCACCCGGGCGCTGCGCGTGATGGTGCTCGGCATCCCCAACGTGGGCAAGAGCACCTTCATCAACCGTGTGGCGGGCAAGAAGGCGGCCGCCGTGTCCGACCGCCCCGGCGTCACGCGCGGGCGCCAGTGGATTACGGTAGACCGCGGCCTTGAGCTGCTCGACACGCCCGGCATACTCTGGCCGCGCTTCGACTCCCAGGAGGTTGGCGAGCTTCTGGCCGTGACCGGGGCGATAAAAGACGACGTGCTCGACCGCGAAACTCTCGCGGCAAACTTCCTCGTGCGCCTCGCGTCCCTATATCCAGATGCGCTGCGCCAGAGGTACAAGCTCGACCCGGAGGCCGGCCTCGCCGGCTGGCAGCTGCTCGAGGCCGCGGCGAAGAACCGCGGCTTCCTAGCCGGCAGGGGGGAGTACGACACCGAACGCATGAGCGCCGTGCTGCTCGACGAGTACCGCGGCGGCAAGCTGGGGAGGATTACGCTTGAGCTGCCCACGGAGGCCGTGCAATGAGCGCGCCGCTCTGGGAGATAGAGGACGCCGTGCGCGGCGAGGGCTACGCCGTCGTCTGCGGCGTGGACGAGGCGGGGCGCGGCCCGCTGGCGGGTCCCGTCTGCGCGGCTGCGGTGATTTTGCCGCAGGATACTGTCATAGAGGGCCTGAACGACTCCAAGCAGCTGAGCGAAAAGCGGCGCGAGGCGCTCTATGGCGAGATAATCTCCCGCGCTGAGCACTATGGCGTCGCCTTTGCGAGCGTGGAGGAGATTGAAAGGCTCAACATCCTCGGCGCCACCTACCTGGCCATGAACCGCGCCATAGCGGCGCTGGGCGTGAGCGTCGACCTCGCGCTCATCGACGGCAACCGCGACAAGGGCATAGAGTACCCCAGCCGCACCATCGTTAAGGGCGACGCGCTCTGCGCGTCCATCGCGGCGGCGAGCGTCCTCGCCAAGGTGACGAGGGACAGGCACATGCGCGAGCTGGCCCTGCGCTACCCCGGCTACGGCTTTGAGAAGCACAAGGGCTACGGCACAAAGCAGCACTACGCGGCTATACGCGAGCTGGGTCCCTGCGAGGCGCACCGCCCCGGCTTCCTGAGGAAGCTGCACTGATGGACCGCCGCAAGCTTGCCGGCCGCAGGGCCGAGGCCGACTGCGCGGAATACCTCCGGCGCAGAGGCTATAAAATCCTCGGCATGAACTATTCCTGCCGGGTGGGAGAGCTTGACATCATCGCGGAAAAGGGCGGCTTTGTGGCCTTCGTAGAGGTCAAGGAGCGCGCGAACAGCGGCTTCGCCCAGGCGCGGGAGGCTGTCACGAGCGCAAAGCGGCGCAAGCTGCGCATGGCCGCGCAGCTCTGGCTCGCCGCGAACGAGACGTCCCTGCAGCCGCGCTTCGACGTCGCCGAGGTCTATCCCGGCGAGAGAGGCCCGGTCATAAACTATATAGAGAACGCTTTTGAATAGGAGAGGGATTATGGACTACAAGAGCACCCGCGGCGAGCCGGGGTCCGTCAGCGCGGCGGAGGCGATTATCAGGGGGCTTGCGCCGGACGGAGGGCTGTACGTGCCTGAGGCTTTCCCGCAGTTTTCCGCGGAGGACATAGCCGCTATGTGCGCCCTGGGCTACCGCGAGCGCGCGGCGCGCGTCATGGCGCCGTTTCTGGGAGACTTCACCCGCGAGGAGGTGGACGGCCTGTGCGCCGCCGCCTATGGGGATAACTTCGATTCGCAGGACATTGCGCCCGTGCGTTTTATCGATGAGCTGACCGGCTTTCTTGAGCTGTGGCACGGTCCGACCAGCGCGTTCAAGGACATGGCGCTGCAAATGCTGCCCAGGCTTCTGACCGCCTCCCTCAAAAAGCGCGGAGTCGAGCGGGGCGTCTGCATCCTCGTCGCCACCAGCGGCGACACAGGCAAAGCCGCGCTGGAGGGCTTCGCCGACGTGCCTGGGACGCGGATCATGGTGTTTTACCCAGAGGGCGGCGTCAGCGACGTGCAGCGGCTCCAGATGGTCACCCAGCGCGGGGAAAACGTCCGCGTCTGCGCCGTCGAGGGTAACTTTGACGACGCTCAGAGCGGCGTCAAGAGCATCTTCACCGACAAGGCCTTGGCCGGAGAGCTGGCCGGGCGCGGCTGGTTCCTCTCCTCGGCGAACTCCATAAACTGGGGCAGGCTCCTGCCGCAGATAGCCTATTACTTCTCCTGCTACTGCGATTACGTCAACGCCGGCCTGCTCATCTGCGGCGACGCGATGAATTTCTGCGTCCCCACGGGCAACTTCGGCAATATCCTGGCGGGGTGGATTGCCAAGCAGATGGGCCTGCCGGTGGGCAAGTTTATCTGCGCCAGCAACGAGAACAACGTCCTCACGGATTTCATCAACACCGGCGTCTACGACCGCAGGCGCGAATTCCATTTGACCAACAGCCCGAGCATGGACATACTGGTGTCCAGCAACCTTGAGCGGCTGCTGTACTTTATCTCCGCCGACGCCGGGCGTGTGTCCGGCTGGATGTCCCAGCTCGCCGGCTGCGGCCGCTACGAGGTGGACGCGGAGGCTCTCGCGGCCATACAGCGCGACTTTGCCGCGGGCTTCTGCACCGGCGAGGGCGCGTGCGCGGAGATAGCGCGCGTCTGGGCCGAGCACGGCTACCTTATCGACACGCACACGGCCGTGGCCGGCGCCGTCCTGGCCGCGTACCGCTGCGGCACAGGGGACGACACGCCCGCAGCCGTCGTCTCGACGGCCAGCCCCTACAAGTTCTGCTCCAGCGTGCTCGCCTCCATCGGCGTGAACAGCGCCGCGCCCGGCAATGAGCTGATAGCCAGGCTGGAGAAGGAGACCGGGACGCGCGCTCCCGCGCCTCTCGCAAATCTGGACGCCAGGGCCGTGCGCTTTACCGGCTGCGTAAAGCCCGAGGCCATGCGCGCGGGGGTGGAGGATTTCCTCTGCCGCGGCTGAATATGTACCTCCCGGCCCCGGGCCGGGAGCGGGCGGTCAGCGGCGCGCGCCGTCCCTGCTCTTGAAGGTGGAGCAGCTTGTCTCGTTTGTGCAGCGCGCGTTCTTGCCGTCTACGCGGATGCTCTCGGCGCGGCAGACGCTGCCGTGCTCGTTGTACTCGCAGCCGGCTGCGTCGCAGCCGATGACAGCTTTGGCCTGTTTGCGGTTTTCGTTCATTGCACTTTCCTCCATACGGTAATTTTGGCGGGACAGGCGAGGCGCCAGGCCCCCGGACGGTATTATTGGCAAATTATTTCTTTGTTATACGGAGGTGGGCCATGGCGCTCTACGCTATAGGCGACCTGCACCTCTCCCTCGGCTGCGACAAGCCCATGGACGTGTTCGGAGGCCTCTGGCTGGATTACGTCGAAAAGCTCCGCGAGGGCTTCGCCGCCCTGAGGCCGGAGGATGTCACCGTCGTCTGCGGCGACATAAGCTGGGGGATGAGCCTTGAACAGGCGAGGGAGGACTTCCTCTTCATCGACAGGCTGCCCGGCAGGAAAATCGTACTCAAGGGAAATCACGATTACTGGTGGAGCACGGCCTCCAAGGCCATGCGCTTTTTCGCAGAGAACGGCATAAGCACGATAGAAATACTCAACAATAACTGCTTCTTTTACGGGGACACGGCCCTGTGCGGCACGCGCGGGTGGTTCTACGAGGAGGAGCGCTCTGCGGCGCACGATCGAAAGATCATGCTGCGCGAGGTGGGCCGGCTCGAAACCTCGCTGAAGGCTGCGGGGGACAGGGAGAAGATAGTTTTCCTCCACTACCCGCCGAAGTTCATGAACTACGAATGCGGCGAGATACTCGGCCTGTTCGAAAGGTACGGAGTGCGCGAGTGCTGCTACGGCCACATCCACGGCAAGGGGCGCTTCGCCGCGACCCAGGGCGAATATAAAAACGTCCTCTACAGGCTTGTCAGCGCCGACAACGTGAATTTTGCGCCGGTTAAAGTGAGAGATTAGCAGTTTGGCATTGCTTTTATCCGCCCAATCTGCTATAATACTTGAGCGTAAAATTTGAGAATAATTTTTTACCCATAAAATTTAGGAGGAATCCACCCCATGCTCGTCAAGAACGTTGAAAAGAAAGACAACAGCACCGCCATCTTCCAGGTAGAGGTCGAGGCCGAGGCCTTTGAGAAGGCCGTCAACGCCGCCTACCGCAAGGCGAAGAACAGCATATTCATTTCCGGCTTCCGCAAGGGCAAGGCTCCCCGCGTGGTCATCGAGGGCATGTACGGCTCCGACGTCTTTTACGACGACGCCGTTGAGGTCCTCGCCCCCGAGGCCTTTGAGTTCGCCGTCAAGGCCGAGGGCCTGGAGACCGTAGGCGCTCCCGCGATAGCCGACTACAGCGTCGGCGACGACAAGGCCTGCACCGTCACCTTCACCACAGACCTCTATCCCGTCGTGACTCTCGGCGAGTACAAGGGCCTCGAGGCGCCGTACAGCGAGCCTTCCGTCAGCGACGAGGTCATCGACTCCCAGCTGGCCGACATCCGCAAGCGCAACGCCCGCTACGTCGACGTTGACCGCCCCGTGCAGGACGGCGACAGCATAGTCCTCGACTTCGAGGGCTTTGTGGACGGCGTCCCCTTCGACGGCGGCAAGGCCGAGAACTACACCCTCGAGATAGGCTCCGGAATGTTCATCCCCGGCTTCGAGGAGCAGCTGGTGGGCATGGCCTCCGGCCAGGAGGGCGAGGTACACGTCACCTTCCCCGAGCAGTACGCTGAGAACCTCGCCGGCAAGGACGCCACCTTCAAGGTCAAGGTCCACGCCGTGCGGGAGCCGCAGCTGCCCGAGCTGGACGACGAGTTCGCCAAGGACGTCAGTGAGTTTGATACGCTCGAGGAGTACAAGGCCGACCTGCGCAAGACCATGCTCGAGCGCGAGACCGAGCGCGCGGAGAACGGCTTCAAGGACGCCGTTATTGACAAGGCCGTCGAGAACATGACCGTTACCGTGCCTGAGAGCATGATAGCCGAGCAGGCCGACGAGTTCCTGCGCAATTACGCCAGCAACATGGGCGCGATGAACGTCCCCCGCGCCGAACTTATCAAGAGCCTTGGCCTCACCGAGGAGAGCTTCGCCCAGATGATGCGCCCGGGCGCCGAGCGCCAGGTCAAGACCGAGCTTATGCTTGACGCCGTCGCCAAGGCCGAGGGCATCGAGGCCACCGACGAGGACAAGGAGGAGTTCTACAAGAAGCTCGCCGAGGACTACGGCGACCAGGCCGAGAACATCAAGAAGATGATAGACGAGACGCTCATGGTGCGCGACATCGTCCGCCGCAAGGCCGCGGACTTCATCTGCGCCAGCGCCGTCAAGACCGAGCCGAAGCCGGAGGAGGCCGCCGAAGAGGACGCCCCCGAGCAGGAGAGCAAGGACTAAGACCCTTCCCAGCCGGTTAAGCTCATTTAGCGTATATTACACCAAGGAGGAACATAATAAATGAGTTTAGTACCGTATGTCGTGGAGCAGACCTCGCGCGGCGAGCGCTCCTATGATATTTTCTCCCGCCTGCTCAACGACCGTATCGTCATGCTGAGCGAGGAGGTCAACGCCACCACCGCCAGCCTTGTAGTGGCCCAGCTGCTGTACCTCGAGGCGCAGGACCCCGACAAGGACATCCAGTTCTACATCAACAGCCCCGGCGGCTCCGTGACCGACGGCATGGCCATATACGACACGATGCAGTACATCAAGTGCGACGTCTCCACGATCTGCATCGGCATGGCCGCGTCCATGGGCGCCTTCCTGCTCTCCAGCGGGACAAAGGGCAAGCGCCTTGCGCTGCCCAACGCCGAGATCATGATACATCAGCCCAGCGGCGGCACCCAGGGCCAGGCCAGCGACATCAAGATCCAGGCCGAGTGGATGCTCCGCACGCGCGAAAAGCTCAACCGCATCCTCGCCGAAAACACCGGCAAGAGCATCGAGCAGATCGCCGTGGACACTGAGCGCGACAATTTCATGCCCGCCGAGGAAGCCGTCAAGTACGGCCTCATCGACAAGGTTATATACAAGAGGTAATTTGCGGCGGCCAGCCCGCTGAGAGGTGTAAAATGGCAAAAACCGACGATAGGAAGTCAATACGCTGCTCCTTCTGCGGAAAGCCGCAGTCCCTGGACAACCGGCTCATAGCCGGCAGCGGGGCCTATATCTGCGACGAGTGTGTCCGCCTCTGCATGAACCTGCTGGCCGAGGAGGATAAATTCGAGAAGCAGCGCGGCTCGGCGGACGCGGGAATCTCTCCCGGACGCCTGCCCAAGCCCGCGGAGATACGCGCCCATCTTGACGATTACGTGATCGGGCAGGAGCAGGCCAAAATAGTGCTCAGCGTAGCGGTTTACAACCACTACAAGCGCATCGCGCACATGAAGGACAGCGACGTGGAGCTGCAGAAGAGCAATATCCTGCTCATCGGCCCAACCGGCTCCGGCAAGACGCTCTTTGCGCAGACCCTGGCCAAGATGCTGGGCGTCCCCTTCGCGATTGCGGACGCCACCACGCTGACCGAGGCCGGCTATGTGGGCGAGGACGTGGAGAACATCCTGCTCAAGCTGCTCCAGGCCGCCGACTTCGACGTGGAGCGCGCCGAACGCGGCATCATATATGTCGACGAGATAGACAAGATAGCCCGCAAGAGCGAGAACACGTCCATAACCCGCGACGTCTCCGGCGAGGGTGTGCAGCAGGCGCTCTTGAAGCTGCTGGAGGGTACGGTCGCCTCCGTTCCGCCCCAGGGCGGGCGCAAGCACCCGCATCAGGAGTTTATCCACGTTGACACGACGAATATCCTCTTCATCTGCGGCGGGGCCTTCGACGGCCTTGACAAGATTATCGAGCGCCGCACGGACCGCAAGAGCCTTGGCTTCGGCGCGGACATCAAGTCCGCCGCGGAGCGCGACGTGGGCGAGCTGCTCGCCGAGGTGCAGAGCCACGACCTGCTCAAATTCGGCATAATACCCGAGCTTATCGGGCGGCTTCCCGTGGTGACCAGCCTGGCCTCGCTGAAGCGCGAGGACCTGGTGCGCATCCTCACGGAGCCGAAAAACGCCATGACGCGCCAGTACAAGACGCTGCTCAAGTACGACGGCGTGCAGCTCGAGTTTGAGCCGGAGGCCCTCAACGCCATAGCCGACAAGGCGATAGAGCTGAAGATCGGCGCGCGCGGCCTTCGCAGCGTTATGGAGAAGATTATGACGGGCATAATGTACGAGGTCCCTTCTGACCCCAGCGTTGAGAAGGTCATCGTCACGGCGGACTGCGTCGTCAACGACACCAAGCCGCTGGTGCTGCACAAGAAGAGCAGCGAGAGCGCCTGAGAGGGCTGTTTACACGAGAGAAGGGGGGACGGATATTTCGTCCCCCTATGCGTATTTTTGCGGGAGGGTTCCCGCGATCTGAAAGGAGTGCCGTATGAGCGATAACGCCTTTAACGCGCCGCGCGCCATGCCCATGCTGCCGCTCAGGGGGCTGAGCGTTTTTCCCAACACGCTGCTCAGCTTCGACGTTGAGCGGCCGGTGAGCCTTGCCGCACTGAACGTCGCCATGGGGGAGGATCAGGTATTGTTCCTCGCCGCGCAGAAGGATATGTCCAAAGACATGCCGTTCAGCGACGACATATACGCCGTCGGCACGGTGTGCCAGATCCGCCAGCTGCTTCGCCAGCCCGGTGGCAAGACCGTCCGCGTCATGGTGGAGGGGATTGCGCGCGGCCGCGTTACGCATGAGATAACCGACTCGCCCTGCTATTACGTAGAGGTCGAGCCTCTGCCCGACGTCAAGGAGAAGGCCTCCGTCAAGACGGAGGCGCTCACCCGCCGCTGCGTATCCCTCTTCGGCCAGTACGTTGAGGCCAGCGGCAGCGTCATACAGGAGTCCGTGATAAGCGTCGCCGCCTCGACCGACCCCGGCTATGTCTCCGACTTTGTGGCGCAGAGCGTCTATCTCAAGCCCGAGGAGAAGCAGGCCCTGCTCGAGGAGCTGCGGCCCAGCCGCCGCCTTGCGCGGCTCTGCCAGCTTGTCTCGCGCGAGCTGACGCTGCTCGGCATAGAGCGGGACATAAACGAGAGCACGCAGGAGGCCATGAACCGCAACCAGCGCGAGTATTACCTGCGCGAGCAGCTGAAGGTCATACAGGGCGAGCTGGGCGACGACGACACGCCGGCCGAGCTGGACGGCTACCGCGCACGGATAAAGGCGCTGGGCCTTGACGCGGAGTCGGAGGAAAAGCTGCTCAAGGAAGTAACGCGCCTCGGCCGCCAGCCCTTTGGCAGCGCGGAGGCCAGCGTGATACGCTCTTACCTCGACACCTGCCTGGAGATACCCTGGAACAAGCTCAGCCGCGAGACCCTGGACGTCGCGCGCGCGCAGAGGATGCTGGACGAGGACCACTTCGGCCTTGAGAAAGTCAAGGAGCGCATTATCGAATTCCTGGCCGTCCGCCAGCTCGCGCCGGACATACGCGGCACAGTGCTCTGCCTTGTCGGCCCTCCCGGGACGGGCAAGACCAGCGTCGCCATGAGCATAGCCCGCGCCATGAACCGCAAGCTCGCCCACGTCGCCCTCGGCGGCGTCCACGACGAGGCGGAGATCCGCGGCCACCGCAGGACCTATGTCGGCGCCATGCCTGGCAGGCTGGTCAGCGGCCTGATACAGGCCGGCAGCATGAACCCGGTCATGGTCCTCGACGAGATAGATAAGCTCGGCAGCGACTACCGCGGCGACCCCTCCAGCGCGCTGCTGGAGGCCCTGGACGGGGAACAGAACGGCAAATTCCGCGACAACTACCTGGAGATACCGATAGACCTCTCCGGCGTATTCTTCATAACCACGGCGAACACGACGGACACCATCCCGCGCCCGCTGCTCGACCGCATGGAAGTGATAGAGCTTAGCAGCTATACCGACGAGGAGAAGCTGAGCATCGCCAAGCGCCACCTCCTGCCCAAGCAGCGCAGGCGTCACGGCCTGAACGGCAACACCCTGCGCGTAAGCGACGGCGCGATACGCGAGATCATCTCGCTCTACACCCGCGAGAGCGGGGTGCGCCTGCTGGAAAGGGAGCTGGCCGCGCTCTGCCGCAAGTGCGCGGCGGGCATAGCTCGCGGCGAGTACAAGTCGCTCTCGGTCCGGGCCGGGAAGCTGGAGCCGCTGCTCGGCAGCCCGAAGTATAAGCCGGACGCCGTCTACCCGCGCGACGAGGTGGGCCTTGTGCGCGGCCTCGCCTGGACCTCGGTCGGAGGCGAGGTGCTGGACGTGGAGGTCGGCGTAGTGGAGGGCGGCGGACATCTGGAGCTGACGGGCAACCTCGGCGACGTCATGAAGGAGAGCTGCAAGGCCGCGATAACCTATATCCGCTCGCGCGCGGCCATGCTGGGCATAGACCCGGAGTTCTACAAGAACCGCGACATCCACATCCACTTCCCGGAGGGCGCCGTGCCGAAGGACGGGCCGAGCGCCGGCATAACCATCTGCATAGGCGTCATCAGCGCCCTGACCGGCATACCCGTGCGCCGCGACCTCGCCATGACGGGGGAGATAACCCTGCGCGGGCGCATACTGCCCATAGGCGGGCTGAAGGAAAAGACGATGGCCGCGCTGCGCGCCGGGGTGAGCACGGTCATCATCCCCGCCGCCAACGAGCCGGATCTGGAAGAGATCGACCAGACCGTGCGCCGCAGCCTCAGGTTTATCACCGCCGACCACGTGGACGCCATACTGGACACGGCCCTCAACAGGCTGGAGGCCGGCGCCGCCCAGGCCGCCGCGGAGCAGGAGCCAAAAACGAAGCGTTGCGGCGCCGGCGCGCCTGTCCCGCCCAAGCCTCGCGGCGAGGGAGCAAGGATAGGGCAGTGATATGGCTATAAACGTCAACCGCGCCCAGTTTGTGAAGAGCGCGGCGAAAAAAGAGGACTTCATACGTGACGGGAAGCCCTGCGTCGTGTTCGCCGGCAAGAGCAACGTGGGCAAGAGCAGCGTCATAAACCGGCTGCTCAACCGCAGGAACTTCGCCCGCGTAGGCTCGCAGCCGGGCAAGACGGTACACGTAAACTACTTTGACATAGACGGCCGGTGCTGGTTTGTGGACCTGCCCGGATACGGCTACGCCGCCGTCAGCAAGGGAGAGCGCGACCGCTGGGGCCGGCTTATGGAGAGCTTCTTTGCGGAATCTCAGCGCATCTCCCTCGGCGTCCACATCGTGGACGCGCGGCACAGGCCCACTGGCGACGACGTCACCATGGCGGAGTGGTTCAAGTCCTCCGGGCGGCCCTTCGTGGTGGTTGCAAACAAGTGCGACAAGCTCTCAAAATCCGCCGCGGCGGCCAATCTGGAGCTTATACGCGAGGCTCTGGCCCTGCCGGAGGACGCAAAGGTCATCGCCTTCTCCGCAGAAAAGGGCGACGGCAGGGGCGAGCTTTTCGCCGAGATAGCCGCGATTATATAGGCCGGCGCGCCCAGCGCCCGGCCTATTCCCCGGGAAATCCGGAGCATACTTCTACACGCGGGCCGCGTAAATTGCGCAGCCCGCTCTTGTATTTGACGGCGCGAATTGATATAATACCGCCTAGAGGTGTAAAATGCACGGTTTGGAATCTTTCCTGCGCGGCCTGGACTGGATGGTGCCGCTCAGGCTGCTCATATCCGTAATACCCGCCCTGCTCTGCATCACGCTGCACGAGCTGGCGCACGGCTTCGCCGCGAGTATGCTTGGCGACGACACGGCCAGGCGCGCCGGGAGGCTTACGCTCAACCCCATAAAGCACATAGACGTGCTGGGCCTTTTGATGCTGGTAGTGTTCAAATTCGGCTGGGCCAAGCCGGTGCCGGTGGATATGCGCAACTTCAAAAACCCGCGCCGGGACATGGCGCTGTGCGCCGCGGCCGGGCCGCTTGCCAACCTGCTTATCAGCGTGGTCACGCTGTTCCTGTACGGCCTGCTGCTCATACCGCTAAGCCGCGCCGGCGAGGTTGGCGAACTGGCCGCGCAGCTCTTCGTCACCACCGCGTACATGAGCCTCACGCTTGCGATATTCAACATTATCCCCATCCCGCCTCTGGACGGCAGCAAGGTGCTGTATTCCTTCCTGCCGGAGAGGTCGTATCGGAAGCTCCTGCGCTATGAGCGCTACGGGATGATAGCGCTGATGGCTTTGATAGTTATAACCAACCGTATGCCCGTCGACCCGCTCAGCTACGCCGCGGGGAGAGTTTACGAGCTGCTGCTCAACGTCGCGCAGCTTGGGCTGGATATTGCGGGGGCATTGCTATGAGCGAGGATCCAACTTTCCGGCTGGAGGGCGTCGTCCACGAGCGCGACTCGCTTGCGGATTTCGAGGGGCCGCTGAGCCTTATCCTTCAGCTGCTGAGCAAAAACAAGATAGAGATACGCGACATTTCCGTCGCCGAGATTCTCGAGCAGTACCTCGCCTATCTTGACGAGATGCAGCGCATGGACCTGGAGGTCGCCAGCGAGTTCGTCCAGATGGCGGCGTATCTGCTGTATATCAAAACCCGCACCCTCCTGGCCGCGGAGAAGGAAGTCACCGAGCTGGAGCAGCTCATGAGCAGCCTGGAGCAGCTCAAGGCCAAAGGCGCGCGCGAGCAGGTCAGGGCCATCCTGCCCGGCTTCGGCGAGATGAGCGAGAGCGGCAAGGACCTCTTCACGCGCCGGCAGGAGCCGCTCAGCCGCGAGGCAAAGGCCTACGACTACCGTCACGACCCCGCCGAGCTGCTCGGCGCGCTGTGCGAGGCGTATATGCGCCCGGAGGTCAAGCCGCCCGCCGCGAGGGAGCTTACGGCGCGCCTGGCGCCGAAGCGCATAATTTACGGCGTCCGCGACAAGTCGCGCGAGATAATCTCCCGTCTCGGCGAGCGCGGCGCGGCGACGCTGGAGGAGCTTTGCCGCGAGAGCCGCAGCCGCAGCGAGGTCGTCGCAGTGTTCCTGTCCGTGCTGGAGCTTTGCGCCATGGGCAGCCTGCTCATATCCGAGAGCGACGCGGGCCTTCGTCTGGAATTCGCGGGCGGGGATGCGGAAAAGATACTGGAAGCAATAGAGGAAATATAAATGGACATCATCGAACTTACGCCCGCGCTGGAGGCCGTCCTCTTCGCCTCGGGCGACCCTGTCCCCGTGGCGCGGCTGTCGCTTGTGTTCGGCGTGCCGGAGGAGGACATACTCGTCACGGCGGACAAGCTGGCGGAGAGCTATGAGCGCGGCGGCAGGGGCATACGCCTCCTGCGCCTGGGCAAGAGCCTGCAGCTGTGCTCCGCGCCGGAGTACGCCAAGATAATCGCGCGCGTCATCGAGCACCGCGCCGCGCCCAGGCTAAGCCCCAGCGCGCTGGAGGCTCTGGCCATAATAGCGTATTTCCAGCCCGTGACCAGGGCGTATGTCGAACAGGTGAGGGGAGTGGACAGCTCCTACACCGTGTCCAGCCTGGCTGAGAAGGGGCTTATAGAGCCGGCGGGGCGCCTTGACGCGCCGGGACGGCCCACGCTGTACAGGACCACGGAGGCCTTCCTGCGCGTGATGGGCATATCCTCCCTGGAGGAGCTGCCGACGCTGCCGGACCTGAGCGAGTCGGACGGCCTGGAAAAGCTGCAAAACGCCGTTGAGGAACTGAAGGGCCGCGGCGCGCAGCTTGAGCTGGACATGGACGCGCAGGGCGGCGCGCCCGAAGGCGCGGAGGCATAATTTCGCGGCATGGCCGCGCAGGAGGTGAGAGAAGCTGGCAGGATGGATAATACTGGGCGTCTTTCTGGCGCTGCTCGCGCTCGTGCTGTTCACGCCCTTCGGCGTCAGCGCGGACTACGCCGCCGGGGAATTCAGGCTGTCGGCGCGCGTGATGTGCGCTGACATACAGCTCTTCCCGCGCCCGGCGAGGAAGACGGGCAAAAGCAAGAAGCCGGCAAAGCCCAAGCGCAAAAAGAAGGACGAGGCCGCAAAGGCCGCCAAGCCCCAGAAGGACAAGCCGCCGCTGGTTACGAGGGAGATGCTGCCGGAGCTTCTACGATTGCTGACGCGCACGCTCTCCCGCTTCCGGCGCAAGCTGACCGTGAACAGGTTCCTGCTGCACATAACCTTCGCCGCAGCCGATCCCTACGACGCGGTCATGGCGTATGGCGCGGCGAATATGGCGCTGGCCGCGGCAGGCGGCGCGGCCAGCCGGGCCTTCAACGTCAGGAGCAGCGACGTCGAGACCGGCGTCGATTTCTCAAGCGAAAAGCCCACGCTGGAGGCCGGGCTGACGGTTACGATAAGCCTTGCGCGGATCATAGCCGTGGCGGCTGCCGCCGGCGCAGGCTTCCTGAAAATCAAACGACGCGCGGTGAAGGCCGCAAAGGCCGCCGCTAAGGAAAGGAAGGAAACAGATGGAACAGATGCAGACCCCGATGGCAGAGTTTCTTAAGCAGAGCATAGCCAAGATCAAGGAGATGGTCGACGCGAACACCGTCGTCGGCGACCCGGTTACCACGCCCGACGGCGTGACGCTCGTCCCCGTCAGCCGCATAAGCGTAGGCTTCGCGGGCGGCGGCGGCGACCTCGTCAAGCAGCGCGACGGCTGCGTCGGCGGCAGCGGGGCCGGCATCCGCGTGGAGCCTATCGGTTTCCTGATAGTCAAGGACGGCGTTGTGCGTATGCTGAACATCCAGCCGCCCGCCGTCACCACCCTTGACCGCGTGATAGACCTCGTGCCGCAGCTGCTCGACAGGGCGGAGGCCTTCATGGACAAGAAGAACGCCCCCGCCGCCCCGGACGGCGAGGCCGCGCAGGCATAATAGAGGCGCAATTGCAGACAATAGCACCACCCTTTAAGACGGGTGGTGCTGTTTTGAAAAGACTAATACCTGCCCTGGCCCTGGCCGCGGCCTCGCTGGCCATGCCCGCATTTGCCGCCGCGCCCGCCCCGGACGTCGGCGCGGGCGCGGCCATCCTCATACACGCAGAAACGCGAGAGCCGCTGTTTGAGCTGCGCGCCGGCGAGAGGATGCTGATTGCAAGCACGACAAAGATAATGACAGCGCTCGTCGCGCTGGAGCGCTGCGGCCTCTCGGAGAGCGTTGAGATCGACTCGCGCAGCGCGGGCAAGGAGGGTTCCTCCATGTACCTGCGCGAGGGCGAGGAGTACACGGTGGAGGAGCTGCTGTACGGACTGATGCTCGCCTCTGGCAACGACGCCGCCATCGCGCTGGCGATACACGCCGCCGGCTCCGAGGCCGGGTTCGTGAGGCTGATGAACGAGAAGGCGGCTGAGCTGGGCCTTGAGGATACGAGCTTTGCAAATCCGCACGGCCTTGACGCCGAGGGGCATTACTCAACCGCGCGGGACATGGCTGTCCTCGCGGCTTACGCTATGGAAAACGACGTTTTCGCGCGTATCGTATCGACCCGCAGCGCGGTGGTGCATGGCGCGGAGATAAGCAATCACAACCGCCTGCTGTCTGAATACCCGGGCTGCATCGGCGTCAAGACGGGCTATACCATGGCGGCCGGGCGCACGCTGGTCAGCTGCGCCGAGAGGGACGGGACGCGCTTCATCTGCGTGACGCTCTCAGACCGCGACGACTGGGCGGACCATGCCGCGCTCTATGACTGGGCCTTCGAGAATTTCGAATACCGCCGCGTCATAGATTCTCAGACCGTCTTCCGCGTGCCGTCCGCCGGCGGCGAGGAGCCTTATGTGGAGCTGCGCCCCGCCCGCGATGGCATGGCCCTGCTGCGCCGCACGGACGAGGCCGAGCTGAAGCTGGAGCTTCCGCCTTTTGTATTCTGTCCTGTCTACGAGGGCGATGCTGCCGGGAGGATATACGCGCTCACGGCCCGGGGCGAGGCATGCTCCGTGCCGCTGGTCTGCGCGCGCGACGCCCCCGCGGCGGAAAAGCCCGGCCTGCTGGAGCGGCTGCTGGGCTTCCTCGGCAGGCCCATTTATCTCACAGGTGAGTGACATGAAGGAAAGACTGCAAAAGCTCATATCCGGCGCGGGCATCTGCTCGCGCCGTGCGGCGGAGGCGATGATTCTCGCCGGCCGCGTCACGGTGAACGGCGAGAGGGCGTCGCTGGGCATGGCCGCAGACCCGGACACCGACGAGATAAGCGTAGACGGCCGGCCTCTTCGCTCGCCGGGCGCGCGTATGTACATAATGCTCAACAAGCCGCGCGGCTATGTGACAACGCTCTCCGACGAGCGCGGCAGGCGCACCGTCGCCGGGCTTGTCGCGGACGCCGGGCGCAGGCTGTATCCCGTGGGCAGGCTGGACCTGATGAGCGAGGGCCTGCTTATAATGACGGACGACGGGGAGGCCGCGAACGCGCTTATGCACCCCGCGCGTGAGGTCGACAAGACGTATCTGGTGACCGTGCGCGGCGGCGTCAGCCGGCGCCAGCTCGCCGCCATGGAGTCCGTCCGCGCCGTGGACGGCAAGCCCATAGCCCCGCCGCAGATAAGGCTGCTGCGCTCGGAGGCTGGGGAGAGCCGGCTGCGCTTCGTCATACACGAGGGCCGCAACCGCGAAATCCGACGCATCTGCGCCTCCGTGGGGCTGAGCGTTACGCGGCTTGTGCGCACGGCCGAGGGCGAGCTGCGCCTTGGCAGGCTGCGCAGCGGCTGCTGGCGGGAGCTGACGGACGCGGAGCTGGCATATATAAGGAGCTTGACAGGGCCGGGATAATTGTACAACTTTTGTTTACGTAATTCCTCTTGTAATATCCGCGAAAACTGTGTAAAATGATTAGACCGAAAAGGTGCGGGCGGCTTTTGCGCGCCCGTTTACATACGCGGGTACGGGGGCAAATACATGGATAAGGATATTTTGGCGCTTATTTCGCAGGATAACTCGGGTTTCTCCAAGGGGCAGAGGCTGATTGCGAAGTATATTATGGAAAATTACGACAAGGCCGCCTTCATGACGGCCGGCAAGCTCGGCAAGACCGTGGGTGTGAGCGAATCCACGGTCGTGCGCTTCGCGGCCGAGCTGGGTTTTGACGGCTACCCCGGTATGCGCAAGGCGCTCCAGGAGATGATACGCTCGCGCCTCACCAGCGTGCAGCGCATAGAGGCCGCCAAGGATATGCTCGACGACAAGAACATACTCAAGGCTGTGCTCAGCGACGACATAGACAAGCTCCAGAGCACGCTGGAGGAGATTGACCAGGACAGCTTCGACAGGGTCGTAGACAACATCATCAGGGCGGGGGAGATCTATATTTTCGCCTCGCGCACGTCGCGCTCCCTGGCGGATTTCCTCGCGTATTACCTCGGCCTCCTGCGCCCCGGCGTACACCTTGTGGACGACAACAGCGCCGCGGAGGCCTATGAGCAGCTGCTGCGAATAGGGGAGGGCGACCTCTTCATCGGCTTCACCTTCCCGCGCTATTCCTCGCGTTCGGCCAAGGTCATGGGCTTTGCCAAGGACCGCGGCGCGGCGACGGTCGGCCTCACGGACAGCGAAAGCTCGCCCTTCTACGGCATGGCCGACGTCTGCCTCTACGCCAAGAGCGAGATGGTGTCCTTTGTGGACAGCCTGGTCGCGCCCATGAGCCTCGTCAACGCGCTGATAATCGCCGTCGGCTCGCGCAGCCGCGGCGCGCTGAGCGACACGTTCAAGAAACTGGAGCAGGTCTGGAGCGATTACAAGGTCTTTGACAATGGAGAGAGCTGACGCGGTCGTAATAGGCGGCGGCGCGGCGGGGACGCTGTGCGCGGCCCTGGCGGCGGGTCGCGGCCTGAAGGCCGTCCTGCTGGAGCCGAACCGCGAGCTGGGCCGCAAGCTGCGAATCACGGGCAAGGGCCGCTGCAACGTCACGAACGACTGCTCGCCGCGGGAATTCATCGAGGCCATACCCGGGGACGGGCGCTTTTTGCAGAGCGCCGTCCACCGCTTTTCCCCGCAGGACGCGATGGCGTTTTTCGAGGGACTGGGCGTCCCGCTCAAGACCGAACGCGGGCGCCGGGTCTTCCCGCAGTCGGACCATGCCGGGGACATAGCCGGAGCGCTAGCGCGCCTCTGCCGCAGAAACGGCGTTGAGATCCGGCGCGAGCGGGCCTTGTCAATTAAGGCTGGCCCTGCCGGCGTGGAGGCCGTCGTGACGGAAAGGGGCGAGATTCCCTGCCGCAGCGCGGCCGTCTGCACGGGCGGGCTGAGCTATCCCGGCACCGGCTCCACCGGCGACGGATACCGCCTGGCCGAAGAGCTGGGACACAGCGTGAAGCCCTGCAGGCCCAGCCTTGTGCCGCTGGAGTCGCCGGATACCTTCTGCCGCGAGATGCAGGGCTTTTCGCTGCGCAACGTCGCGCTTTCCGCCTACGAGGACGAAAAGCTGGTGTATAAAGAGCTGGGAGAGATGCTTTTCACGCACTTCGGCGTCTCCGGGCCGCTGGTGCTCTCCGCCAGCGCGCATATGCGCGCCTTCGGCCGTGCGAAGTACCGCCTTGAGATTGACCTCAAGCCCGGCCTGGACGAAAAGAAGCTCGACGCGCGCATCCTGCGTGATCTGGACAAGTACAAAAACCGCGAATTTGCAAATTGCCTTTCCGACCTCGCGGGTCGGGCCATGATACCTGTGCTCGTGCGCCTCTCCGGCATAGCGCCGGAGGAGAGGGCGAACTCCGTGACGCGCGAGCAGCGCGCGGGGCTGGTGCGGCTGTTCAAGCGCTTCCCCGTGGAGATAAGCGGCCCTCGTCCGATCGCTGAGGCGATAGTCACGGCGGGCGGCGTCAGCACGAGGGAGGTCAACCCGCGCACGATGGAGAGCAAGCTGGTGCCGGGGCTGTACTTTGCCGGCGAGGTGCTCGACCTGGACGCCTACACCGGCGGATACAATCTGCAAATCGCGTGGAGTACGGCCTACGTGGCCGCGAACTCATTCAGGACGGAGGTAGAATGATGGCAGACAGACATTTCTCCGTGGCGATAGACGGCCCGTCCGGGGCCGGCAAGAGTACGATTGCCCGCGCCGCCGCGCGGCGTTTCGGCTTCCTCTACGTCGACACGGGCGCGATATACCGCACGGTCGGCTTCGCCGCGAAGAGCAGCGGCTTCCTCCTGGGCGACGAGGCCTCCGTCAGGGCGCTGCTGCCCAAGCTGGACATCGCCCTGGGCTATGACGCCGATGGCGTGCAGACCGAGAGCCTGAACGGCATGGACGTCACCAGCCTGATACGCACGCCGGACATCTCCCGCAGGGCATCCGACGTGTCGGCCATGCCCAGCGTGCGCGAGTACCTGCTGGATATGCAGCGCTCCCTGGCCCGGCGCACGGACGTCGTGATGGACGGGCGCGACATAGGCACCGTCGTCCTCCCGGACGCGGACCTCAAGATTTACCTCACCGCCAGCGCGGAGCGCCGCGCCGAGCGTCGCCTGGCCGAGCTGCGCTCTGCAGGCACGGAAATCAGCTACGACCAGGTGCTGCGCGAGATCGCCGAGCGGGACGAGCGCGACTCGAGCCGCAGCGCGGCCCCTCTGCGCCGGGCCGAGGACGCAGTCGAGCTGGACACCAGCGAATTGACGCTTCAGGAGAGCATCGACGCCGTCTGCGCGCTGATCAGGGAGAAGCTGGGGGTTGACGAAAAGTGAGCGAGCCGAATACGAACAGCAATCCGTCCCCCGCCAGCCGGGAGCGCCGCTGGTTCAATCTTATCTACTCCGTAGTCGTCCCCGTCATGCGGCTGTTTTACCCCATCCGCAGCAAGGGGAAGGAGAACATACCAGACGGCCCGGCCGTCATCTGCGCCAACCACTCCAACCTCGTCGACCCTATCCTGGCCGCCACGGCCTTCGGGAAGAGGAACTTCATGCACTTCATCGCCAAGCTGGAGCTGAAAAGCGTGCCGGTGATCGGCTGGCTCCTGGGCAAGGCGGGCGTCTGCTTTGTAGACCGGGGCCACAGCGACATAGGCGCGATGCGCTCCATGATGCGCTACCTCAAGCGCGGGGAGAAGGTCTTTATATTCCCGGAAGGCACGCGCGCGGGCGAGGACAATATGGTCGAGGCCAAGACCGGAGCGGTCAGGCTCGCCAGCAAGCTGAAGGTGCCTATCGTGCCGGTGTATATCCCCCGGCGGAAGAAGCTTTTTTCCCGCGTTCAACTGCTCATCGGCAAGCCGTACACGGTGTCCGGCGCCAACCACGACGAGTACGAGGACCTCGCCGACGGGATTATGGAGCGCATCTACGAGCTGCGGGACGGTGAAGGCGCATGAGCCGCGTCATAGTGGCCGCCAGCGCCGGCTTCTGCTTCGGCGTCTCGCGCAGCGTCAAGATTGCGGGCCGTATGCTGGAGGAAGGCCCCTGCCTCAGCTACGGACCCCTGATACATAACGACGACGTGGTGCGCAGCCTCGCCGAAAGGGGCCTCAGGGTCATAAATTCGCCGGAGGAGGCCGCCGGCGGCGACAGGGTGCTGATACGCTCCCACGGCGTCTCAGCCTCGGAGGAGGAGGCGCTGCGCGGGCGCGGCGCCGTCATAACCGACGCCACCTGCCCCAATGTCGCGCGCATACACCGAATAGTGGCCGCCGCCTCCGCCGCGGGCCGGCACGTCATCGTGATCGGCCGCGCCGACCACCCGGAGGTCCGGGCGATTTGCGGGCGGTGCCGTGGCGCACAGGTGGTGGAAAGCGCTCAGGAATTGGCAGTTTTGCTCCAGAACGAGCCGAAATTGCGCTCTGAGCCTGTAACAGTTGTGGTACAAACCACGCAAACGGAGGCCAAACTCAAAGAATGTGAAAATTTAATAAAAAAATGGTGTACAAATCCTGAATTATTTGATACAATATGTTCTGCTACGTCCACCCGACAAGCCGAGGCCATAAAGCTAGCCTCGGAGTGTGACGCGATGGTTGTCATTGGCGGCAGACAGAGCGCGAACAGCCTGCATTTGGCCGAGCTGTGCGCCGCGAGATGCGCCAACACCCAATTCGTCGATTCCGCCGCCGCGCTGGATATTCCGGCGCTGCGCGCTGCCGCGACGATAGGCGTGACAGCCGGGGCGTCCGCGCCTGAGTGGATAATCAAGGAGGTACTAGGCAAAATGAGCGACGAGATTCTGATCCAAGAGAACCCGGCTGAGGAGACCGCGGCCGAACCCGCAGTCGAAGCGGCTGAACCCGTGACCGAGACGGTTGAGGAGACCGCCGTCCCCGTCGAAGAAGCCGCAGCCGCGGCCGAGGAGGCCGCACCCGCAGAGAAGCCCGCGGGAGAAAAGAGCTTCGACGAAATGCTGGAGGATTCTCTTAAGACTATATATAATGGCGACAGGGTATCCGGCACTGTAGTGGCGATCACGCCCACCGAGGTCAGTGTGGACCTCGGCACGAAGTACTCCGCTTTCATCCCCACAACGGAGTTCACCAACGACGGCGCCGTCAATATCGACGAGGCCGTCAAGGTCGGCGACACGGTCGAGGCCATCGTCGTCCGCGTCAACGACGTGGAAGGCACCGCCCAGCTGAGCAAGAAGCGCCTTGACGCCGCCAAGAGCTGGCAGACCATAGAGCAGGCCCAGGCCGACGGCGAGATCGTCGAGGGCTTTGTCACCGAGGAGAACAAGGGCGGCGTCGTCGTCAGTGTCGGCGGCGTGCGCGTGTTCGTCCCCGCCAGCCAGAGCGGCCTGCCCAAGGACAGCCCGATGACCCCGCTGGTCAAGACCACCGTCCGCCTTAAGATTACCGAGGTCAACCGCGGCCGCCGCCGCGTCGTCGGCTCCATCCGCGCCGTCCTGCAGAAGGAGCGCCGCGAGAAGGCCGACGCCGTCTGGAACGAAATCGAGGTCGGTAAGACCTATAAGGGCGTTGTCAAGAGCCTTACCAGCTACGGCGCCTTTGTCGACATCGGCGGCATCGACGGCATGGTCCACGTCAGCGAGCTGAGCTGGGGCCGCATCAAGAACCCGGCCGAGGTCGTCTCCGTCGGCCAGGAGGTCGAGGTCTACGTGATAGGCTTTGACCGCGACGCCCGCCGCATCTCCCTCGGCTACAAGAAGGCCGAGGACAACCCCTGGACCAAGTTCGTCAGCACCTGCTCCGTCGGCGACGTGGTAAAGGTCAAGGTCGTGAAGCTCATGCCCTTCGGCGCCTTCGCCGAGGTCATGCCTGGCGTTGACGGCCTGATCCACATCAGCCAGATCGCCAACCGCCGTATCGGCAAGCCGGACGAGGTCCTGAGCGTGGGCGACATCGTCGACGCTAAGATCACCGCTATCGACACCGACAAGCAGAAGATCAGCCTCTCCCTCCGCGCCCTGAGCGAGCCGGAACCGGCCCCGCGCCGTGAGCGCCGCGGGCGCGGCGAGAGGCAGCCGCGCGAGCGCCGTCCCATCGTCCCCGAGGAGGACGCCCTCGTCTACGAGGTCAGCGAGACCGGCGAGGCCAAGGGCAACATCCCCGACTTCATCGACGACGAAGAGAACGACTGAGCCGCAACAAAATCGACTGCCGCGCCCTGTGCGCGGCAGTTTTTTCACATTTTTCTCAGAAATACGCCAGTTTTGCCTTGCTAACATCTCGAGTTTGGTGTATAATTTAGCTGTATAAGAGAAGCTGATTGGGAAATGGAGGTACTATGACGTTCCGGGTAGGCGATCGGATCGCGCATCCGATGCACGGAGCCGGAGTTATCGACGGCATCGTTACCAAGAGGGTTGGCGGCAAGGACAGGGACTACTATGTGCTCAAGCTCCCGGCCGGGGACATGCTTGTCATGGTCCCGGTGGATAACTGCGCGGATATTGGCGTGAGGCCGATTGTCTGCGCGGAGGAGGCCGAGAAGATTATCGGCGCTATCCCGGGGATAGAAGTTGAAATGACCGCAAACTGGAACAAGCGCTACAGAGAGAATATGCTCAAAATCAAGAGCGGCGACCTGATGGAGGTCGCGTCAGTGGTCAAAGGGCTTATGCTCCGCGACCGCGAGCGCGGGCTTTCCACAGGCGAGCGAAAGATGCTCCATTCGGCAAAGCAGATACTCATCTCAGAACTGGTCCTTTCGGAGAGTTCGAGTTATGAGGAGGTCGAGGCCCGCCTGGATAAGGCGATGACCCAGTAAAGGAATAACGTCACACGGCGGGAACAGGCTCATGCTTATTTCCGTCTTTTTTATACCCGCGCCGGGCTGCGCCCAGCCGGCGCTCCACAATGAGAGAAGGAATGAAAATGAAGCGTATAATCCCACTGATGCTTGCGCTCATACTGCTCGCCGCCTGCGGCGCGCCGGCGTCGGAGCCGAGCGACTCCCCTGCGGAGACCCCGGCCGCCCCAACGACCGGCGCGCAGGAGCCGCCTGAGCAGCCGGGCGAAGCTCCCGCTACGCCCTCCGCCGCTCCTGAGCCGGTCGCGGTGGAGTTTGCCCTGCCGGACCCGGGCTTCAAGCCGGATTCCTGGTGGCTGGCCGAGAGCTTCGGCGACGCGGGCCAGGCGCTGATGCTCACGCGCAGCGGCGAGGACGGCGCGCTTGACCTGAAGTGCTGGTTCAACTCCATGACCGAGCGCGAAAACCGGCCGGAGCTGGAGTGCGGCAGCTTCACCGCCCTCGGTTATTCCGGCGGCGGCGCCGCAATGGACGAGGAGGGCGCGCTGGCCTACCCCGCGCTGGAGGGCGATACGCTGACGGTGACTTACTCCGGAGGGGACTACGCCGCCACCCCGGAAAGATTTACGCGGGTGAGCGAGGACGAGGCCCTGGAGGCCTTCCGCGCCATGCCCTACAACGATGAGGCGGTGCTGCCAATACCCTCGCGAATGACGCGCGAGGAGTTCGAGGCCCTGCCCGGCCTTGAGCGCGAGGCTGAGGACAGGTATACATACGACGGCATGACGCTCGGCCTCGCCGGCGGGAGCTTCAGCGGCGACGCAGTTATCTGGACGCTGCACTCGGAAAACGCGGCTAGCGCGCCCTCGGTGCGCGGCGTCTCCATCGGCTGCGCCGCGAACGACGCCCTGGCCTGCTTCCCGAGCGTGGTCACGGACATCGCCGAAGTCACGGAGGAGCAGAGCTTTTATGGCGGCGACTTCTACGCGCGGGGCAGCGTCGCGCCCGACGGGAGCGGCTATGTCATCACAGTCAACGACGGCCGCAGCGCCGTGCGCTTCTTTTCCGGCGCGGACGGCATCATCTACGCGATAAGCTGGCAGCGCATGGTGTAACCTCGCCCGGAGGCTCCCTGCGGGCGGGCCGGCGGGGTTGATGGACGGTGCGGAGGGGCGGACGGCGATCCCTTGCCGCTCCCGCCGCCTGATACAATCTACATTTCCGGCGCAGGTGCGGAACCTGCGCCGGAAACGCGCCTTTCGTCTTTACAAGCCAAGGGCGGAGGCGCTATAATTATCCCAACACTAGCCGAGAGGTATGGACCATGTTCAAAAAAAACAAAGCGCGCGAGACTCCTTACTGCGCGGCGGTCCTTGTCGCCGGTGGCTCTTCAAGCCGCATGGGCGAGGACAAGCTGCTGATGCAGCTGCGCGGGCGCAGCGTTATAGAGCGCAGCCTGCTCGCCTTTGAGGAGAGCGAGTATATCGACGAGATAGTCGTCGCGACGCGAAGCGGCAAAATCCCGCTCATAGCGAATATTGCGCGCGAGGCCGGCGTGCAGAAGCTCAAGTGCGTGGTCACGGGAGGGGAGAGCCGCACGGCCTCGTCTCTGGCCGGAGTGGAGGCCTGCTCCCCGCACGCGGGGCTTATAGCCATACACGACGCGGCCCGGCCGCTGGTGACGCGGGAGCTTATCGCCGCGGCGGTCGCGGCGGCGCAGGAGCGTGGGGCCGCGGCCCCGGCGGTACACGTCAAGGACACGGTCAGGCAGGCGCGCGGCGGCCGCGTGCTGCGCACGCTGGAGCGCGATGAGCTGTTCCTTATGCAGACGCCGCAGGTCTTTCGCGCCGGGCTGATACGCTCGGCCCTGGCCGAGGCCGTGCGCCTGGGCTTGCAGCTGACGGACGACTGCGCCGCCGTGATGCTGCTGGACGCGGAGGTTTTCCTTGTGGAGGGTTCGGAGGAAAATCTGAAGCTCACGACCCCGGCGGACGTGTATGCCGCCGAGGCAATACTGGAAAAGAGGGGAGAGGTCTGAAATGTTCAGGGTCGGACACGGCTACGACGTCCACCGCCTGACGGAGGGGCGGAAGCTCATCCTGGGCGGGGTGGACATCCCGTATGAGCGCGGCCTGCTGGGCCATTCCGACGCAGACGTGCTGGTACACGCCGTGATGGACGCGCTGCTTGGCGCGGCGGCGCTTGGGGACATAGGCAAGCTCTTCCCCGACAGCGACGCGCGCTATGCCGGCGCGGACAGCCTGGAGCTGCTCGCCGAGGTGATGCGCGTCCTGCGCGGCGAGGGCTGGTCCGTCTCCAACATCGACGCCACCGTCGTGGCCCAAAGGCCAAAGCTGGCGCCGCATATCGGCGCGATGCGCGCCAATATCGCCCGCGCCGCCGGACTTGAGGCCTCCCAGGTCAGCGTGAAGGCCACGACTGAGGAGAGGCTTGGCTTCACCGGCGAGGGCCTCGGCATAGCCGCGCACGCCGTTGCGCTGATATACTAGGCGGCCAAACGCATAGCGCCTGCATAGAATGAGCTAAGGGCGAAGCCCTGCACTTCAAGTGGAGGTTCATATATGCAGCGATTTCTGATAATGTGCCGCTCGCTGACTTACGCTCAGCGGGCGGCTTCGGCGCTTGAACGCGCCGGAATAACGGCCGGGCTGTCCCGCGCGCCGCAGTCTCTCAGCGTTAACGGCTGCGCCTACTGCGTATACGTCCGGGCGGAGAGGCTCAGTCCGGCCCTGAAGGTCCTGGAGCGCGCCGGCGCGCCGCACGGCAAGCTCTACCGCTGCGAGCCTGACGGCAGATATACGGAGGTGGGCGCGTGATCTATCTCGATTCCGCCGCCACCACGCTGCAAAAGCCGCGCGCCGTGGGCGAGGCCATGCTCAGGGCGCTGCGCACCATGGCCAGCCCCGGCCGCGGCGGCCATACGCCGGCCCAGCTTGCGGGGGATACGGCCTTCGCCTGCCGCGAGGCCCTGTGCCGCATGTTTAACGCGCCCTCGCCGGAGGACGTGGTTTTCACCATGAACGCCACGCACGCGCTGAATATTGCCCTTGCCTCGCTTGTGAAGCCGGGTGCGCGCGTCGTCATTTCCTGCTGGGAGCACAACGCCGTCACGCGCGCGCTCCGTTTCCTTGGCGCGGAGATAGACGTCGTGCGCGCGCCCCTCTTCGACCGGGAGGCCGCTCTCGAGGGCTTCCGCGCTCGCATACCCGGCGCGGACTGCGTCGTCTGCACACACGTATCCAACGTGTTCGGCTTCGTAATGCCTGTATACCAGATCGCGGAGCTGTGCCGTGACAACGGCGTGCCGTTCGTGCTGGACGCCTCCCAGAGCGCGGGCGCGATGAAGGTGGACATGGCGCGGCTCGGGGCGGCCTTCATAGCCATGCCTGGACACAAGGGGCTTCTGGGGCCGCAGGGGACGGGCGTACTGCTCTGCGGCGCGCCGTCGAGGCCGGTAATGGCGGGCGGCACCGGCTCCGAGAGCCGCAGCCAGCTCATGCCGGACTTCCTCCCCGACCGCCTGGAGGCCGGGACGCACAACATCCCCGGCATCGCCGGCCTTCTTGAGGGCGTGCGCTATCTCGAGCGCGCCGGGGTAGAGGCGTCGGGGGCGATGGAGCGGCGGCTGATACGCAACCTGGGTATGCAGCTGCGCAGCATACCGGGCCTTGAGGTCTTCCTGGCCGGCGATGAGAGCGCGCAGTCCGGCGTGCTCTCGATCTCTCATGAGAGCGTCGGCAGCGAGGAGCTTGGCGCGGCGCTCGGCGCGCTCGGCGTCTGTGTGCGCGCGGGGCTGCACTGCGCGCCCCTGGCCCACGAGAGCGCGGGTACCCTGGAGCGCGGCACCGTGCGGCTGAGCGTCTCGCCCTTCAACACCGCCCAGGAGCTTCGGCGCGTCCCGGCCCTTGTCCGCCGCTCCCTCGACGCCCTGGCGTAGAGCAATTTCACCTTGCACTTTTCACGCGGATATTATATAATATCATGAATTGACATGCGCCCCGCCAGCGCGGGGCCATGCGTACAGAAACGCAGGGGACTGGCCATGGGCTTTACTGATTTTATTTCCAACTCTATAAACTACATGACGACGATGAGGATTACGGATATCATCGACATTCTCATCGTGGCCGGGCTTATCTACGCCTGCATCAGGCTCATCCGCCGCACCAACGCCATACGCCTCGCGCGCGGCATAGTGCTGATACTGCTAGCGCTCGTGGTGTCTGACCTGCTGAATCTGCAGATGGTGGGTTCGCTGCTGCGCCGCATAGTGGAGATAGGCCTTATCGCGATTGTGATTATATTCCAGCCGGAGATACGCCGCCTGCTGGAGCGCATGGGTTCCGGCAAGTTCGCCTACTTCTTCGGCGCCCCGGGCGTGCCTGTGACCATGGAGGCGGTCATCAACCAGACCGTCCTCGCCTGCGCGAGTATGTCCGAGTCGCGCACGGGCGCGCTCATCGTCTTTGAGCGGACAAGCTCCCTGAACGACCAGATAGCCACAGGCACCGTGGTAAACGCCGACGTATCCAGCGAGCTGCTGCGCAACATCTTCTTCGTAAACTCCCCGCTTCACGACGGGGCCGTAATAATGCGCGACGGCCGCCTCGCCGCGGCCGGCTGTATGCTGCCGCTTTCGAACAACGCCTCGCTCAGCTCGGACCTGGGTATGCGCCACCGCGCCGGAATTGGCATGAGCGAGCACTCCGACGCCGTGGTCGCCATAGTTTCTGAGGAAACAGGCTCCATCTCCATCGCCATGGACGGGATGCTCAAGCGGCACCTCACGCCGGAAACCTTCGGCAAGATACTCCGTGCCGAGCTTATGCCCGACGTCGGCGAGCAGCCCAAAAAGCGCGGGATACCCGGACTTATTGACGCCGCAAAGAGCTTCAAGGTGAAGAAAAATGACAAAAAAGAGCGCTAAAAAGCTGTTCAGCAGCAACATATTCTGGGCTATAATATCCCTGCTCGCCGCTCTCGCAATCTGGGTTTATACGACGGGTACTCAGCAGGAGCCTATAGAGGTCGAGCTGAACGGCGTTGAGGTTGTGTTCGTCGGCGAGGACACCCTGCAGGCCCAGCGCGGCCTGGTCATAACCGACGTCAGCGCGCAGACCGTGGACGTGGTCATAGAGGGCGCGCGCATGAACATAGGCCGCCTCGGCGCAGAGGACGTGCAGGCCGTTGTGGACGTCTCGCGCTACACCTCCACGGGCAACTACAACGTCACATATACGCTCGCCTATCCCGAGGGCGTGGACGCCAACTCCGTCGGCGTCGTGCGCCGCTCGATTTCGACCGTCAGCTTCCAGGTAACCCGCGTGGACACCGTGAGCGTCCCGGTCGAGGTCGCCTTTACCGGCAGCGTGGCCGAGGGCTACCTGCTCGGGGACATAGAGTACGAGCCGACCACCGTCGAGGTCATGGGTCCGCAGAGCGTGCTTGAGACTGTCAAGAGCGCATATGCGGAGGTGGCGCTCGAGGAGCTTAACTCCACACGTGAGGTGGAAGCGCCCTTCGACCTCATCGACGCCGACGGCAATGTCATAGACACCGAGGGGCTGGACCTGGAGTTCAACATCAACAGCATAACCGTGACCATACCGGTCAGCGTCATCAAGGAGGTGCCGCTGTACCTGCTGGTGACCGAGGGCGCGGGAGCAACTCGCAACGACATACGCTACACGCTCAGCGAGGATACGATAACCATAGCGGGCGACGCGGCCGTCGTGGACGCCATCAACAGGATAGACATCGGGCCCGTCGACCTCACCAGCTTCGAGCTGACGTACAGCGACACCCTCGACATCGTCCTGCCCAACGACGTGCAGAATATCTCCGGCATCGAGGAGGTTGACGTCACCGTCGAGGTTGTGGGCCTCTCGGTCCGCAGCTTTACCGTCACCAATATAAGCTATACGGGCCTGCCGGAGCAGTACTCGGCCGAGCTTGTGACCCACGCGCTGTCCGTGCGCATCCGCGCCGAGCAGGAGGTCCTCGAGGCCCTGAGCGCCTCCAACCTCCGCGCCGTGGCCGACCTGAGCGAGACCACCGCCACCGGCACAATGGACACGTCCAACGTCAGAATCTACGTGGACGGCGCGACCGACGCCGGAGCCGTCGGCGCGTACAGGCTCACCTTTAACATAACCAGGAACTGAGGGACAGGAGGTAGATGATGACTCAGTTTGCCATCATAAAAAAGCTGCCCTCGCCGGATAAGGCGGAGGTGGAGGTGCTTCGCGGCACAGCCTGCGGCGACAGCTGCGAGAGCTGCGGAGTCTGCCATTATGCCAGCAAGATCCGCGTTGAGGCCAGGAACGACATCGGCGCCCAGGTAGGCGACCGCGTCGAGATAGAGGCCACCACTTCGCGCGTCCTCGGCGCGGCCGTGCTGGTGTACGTGGTACCCTTCGTGCTGTTCTTCATCGGCTACGCTCTCGCCGCCGCGCTCAGCATGACGGAGGTCATGCGCGTGGTGATGAGCTTCGCCTTCTTCGCGCTGGGTCTCGGCGTCGTGGTCGCCGTCGGGCGCAGGCACAGGAAGAATCCAATAACCTACAATATCACCCGCGTTATCGGGCATGAGGCGGCGTAAGATGATAAGAAGCATGACTGGTTACGGCTCCGCAAAGGGCGAGGCCGCGGGCATGGCCCTGAGCGTGGAGCTGAAGAGCGTAAACAACCGCTATCTGGACGTCTCCGTCAAGCTGCCAAGGGCGCTGATGTTTGCGGAGGAGCCTGTGCGCGCGGCCGTGTCAAGGCACATAAGCCGCGGCAAGGTGGACGTTTTCATCACCGCCGACGCCGCGGCCTCCGACAGCATGGAGGTGCGCGTTAACGAGGCGCTGCTGCGAGGCTACATTGCGGCGCTGGGCAAGGTTCGCGACGAGTACGCCAAGCCCTTTGAGCTGGCCGACGATATCAGCATCATGGGTATCTGCCGCCTGCCGGACGTCCTGAGCACCGAGCGGCGCGAGCTGGACGCCGACGAGCTGCTGCGCGGTCTTCTCGATATTGTCGAGCAGGCCCTTGCGGGTTACGACGCGATGCGCGAGCGCGAGGGCGAAAAGCTGCGCGACGACGTGCTCGGCCGCCTGGACGAGATAGGGCGGCTCACGGGCGTTGTGGAGGAGCGTGCGCCCCAGACCGCGGCGGAGTACCGCGCCCGGCTTGAGCAGAAGCTGCGCGAGACGCTGGACGGCCTGCCAATCGACGACGCGCGCATACTCACCGAGTGCGCCGTATTCGCCGACCGCATAGCCGTGGACGAGGAGACGGTGCGGCTGCGCAGCCACCTCTCCCAGCTGCGCGGCATGGCCGAGGGCGAGTCGCCCATCGGCCGCAAGATGGACTTCCTCATCCAGGAGCTGAACCGCGAGTCGAACACCATCGGCTCCAAGTGCCAGAGCGCGGAGATCGCGCGCGTCGTGGTCGATCTGAAGGCGGAAATCGAGAAGATACGCGAACAGATCCAAAACGTCGAGTGAGCCTTGCTGAGGCTGGAGGACAGGATGCTTATCAATATAGGTTTTGGCAGCTTCGTTTCGTCTGAGCGGCTGGTGAGCGTGCTCAGCCCGGACAGCGCCCCCATAAAGCGCATGGCCCAGGACGCGCGCGAGCGCGGCGCGCTGATCGACGCGAGCTATGGCCGCAAGACGCGCTCCGTCCTTGTCACCGACGGAGGCTACATCATACTTTCAGCTCTGACCAGCGAGGCCCTTGCAGAGCGGGCCGGCGGCGTGTCCGCCGCGGGAGGTAAAAACGATGCAGATGAATGAAAAAGGCAAGCTGCTTGTCATATCCGGCCCCTCCGGCGCAGGCAAGAGCACTGTCATAGGGCGGCTGATGGAGATGCGCGACGACGTGTGCTTCTCCGTGTCGGTCACGACCAGGCCGCCGCGCCCGACGGAGCAGGAGGGCGTGGACTACTTCTTCGTATCGCCGCAGCGCTTCCAGGAGCTGGCCGAGGGCGGCTTCCTGCTGGAACACGCCGAGTATGTCGGCAACCGCTACGGCACGCCGCGCGGCTACGTCGAGCAGAGGATGCTCGAGGGCAAGAGCGTGATACTTGACATCGAGGTGCAGGGCGCCGGGCAGATCAGCCGCAACTGCCCCGACGCCATCACGGTCTTTATCCTGCCGCCAAGCGGCGAGGAGCTGGAGCGTCGGCTGCGCCACCGCAACACCGACGCTGACGAGACGATACGCCAGCGACTGCTCCAGGCCAAGCGCGAGTGCGCCGAGGCCGGGAAGTACGACTATATCGTTATCAACGACGATCCCGGCGCCGCCGCCGCTGAGGTAAACGCGATACTCACGGCTGAGAAGTGCCGCGCCGCCGATAGAATAAAACTTGTTACAGAGGTGCTTATATCATGATGCTCTATCCCCCCATGGCCGAACTCGTCAAGAAGGTCGGCAGCCGTTACCTGCTTGTAAATCTCGTCGCCCGCCGCGCCAGGGAGATCTCCCAGAAGGCCGAGGAGGCAGAGGAGCCGCTGGAGCGCAAGCCCATCTCCACCGCCATTGACGAGGTGTACACCGGCAAGCTGAAGATAACGGAGGAGCAGTGACGGTCTGACCGCCGCTGCCCTTTCGCGCGTTTATGAAGCCAATGGCGGAGCTGAACGTGGCCAAAATCGCCGTGTCCGGCGTGCCATACAGGCTTGACCGCCCGTATGATTACTCCATCCCGGATTCCCTCGCGGGGAAGATAGTCCCCGGGGTGCGCGTGGAGGTGCCTTTCACCAGGGCCAACCGCCGCACGGAGGGGATTGTCCT
>CALWYT010000111.1 GCA_944385835.1 uncultured Oscillospiraceae bacterium | reverse complement strand
GTTCACGACGCAGCCCATCACAGCGACCGTGATGTCAGCCTTGACGCCCTTCAGCCTCTCCTCCACCTCGTGGGCAAGGCCGATCAGGCCAAGCTGCGTGCGCCCGCAGGTCGGGCGGCTAACCAGGCGCACGCCGCCGCGGCGCAGTCCCGCCGCCTTGAGTATGGCCAGCCCCGCGCGCGCCTCTTCCGCCGGGTCGGCGGTCAGCGAGACGCGGATGGTGTCGCCTATCCCCTCCATGAGCAGCGCGCCTATGCCGACGGCCGAGCTGACGGTACCCTGATAGGCCGTACCCGTCTCGGTCACGCCCAGGTGCAGCGGGTAGCGGAAGGCCTCGGCCGCCAGGCGGTAGGCCTCCACCGTCAGAGGCACGCTGCTGCTCTTGAGCGAGAGGCAGATGTCGTCAAAGCCGCAGTCGTTGAGCAGCCGGATATGCCCCGCCGCGCTCTCCACCATGGCCTCCGGCGTCGGATGCCCGTACTTGGCCAGCAGCGGCTTCTCAAGGCTGCCGGAGTTGACGCCTATGCGTATCGGTATGTTATGTAAACTACACGCTTTCGCCACGGCCGCGGTGCGTTCCCTGGAGCCGATGTTGCCGGGGTTGATGCGTATCTTGTCTATGCCTCGCGCGGCGCACTCCAGCGCAAGGCGGTAGTCGAAATGGATGTCCGCCACCAGGGGCATGTCCGGCACGGCCTCCTTTATCTCAGAGACGGCCCGCGCCGCGTCCATATCGGGTATGGCCAGGCGAACGATGTCGCAGCCGGCCGCGCGCAGGGCGCGTATCTGCGCCGTCACTGCCGGGACGTCGGAGGTGCGGACATTGCACATCGACTGCACGGAAACGGCAGCGCCCCCGCCTATGGGGACGCCGCCGGCTGTTATCCTCTTTGTGTTTTCTCTTCTTGTCATAGCTCGCCTCATAATGTTATGTCAACTAATTTAACGCACTATCTTCAGGATGTCGCTCACCATGACGACGGCCATCAGGCCAAGCATCAGGACCATGCCGCCCGCGTGGACGTAGCCCTCGAAGCGCGCCGGGATGCGCCGCCTGGTAAAGAGGTAGGCCGCCCCATTCACCAGCACGAACAGCACCCGCCCGCCGTCCAGGGCGGGGATGGGCAGCATATTCATGACGGCGATGTTCACGGCGAGGAGCGCGACGAGATAGGCCACGTCCATCATGGCGAAGCCGAAGCCGCCCTGCTCCACGCCCTCGTTGCCGACCTCGTTTATCATGTCCACTATGCCCACGACGCCGGAGAGGTCCTCCAGCCCAAAGACGCCGGTGACCAGGTCCTGGAGGGCCATCCAGGACTGGCGCACGAAGTCGATAGAGGTGTACCAGCCGTATTTCAGCGTGTTCAGGAGGGTCTTTTCCTCGGTCTCGAAGGCCAGGCCGTAGGACTCGCTGCCGTCCGGCTGCTCATAGCGCTCCAGCGTGAAGTCCTTCAGCTCCACGCGCTCGCCGCCGCGTATCACGACGATGTCGTAGCTCGTGTCCGCGCCGCGGCTCAGGAACATGGAGATGTTGCCGGTGTAATAGGTGCGGTGGCCGTCAATGCTGTAGATGCGGTCGCCGATGTGCAGCGCGTCCTCGGCGACGTAGGGGTTGCCCTCCGACGCGCTGGCCAGTACGGTGGAGTTGAAGCCGTAGGCCGCGGAGAAGGTCACAAGCACCAGCGCAAGGCCCAGGACGAAATTCATGAAGCTGCCCGCCGAGAGGACTATGACCTTCTTCCAGCCGGGCTGCCGGGCGAAGCTGCGCTCGTCGCCGGTGTCCTCGTCCTCGCCCTCCATGGCGCAGTAGCCGCCTATGGGCAGGCAGCGCAGCGCGTAGAGCGTCTCGCCCTTCTGCCGCTTGAAAACAGCCGGACCCATGCCTATCGAGAACTCGTTCACCTTGACGCCAAGGCTCTTGGCCGCGACGAAGTGGCCGAACTCATGTATGCCTACCACCACGCCGAAGGCCACGATTGCGATGACTATGAACATCAGGAATAACTCTCCTCCACAAGAGTGCGCGCCTCGCGGTCGGAGGCGAGTATGTCCTCCAGCGACGGCCGCTCTATGAAGCCTATGCCGGATACGGCGCGCTCAACACTCTCGTAAATCTGATTATACCCCAGTTTCCCTCTCAAAAACAGGCCCACGGCCGCCTCGTTCGCGGCGGAAAGCACCGCCGGGGCGTTGCCGCCCCGCTTCGCGCAGCTTATCGCGAGGGCCAGGCAGGGCAGCTTTCCAAAGTCGGGCTTCAGGAAGGTCAGCCCGGCGAGGCGCGTCAGGTCCAGCCTCTCGCCCGCCCCCGGCTTCCGCTCGGGATAGGTGAGCGCGTACTGTATGGGCAGGGCCATGTCCGGCACGCCCAGCTGCGCTATCACCGTGCCGTCCACCAGCTCGACCGCGGAGTGTACCACGCTCTCCGGGTGGATGAGTACCTCTATGTCCTCCGGGGCCGCGCCGAACAAGCGCATGGCCTCTATGAACTCCAGGCCCTTGTTCATCATCGTGGCGCTGTCCACGCTTATCTTCGCGCCCATCGACCAGTTGGGATGCTTCACCGCCTGCTCGGGCGTGACGTGCGCCGTCTGCTCCCTGGTCCAGCCGCGGAAGGGGCCGCCGGAGCCTGTGAGCAGTATTTTCCGAAGTTCGCCCCCGCGCCCGCTCAGGCACTGGAAGATGGCGCTGTGCTCGCTGTCCACAGGGACTATCTCCGCGCCCTTCTCCGCGGCGCGGCGCATGACTATCTCGCCGGCGCAGACCAGCGTCTCCTTGTTTGCGAGGGCTATGCGGCGGCCGGCGTCTATGGCGTCCAGCGTGGGCCGCAGCCCCACCGCGCCTGAGACCGCCGTGACGACGCAGTCCGCCCCCGGCCAGGCCGCCGCGGCGCGCAGGCCCTCCTCCCCCGGCGGGCCGACGGTTATGTCCCGCCCGGAGAGCGCCTCGCGCAGCTCGCGGTTGGCTCCGGGGTCGGCGGCGGAGACGTATTCCGGCTTGAAGGTCTCGACCTGCTTTAAAAGCAGGCCCACGTTCCTGTTGGCCGCGACGGCGGGGACGCGGATGCCCAGCCGCTCGCAGACGGCCGCGCTCTGGCGGCCTATGCTGCCCGTGGAGCCGAGTATTACGGTGGATTTGACCATGTTTTGCCTCTTTCAGGCGAAAAACGCCAAAAGTATAAGGTAGTAGGCCGGCGAGACGAAGAGCACGCTGTCAAAGCGGTCCAGCACCCCGCCGTGTCCGGGGAATATCGTGCCGTAATCCTTTATGCCGTATTCGCGCTTGATAACGGAAAAGCTGAGGTCGCCCAGCTGACCCAAGGCGCTGCCCGCAAGGCCGAGGACAACCGCCGGCGCCCAGCCTATATCCATGCTTATCGCGTGCTTTACGGCCAAATGCCAGATTATCATGCCCAAAACGCTGCCGATAAAGCCGCCCACGCTGCCCTCCACGGTCTTGTTCGGGCTGACGGCCGGGCAGAGCTTGCGCCGGCCAAGGGCGCGGCCGGCAAAGTACGCGCCGGTGTCGCTCATGAACGCGCCGACCAGAGGCGCTATGGCCAGGGCCGGCGAGACGGAGCGCAGCAGCGAGAGGCTGGCAAAGCCCGCGGGCAGCACGGTGGCGGAGAGTATCCCGGCGGCCAGGGCGGCGAAGCCCAGCTGCTTTTCCTTCCCGTGCGTGGCTATCGCCATGACGAAGCCGTAGAGTATGACGGCGAAGATCCCGGCCAGCAGCCAGACCGGGGCAATCCCCAGCATGGGCGTACCCAGCGCGCCCGTCATCGCCGCGGCCAGGACGGGCATGGCCGGCAGCAGCTCCCACTGCTCGCCGCCCACGGCGTGCATCAGCTCATAGCTAGCCACGGCGGCCAGCAGCGCGCACATGGCGCTCGTAGCCCACTCGGGCGCGGCGAAGAGGATGAGCAGCAGCACAGGTATGCCGACGGCGGCGAAGAGGATGCGCGTTTTCATTTCTTGATTCCCCCAAAGCGGCGGTCGCGCCGCCTGTATTCTTCGATGGCCGCGTCTATGTCCGCGCTGGTGAAATCCGGCCAGAGCACGTCGGTGAATACAAGCTCGCTGTACGCGCTCTCCCACATCAGGAAGTTTGAAAGCCGCATCTCCCCGCCGGGGCGGATTATGAGGTCCGGGTCTGGTATGCCGGCGGAGAACATATAGCCCGAGAAGCTCTCCTCCGTGAGCGCCCCGGCCCTGCCCGCCTTGTAGTCCTCGGCGTAGCGCATGGCCGCGCGCACAATCTCGTCGCGCCCGCCGTAGTTGAGGCAGACGTTGGCCTGGAAGCCGGAGTAGTGCGTGGAAATGTCCGCCGTCTCGTCGATGAGGCCGCGCAGGCTCTCCGGCAGGATGCTGGGGTCGCCGAGTATCTTCAGGCGGATATGGTCGCGCTCCATGGTGTCCACGGCCTCGCGCAGGTACTTGCCCAGCAGGCCCATGATGGCGTCCACCTCCTCGCGCGGCCGCTTCCAGTTCTCCGTGGAGAAGGCGTATACCGTCAGGTAGTCTATGCCTATGTCGCGGCAGTAGGTGGCGATGCGGCGGAAGGTCTCCGCCCCGGCCGCGTGGCCCGCGGTGCGCGGAAGGGCGCGCTTCCTAGCCCAGCGCCCGTTGCCGTCGAGTATTATCGCAATGTGGCGGGGGAGTTTCCCCTCCCCCGCCGCGCTGTCAGTCTTAAAAGGGGCCATCAGATTTCGAATAGCTCCTTCTCCTTCTTATCGGCAATCCTGTCGATTTCCTTCGTCCAGTCGTCGGTCAGCTTCTGCAGATCCTTCTCGGCGATCTTCATGTCGTCCTCGGTGATCTCGCTGGCCTTCTTCTGCGCCTTGAACTTCTCGATGGCGTCGCGGCGGATGTTGCGTATCGCGACCTTGGCCTCCTCGGCGTACTTCTTCACCTGCTTGGCCAGCTCGCGGCGCCGCTCCTCCGTGAGCTGGGGGAACACCAGTCGTATGGATATGCCGTCGTTCTGCGGGTTGATGCCGAGGTCGCTGGCCTGTATGGCCTTCTCTATGCCCTTGAGAGTGCTCTTGTCCCAGGGCTGGATGAGCAGGCTCCTCGGGTCGGGCGTGGAGATGTTCGCCAGCTGCTGTATAGGCGTCGCCGTGCCGTAGTAGTCTACCGTGATCTGGTCGAGGACCGCGGCGTTCGCCCTGCCGGCGCGGACGCTGGCGAGGTTCATGCTGAGGTTCTCAGAGGTCTTGCGCATTTTTGTTTCAAATTCTTCGTAACCGGTGGCCATGTCTATTCCTCCTATTTTGTGACTACCGTGCCGACCTTCTCCCCCAGCACGGCGCGGACTATATTCTCAGGGTCCTTAAGCTCAAAGACGATAACGGGGATGGCGTTGTCCATCGAGAGGCTGGTGGCCGTCGTGTCCATGACGGCCAGGTGCTGCGCGAGCACCTCGTCGTAGGTGATGGCGTCGTACTTGACGGCGTCGTGGTCCACGCGCGGGTCGGCGCTGTAGACGCCGTCGATGTTCTTCGCGAGCAGTATGGCGTCCGCCTCTATCTCCGCGGCGCGCAGCACGGCCGCGGTGTCCGTGGAGAAGTAGGGGTTGCCCGTGCCGCCGCCGAACAGCACCACGCGGCCCTTGGAGAGGTGGCGCATGGCGCGCAGCCGGATATACGGCTCCGCAATCGCGCGCATCTCGATAGCGGTCTGTACGCGCACGTCTATGCCGTGCTGCTCCATCACGTCGGCCATGGCCAGGCAGTTCATCACCGTGGCCAGCATACCCATGTGGTCGGCGCGCGTGCGCTCAATCTTGCCGGAGCCGTCCTTGACGCCGCGCCAGAAGTTGCCGCCGCCGATGACCACGCCGACCTCGACGCCCATGTCGAGGCATTTCTTCACCGCCTCGCACACCGAGCCGATGACTCCGAAGTCCAGCCCGGACTTCTTGTCCCCCGCCAGGGCCTCGCCGCTTATCTTGATAAGCACGCGCTTGTAGACAGGTTTTTTCTCTTCCATGCTATCCCCTCCGTGGGCGTTTCTGCACCGAATTGTAATACAGCCGCTCGGCGAAAGAAAGCCGCATATTGTAAACTTTTTCGCTCTTGGTATTATATCAAATTCCGCGCTGCTTGTAAATGACAACATCTGCGCCGCGCGGGGTGTATGCTTGTTTGCGTGGACACGATATATGCCGACAGCCTGTTCGCGCTGAACTTCATAGCCGACTGGGCGCTGCTGCTCGCCGCAGGGCGGCTCTCCGGCGCGGTGCTGCGCCGGTGGAGGATAGCCCTGGCCGCCGCCCTGGGCGCGGCCTACGCCCTGGCCTCGGTGGCGCCGGGGTGGGGATTTTTGACCCATCCCGCGGCCAAAATTGCCCTCGGAGTGGGGATGAGCCTCATAGCTTTCGGCTCCGAGCGGAGATTCTGGCGCTGCTGCGGGATGTTCTTCGCCGTCAGCGCCCTCTTCGGCGGGGCCGTGTGGGGCGCGGCCATGCTCGCCGGCTACGACGCCGCGCGGGGCGTTTATGTTCCCGTCTCCGGGCGGGTGCTGGCCCTCTCCTTCGCCCTGTGCTACGCCGCGGTGACGCTCTTCCTGCGCCGGGGCGCGCAGCGCGCCGTGCGGGAGGCCGTCAGCCTGGAGGTCTCGCTCGCCGGGCGCAGCGTGGCGCTGCGCGCGCTGGTGGACAGCGGCGACGCCCTCGCCGACCCTGTGAGCGGCCGCCGCGCCGCGGTGGCCGAGGCGCGCGCCCTGGAGCCGGTCACCGGTCCGCTGCCGGAGGGCGCGGACGCCGTCGCCGCCGCGGAGGCGCTCTCGCGGCGGCCCGGGCTGGAGGGGAGGGTGCTGCTCCTGCCCTACCACGGCGTGGGCGGAGGAGGGCTGCTCGCCGCGCTGCGGCCGGAGCGCGTCCTCGTCTCCGGCGAGGAGCGCGAACTGCTGGTGGCCCTGTCCCCCCGGCCGCTGGGCGGCTGGGACGCAATAGTGCCGCCGGACTGAAAGGAGGTCAATGTGACGTTTAATCTAAAGGCCCTGCGCCTTGCCCTGAGCGCCCTGCTGCACAGCGAGGCCCTGTTCTACATAGGCGGGAGCGACACGCTGCCGCCCCCGCTGGAGCGAAGCGAGGAGGCGCGCGTCATCTCCGCGCTGGACGCCGGGGACGAATCCGCCCGCCAGACGCTGATAGAGCACAACCTGCGCCTGGTGGTCTACATAGCGCGCCGTTTTGAGAACACCGGCGTCGGGCTGGAGGACCTCATCTCCATCGGGGCCATCGGCCTCATCAAGGCCATCAACACCTTCAACAGCGCCAAAACCGTCAAACTGGCCACCTACGCCTCCCGCTGCATCGAGAACGAAATACTCATGTACCTGCGCAAGAACGGCGCGCAGCGCGGCGAGATAAGCATAGACGAGCCGCTGAACACCGACTACGACGGCAACGAGCTGCTGCTGGGCGACATACTCGGCACGGACGCCGACGAGGTGGTGCGCCCGCTGGAGGACGACGCCGACCGCGAGATGCTGATGCTGGCCGTCGGCGCGCTGCCGGAGCGGGAAAAGCGCATAATCCTGCTGCGCTACGGCTTTATCGGCGGGCGCGAGTACACGCAGAAGGAGGTGGCGCAGCTCCTGGGCATCTCGCAGAGCTATATCTCGCGTCTGGAAAAGCGCATACTCCATCGCCTGCACGGCGACCTGGTGCGGCTCGGAGGCTGAGCCTGGCGGCGGGCGCGGCGAATCCACCGGCGGGTACGCCGGTGGATTTTTTTGCGCCGGGCGCGACTACAGCAGCGCGCACACGGCCGCCGCGAGCAGCACGGCCAGGGCGCTCGCCGCGCCGAGCAGCCAGCCGGGCGGCGAGCGCCTGCGCGGCCTCCGCTCCGGGAGGCCGGCGGCCTCCATCGCCTCGCGCAGCAGCTCGTCTGGCGTGACGGCCCGTCGCTCCGCGCCCGGGCGCAGGACGAATATGGCCTGTTCGAACACGCTTCCCTCCGGCGGCGGGACTATCACCACCCGCCGGGCCGTGCCGCGCACGACGGCGCGGCGCTTCAGTCCCGGGCCGCTCATGGCCTGGCGTCCACGCGCAGGGCGAGGACGGTCATGTCGTCGTCCCTGCCGAACAGCTCCGCGGCCCTGCGCAGGACGCGGCGGGCGAGCGCCTTCATATC
>CALWYT010000110.1 GCA_944385835.1 uncultured Oscillospiraceae bacterium | reverse complement strand
AGGTCGAAGTAGGTCACGGTGTCCTTCATGCCGCTCATGAAGTAGCCGTTGCCCATGGTCAGCTCGTAGAAGTCGCAGAGCATGGTGTAGTTCTGGTTGTATTTTTGCATTATTCCGCCTCCAGGGGGATGATAAACCGATTATAAGCGCATCGGGAGGATTTTGCAATGCGGGCGCGGTGTTAAAGAAATAACTATCAAGACAGCTGTCAAGCCCCCTCGCCGTCCAGCGCCCTGCGAAGCAGCTCCTGCGCGTCGGCGAGCGCCCCGCCGGAGAGGCCGGCGTAGTTGACGACGAGGACGTGCTCGGGCGCGCTCGAGGCGTCGAAGGCGAAGTCGGAGAGGAAGGCGAGGCGCAGCCGCAGCGCCGCGGCCCTCGCGCGCAGCTCGGCGTCCGGCAGGGCCGTGTCCACGCGCATGAGAAAGTGCAGCCCTGCGCCGGGCTGGAGCAGCTCTACGCGGCCGGCGAGCGGCCCCGTCCCAAAGGCGGCGAGGGAGCGCGCGCGCCACTCGCGGCAGGCCTTGCGCAGCCGGGCGAGGTGCCGCTCATAGCCGCCGGAGGAGATGAAGCGCGCCAGGACCAGCTGCTCCAGCACGGGTACGGCGCAGGAGTAGAAGCCCAGCCGCTCGCGCCAGGCGTCCAGCAGCCGCTCCGGCAGCACGAGATAGCTCACGCGCATACCCGGCGAGATGGTCTGTGAGAAGGTGTTCATGTATATCACGCGCCCGGCGCGGTCTATGCTGCCCAGCGTGGGCAGGGGCATGGCCGGGCCGGACAGCTCGCTGTCGTAGTCGTCCTCGATGACGTAGCCGCCCGCATCCCTCGCCCAGGCCAGCAGCTCCCTGCGGCGGGAGAGCGGCGTTACGAGGCCCGTGGGGTACTGGTGCGCTGGGGAGATGTGCAGCACCCCCGCGCCGGAGGCGCGCAGCGCGGCGGCGTCCACGCCCTGGGAGTCCAGCGGCACGGGCAGGCACTGCACGCCGGAGCGGGCGTAGGCGAGGCGTATCTTCGGGTAGCCCGGGTCCTCCAGCGCGAAGGCGGCCCCCGCGAAGAACTGCGCCAGCATGAGGTAGAGGAACTCCGACCCCGCGCCAACCACCACGCGCTCCGCCGTGACGTCCAGGCCCTTGTAGCCGCGCAGGTAGCCGGCAATTGCCTCGCGCAGCTCGTACAGCCCCGCGTGCGGCGCGCTGCGCAGCATCGCCTCCGGCGCTTCCGAGAGGGCGCGGCGCGTCAGCCTGGCCCAGGTCCCGGACGGGAACAGTTCATCCGCGACGTGGTTCGCGGCGAGGTCGGCCCTCCAGGCGGGGGCGGGGGGCGGCGCGGCCGGGGGGCAGGGCGCGGCGGCCTCCGGCGGCGGGGCGTCCGGCAGCGCGGCGACAAAGCAGCCGCGCCTGGCCCTCGCCTCCACGCAGCCCTCTGCGATGAGCTGCGCGTAGGCGGCGTCCACCGTCACCACGCTCACGCCCAGGTGCTCGGCCAGCGCGCGCTTGCTGGGAAGGCGCTCGCCCGGCCTGAGCGCGCCGGAGAGTATGTCCCGCCGCAGGCAGCGGCAGAGGTATTCGTACAGCGGGGCGCGGCCCCGCCCGCTGAGGTCATAGGTTAGCATAGGCGCCTCTGGTATTATTAAAAATTCAAAAAGTGAGTATTTCAATAATACCACAAGCGCGGTAAAATGCAAGCGCATCGCAAATCGAACCTGTAAATGAGGTGTTGGCATGAAAAACGGCGCTAAATCTGACCGGCGGACGCGCCAGCTTGCGGCCGCGGCGCTGTTCGCGGCGCTCTCCTGCGCGGCGACGCTGGCCATACGCATCCCCTCGCCGACGGGCGGGTACATGAACCTGGGCGACACCGTGGTGCTGCTCGGCGCGTACCTGCTGGGCGGCGGCTTCGGCGCGGCGGCGGGGGCAGTGGGGCCGGCGCTGGCCGACCTCGCGAGCGGATACGCGGCCTACGTCCCTGCGACGCTGGCGATAAAGGCGCTGATGGCGGCGCTGGCCGCGCTCGTCTACCGCGCGTGCGGCAGGCGGCCGCTGGGCCTGGTCCTGGGCGGGGCGGCGGCAGAGCTGTGGATGGTCCTGGGCTACTGGCTGTACGACGCGCTGCTGATGGCTTCGCCGGCGGGCGCGCTGGCCGGCGTACCCTCCAACCTGGTGCAGGGCGCGCTGGGCGTTGCGGCGAGCACGGCCCTCGCCCTGGCGCTGCGGGCCTCGCGGCCGGTGCGCGAGCGCTTCCCCAGGCTGTGAAAAGGCGCGTCCCGCCTGCGGGATGCAGGCGGGACGCGCGCTGTTATAAAAGCCGGCTCATCTCCTCAGGCGGTCTATGCCGGGCTTGATGGCGGCCATGATGGCGTTCAGGCTGGCGGCGGCGTGGTTGACGCTGCCGGGGAGGTTGATAATCAGCGTGCCGCCGCGCATACCGGCTATGCCGCGGGAGAGCATACCGCCGGTGGAGACCTCGCGCGCCGCGGCGCGCATGGCCTCGGGTATGCCGGGCGCGACGCGGTTTATGACGGCCTCCGTGGCCTCGGGGGTGACGTCGCGGCGGGAGAAGCCGGTGCCGCCGGCCGTCAGGACCAGGCAGACGTCGAGGTCGTAGCTGCAATGTACAAGCTCGGCCTTGATGACCTCGAACTCGTCGGGGACGACGCAGGTGCTGACTATTTCCCAGCCCTCGCCGCGCAGTATATCTGCAAGGGCGGGGCCAGTGACGTCCTCGCGCTCGCCGCGGGAGCAGCGGTCGCTGACGGTGATGATGGCCGCGGTGTATTTCATGTGTACCCACTCCTCTTACGGAATTTCGACTGGCTTTGCGCATATTATAGCAAATAATCCGCGGCACGTAAAGGGCAATACGGCGGCGCATATGAAATATGCGAGGGAATTCGCGCCCGTTGTGCGGAACGGCTGCGACACATTGCACAAAATTGCAATTGGTGTCTTGACAAATCTGCCGAAAGGGCTTATCATCTCGCCATCAAAGGGCAAGGGCGTCCCGAGATTTGCATCTCAGGACGCCCTCGCCCTTTTTTCATTCCCAAAACGCGGCCGCCGGCCGGCAAAAGAAAAGGAGAGTCTACTATGGGCAGCTACACAAAAAAGGACATCATGCGCCTTGTCGCGGAGGAGGACGTGGCCTTCATCCGGCTACAGTTTACCGACATCTTCGGCCAGCTCAAGAACGTGGCCATCACGGCGAGCCAGGTCGAGAAGGCGCTCAACAACCAGATCATGATTGACGGCAGCTCCATAGAGGGCTTCACGCGCATCCATGAGAGCGACCAGTACCTCTACCCGGACCCGGCGAGCTTCGCCATCCTGCCCTGGGCGGCGGGGGCGGGGCGCACGGCGCGGCTCATGTGCGACGTCTACAACCCCGACGGCACGCCCTTCGTGGGCGACCCGCGCGGCGTGCTCAAGCGCGCGCTCAAAAGGGCGGCGGAGCTGGGCTATACCTTCAACGTCGGCCCGGAGTGCGAGTTCTTCCTCTTCGAGACGGACGAAAAGGGCCGGCCCACCACGCGCACCGGCGACGAGGCGGGCTACTTTGACCTCGGCCCGGTGGACCACGGCGAGCTTGTCCGGCGCGACATATGCCTCGCCCTGGAGCAGATGGGCTTCGAGATAGAGGCCAGCCACCACGAGGTCGCCGCCGGACAGCACGAGATAGACTTCAAATACGCCGACGCGCTCACCGCCGCGGACAACATCATGACCTTCCGCATGACGGTCAAGACCCTGGCGCAGAACCACGGCCTGCACGCCACGTTCATGCCCAAGCCCGTCTTTGGCATCAACGGCAGCGGGATGCACACGAATATGTCCCTCTTCCGCGACGGGCGGAACGTGTTCTTCGACCCGGAGGGCGAGCGCGGCCTCTCCGGGGAGTGCTACAGCTTCATCGCCGGGCTGCTCGCCCACGCGCGGGGCATGACCGCGGTGACGAACCCGCTGGTGAACAGCTACAAGCGCCTTGTCCCCGGCTACGAGGCCCCCTGCTACCTGGCCTGGAGCGCCTCGAACCGCTCGGCGCTCATACGCATACCCGCCGCGCGCGGCCAGAGCACGCGCGTGGAGCTGCGCAACCCCGACCCCGCCTGCAACCCCTATCTGGCCCTGGCCCTGTGCCTGACGGCCGGGCTGGACGGCATCGAGCGCGGCCTGACCCCGCCCGCGGAGATAACGGAGAACATCTTCGCCATGGACGCCGCCGCGCGCCTCGCAAACGGCATAGACAACCTGCCCGGCTCGCTGGAAGAGGCAGTCTACGCCCTCAACCAGGACGCGCTTATGGCCTCCGCCCTGGGCGAGCACGTGTTCCCGCGCTACCTGGAGGGCAAGCTGCGCGAGTGGGACGAGTACCGCACGCAGGTCACCGACTGGGAGACGGCGCGGTACATGATACGGTACTGATATGTGCGCCATATTCGGCTTCACGAGGAGGTCGGTCCCGCGCGCCGCGGCCGTGGAGGGCTTCATGCGGACGCGCTCGCGCGGCCCCGACATGAGCCGCTTCACGGAGTGCGGCCAGGGCTGGCTGGGCTTCCACCGCCTGGCCATTATGGGCCTGGACGAGAGCGGGATGCAGCCCTTCGCGCTTGACGGAGACATGTGCGTCTGCAACGGCGAGCTGTACGGCTTCCGCCCGATTAAGGCGGAGCTGGAGGGCCGCGGCTTCAAGTTCAAATCCGGCTCGGACTGCGAGATACTCCTGCCCATGTACCGCGAGTACGGCGCGGCGATGTTCGCCATGCTGGACGCGGAGTTCGCCTGCATCATCTACGACTCGCGCCGGGACAGGTTCGTCGCCGCGCGCGACCCCCTGGGCATACGCCCGCTCTACTACGGCGAGCTGCCCGTGGGAGGCATGGCCTTCGCCAGCGAGCCGAAGAACCTCGCCGGCCTCTGCCCGGAGATACGCCCCTTCCCGCCGGGGCATTACTGGGACGGGGAGTTCCGCCGCTATGCCGACCTCACGACTGTCGGCGCATACAGCTGCGACGGCGAGGAGGAGGCCGCGCGGCAGATACGCGGGCTGCTGATACAGGCCGTGGAGAAGCGCCTGGACTCCGACGCGCCGCTCGGCTTCCTGCTCTCGGGCGGGCTGGACAGCTCGCTGGTCTGCTCGATAGCCGCGCGGCTGCTGCAAAGGCCCATACGCAGCTTCGCAATAGGCATGGACACGGACCCCATCGACCTCAAGTACGCGCGCCGCTGCGCGGATTACCTCGGCTGCGAGCACACGGAGGTGACCATGACGCGCGAGGAGGTCCTCGACGCGCTGGACGGGCTGATCTACCTGCTGGGTACCTGGGACATCACGACCATACGCGCGAGCCTGGGTATGTACCTGGTCTGCAAATACGTCCACGAGCGCACGGACGTCCGCGTCCTGCTCACGGGCGAGATCTCCGACGAGCTTTTCGGCTACAAGTACACGGACTTCGCTCCCTCGCCGGAGGAGTTCCAGCGCGAGAGCAAAAAGCGCGTGGACGAGATACATATGTACGACGTGCTGCGTGCCGACCGCTGCATCAGCTCGAACAGCCTGGAAGCGCGCGTCCCCTTCGGCGACATCTTCTTCGTGCGCTACGTCATGGGCCTGGACCCGGCGCTGAAGATGAACCGGCACGGCATAGGCAAATACCTGCTGCGCAGGGCCTTCGAGCGCGGCGGCTGGCTGCCGCAGGACCTGCTCTGGCGGCAGAAGGCCGCCTTCTCCGACGCCGTCGGCCACTCCATGGTGGACGATTTGAAGGAGTATGCGGAGACGAGGTACTCGGACGCAGAGTTCGGGGCCAGGCGGCGGAAGTACGATTACGCGCGGCCCTTCACCAAGGAGAGCCTCCTATACCGCGAGATTTTCGAGAAGTACTACCCCGGCCAGGCGCGGATGATACCGGGCTTCTGGATGCCGAACCCCTCCTGGCCCGGCTGCGGCGTGGACGACCCCAGCGCAAGGGTCCTCGCCAACTACGGCGAGAGCGGGAAATAAAAAAGCGGGCCGCCCCACTTTATGTGGGACGGCCCGCTTTTTGCGCCGCCCTGCCCTTGCAGGGGCGGCGTCCCGGGAGGCGCGCCTCCCCGGAACGGCTCATTTATCGAGGTAACTCACCAGCAGCTCGTGCAGCAGCTCGTCCCTGTCGAGACGGCAGATGAGCGCGCGGGCGTTGTTGTAGTTGGTGATATACGTCGGGTCCTCGCTGATGATGTAGCCCACCAGCTGGTTTATGGGGTTGTAGCCCTTGACCTTGAGCGCGTCGTAAACCGCGGAGAGGATCTGGCGCGTCTCGCTGCGCTCGTCTATCGCGGTAAATCTCCTGGTCGCGTCCTCCATGGCCGGAGCCTCCTTTTGCGTGATGCTGTTATTATAGCAGAAAAACGGGGTTTGAACATTACGGTTGTATTACAGTTTATTTAACGCGAGGTTAAGACTGAGCGCGCGGGCGGTAAAATCAGAAAAATAATTTGCGGATACTATGCAGCCAGCATATTGTTTCCGGGCGGCGGCGAATGTAAAATATATAAAATCGGCAAGATTTGCGCAAATATGCGGAGGTATATATCATGGCTGTAATCAAGTGCAAGATGTGCGGAGGGGATCTCTCCGTCGCGGAGGGGGCGACCGTCGCCGTATGCGAGTACTGCGGGACGAAGCAGACGCTGCCGCGGCTGGACGACGACAGGCGCGCCAACCTCTATGACAGGGCGAACCATTTCCGCAGGAACAACGACTTCGACAAGGCGATGGGAATCTACGAGCAGATTCTCAACGAGGACACGACCGACGCCGAGGCGTACTGGTCGCTGGTGCTGTGCCGCTACGGCATAGAGTACGTGGAGGACCCGTCCACGCACAAGCGCGTCCCCACGGTCAACCGCGCCCAGTTCACCTCTATCTTCGCGGACGAGGACTACAAGTCCGCGCTCAGGTACGCGGACGCCGCGCAGAGGGCGATCTACGAGCAGGAGGCCGCGGCGATCGACGAAATCCAGAGGGGCATACTCGCCATCTCCGAGAAGGAGGAGCCGTTCGACGTCTTTATCTGCTACAAGGAGGACGACGGCAGCGGGCGCAGGACGCCCGACTCCGTGCTGGCCAACGACCTGTACCACCAGCTGACGCAGGAGGGCTTCAAGGTGTTCTTTGCGCGCATCACCCTTGAGGACAAGCTCGGGACGGCGTACGAGCCGTACATCTTCGCCGCGCTGAACAGCGCGAAGGTCATGGTCGTGCTCGGCACAAAGCCGGAGTATTTCAACGCCGTGTGGGTCAAGAACGAGTGGAGCCGGTATCTGGCCCTTATCAAGGGCGGCGCGAAAAAGACGCTCATCCCGGCGTTCCGCGATATGGACCCCTACGACCTGCCCGACGAGTTCTCGCATCTCCAGGCCCAGGATATGTCCCGCCTCGGCTTTATGCAGGACCTGATACGCGGCATCAAGAAAATCATCGGCGCGGACGCCCCCAGGCCGGCGCCGCGCGAAAGCGCGCCCGCAGCCGCCGGCGTGAATGTGAGCAAGCTGCTCGAGCGCGTGTCCCTGTTCCTGGAGGACGGCGACTGGCAGAGCGCGACGGAGTACTGCGAGAGGGCGCTCGACGCCGACCCGCGCAACGCCACGGCCTATCTCGGCAAGCTGATGGCGCAGCTGCACGTCCGCTCGCGCAAGCGGCTGGCCGACTGCGCGCAGCCCTTCGACGGGAACAGCGATTACAAGAAAATCATGCGCTTTGGCGACGAGAAGCTGCGCGCGGAGCTGAATGGCTACGTGGAGGGCATCAAGGCCAGGAACGAGCGCGACAGGCTTGAGAGCGCGTACCAGCGCGCGTTTTCCGCCGAGGCGTCGGCGGATACGGAAAGCGCCTTCAAAAGGGCGGCCGATCTGTACGACAGCATCTCCGATTACAGGGACGCGGCCGAGCGCGCGCAGAGCTGCCGCGCAAGGGCGGAGGAACTCAGGCTGCAGGCTATAGAGGCCCGGCGGAGGGACGAGGAGGCCAGGCGCGCCAAGGCCGAGACCGACAGGAAGAACGCAATCTACGACGGGGCGGAAGAGCTGGCCCAGAGCGCCGCCGTGGAGGAAGTCGAGAAGGCCGTCGAGCAGTTCCGCACGATTATAGACTGGCGGGATTCGCGCGACAAAAT
>CALWYT010000109.1 GCA_944385835.1 uncultured Oscillospiraceae bacterium | reverse complement strand
CGCCGCGACCCAGACGCTGTCGAAGCGCATCGAGTTGTTGGTGAAATAGGGCAGGCCGTAGTATATGAACACCGCCTGGAGCACCATGGGCGTGCCGCGGAAAACCTCAACGTAAATGCGGATTATCACGCGGATAAGCCTGAGGAAGAACTTTTTGACCGGCGGGTCGTTTTTGGCGTACGGTATCGTGTTGAGAATGCCGCAGGCGAGCCCGATTATGCAGCCTATAAGCGTGGCCACGACGGCCAGTATGAGCGTGTTGCCCATGCCGGAGAGATAGGTCTTCCAATATACGTCCCACAGATCACCTATGTCTGAAAACAGGGCGAAAAATCTGTCCATTCAATAAACCCCTTTGCTTTTATTCGCGCCTACAGGGCGCGGAGAGAACTCCGCGCCCTGCGCAGGTTTCGGCCGTCCGGCTGTCAGATAGCGGGCTGGATGGCGATGGCGTAGTCCATGATGGTGTTGAAGTCGCTCTCGTCCATCTGGCTGAGCACGGCGTTCATGGCGTCGAGCAGTGTGGTGTTGCCCTTCTGGACGCTGATGCCGATGTTGACGTTCTCGGCGCGCTCCTCCTCGCTGGCGAACTGGAAGTCGCCGTCGGTGCCGGAGAAGTTGAGTATCTTGAGTCCCTCGTTATTGCGCACGGCGGCGGTGGCGGTGGGCAGGTCGGTGCAGATGTAGTCGCACTGGCCAGTGGTGAGGCTCATGATCATCTGGGGAGCGGTCTCAGCGGGGGGCAGCAGCTCGATGCCCTCGATCTGCGGCAGGCAGGAGTCGTACCATATCGTGCCGCTCTGCGCGGTGCAGGTGCCGCCGGAGAGGTCGGCGATGCCCTGGGCGTCGGCGTACTCGCTGTCGGCGGTGGTGACGACGACGATGGTGGCGTAGTAGTACGGGCCGGCCATGTCGACCTGGGCCATGCGGTCGGCGGTCATGCTCTGGCCGGCGATGTTGGCGTCATAGATGCCGCTCTGCACGCCCGGGGCCAGGGAGTCCCACGCGCTGGCGACAACCTCGAGGTCCCAGCCATAGATGTCGCAGATGATCTGGGAAATCATGACGTCGTAGCCGTTGGCGTAGCCGCTGGCGATGGGGACGGCGCCGTTGGAGTCGTCGACCTGCGTCCAGTTGTAGGGGGCGTAGGCGCACTCCATTGCGACGGTCAGCACGCCGTCCTCGACGCCCTGCACGGCGGCGGGGTCGACGTCCTCGGGGACGGTCAGGCCGGCGATAATCTCGTCCACCTGGGCCTTTAGCTCCTCGGCGGAGAGGACTTCATCCTCGGTGCCGCCGGACGGCTCCTCGCCGCAGGCGGCGAGGGCGAATACCATGACGAGAGCCATGAGCAGGGCAAGGATCCTTCTGGTCATTTTCATCTTTTCCTTTCGTTTCTCATTCCACGCGAATTCTTCGCGGCGGGTCTCGCGCCCGCTGGTGTTTAATGCGAAGCTCAAGGAAAAAATTAACCGCCTTGAACTTCTTCTCCCGGTGGTGAAGTTCAATGGCGGCAACAAATGCTTTCACTGCTTTTCGATAGCGCTCCACAACCGTGACAGTCCGACGGATGTTATCCCCCGGCCCGGCAGCCGCACACCCAGACACATATGCGGCGCCTCGGCGGCTTCCCCTTTCGGCACACGCTGTCTGGCGTTTGACGTGCGTACTCTTGTCGGCCGCGCCTCTATCTTTTCGTATGAAATTGGCTTCATTATACACTGCCCGGCGCGTTTGTCAAGCGGCAATTTCTCGCCCGGGAGAGATTTTTGGCGGAAATTAGGATGAATATTTATTCATTACGCCGCTGACGGGCAAAAAACTGTGCGCAACCGACAACGCGCCGGGGAAATGCGCCGAGAGCTTTGTGGCTTTTGCCGGCTTGACTTTTTGCCCCTTCCGGCGTTATCCTGTCATCACAGCTTCACACCGAAAGACAGTGAAGGAAAGAGTAGCCCGGAAGGAACGGCACAGGGAGCTTCGGATAGTGGGACCGAAGCGCGCATCGCCCGGGTGAACATGGCTCCTGAGTCGCGCACCGAGCGCTTTTGCGTTAGGCTGCGACGGGTCCGCCCGTTACAGCGGCTGGGGTATGATGGTACCCCGCGAGGCCCGTCCGCGCGAGCGGCGGGTGAAACAGGGTGGTAACACGGTTTTCAATCGTCCCTGGCGCTATTGTGCGCCGGGGATTTTTTATTTGCACAGCCTACCCAGGCGGTAACGAGCAGCCGGGCAGGCAGTGCGTTGAGAAAGATAAGGAGACAGGCTCAAATGGCGATGATAGAATTACAGCATCTCACCAAGACCTTCGGCGAGGGCGAGAGTGCCGTCCACGCGCTGGACGACGTCTCGCTCAGCATAGAGGAGGGCGAGATATTCGGGATCATCGGCCTCTCCGGCGCGGGCAAGAGCACGCTGGTGCGCTGCGTAAACCTGCTGGAGACGCCGACAAGCGGCCGCGTGATAGTGGACGGCAAGGAGATGACGGCGCTCAGCGGCAGGGCGCTGCGCGAGGCCCGGCGGAACATCGGCATGATATTCCAGCGCTTCGACCTGCTGATGCAGCGCAACGCCCTGGAGAACGTCCGCTTCCCGCTGGAGCTGGCGCGCGTGCCGAGGCCGGAGGCCAACCGGCGCGCCCGCGAGCTGCTGGCCACGGTCGGCCTCGCCGGGCGCGAGGGGGCCTACCCGGCCCAGCTCTCCGGCGGTATGCAGCAGCGCGTCGCGATTGCCCGCGCGCTGGCGAGCAATCCCATGGTGCTGCTCTGCGACGAGCCCACCTGTTCTCTCGATCCGGCGACCACCGAGAGCATACTCGAGCTGCTGCGCGAGATAAACCGCACGCTCGGCGTCACCATAGTGGTGATAACCCACGAGATGCGCGTGGTGGAGCGTATCTGCTCGCGCGTAGCGATAATCGCGGAGAGCCACATCGCCGAGCAGGGCGAGGTGCAGGAGGTGTTCCTCCACCCGCAGACCGAGGCGGCGAAGAAGCTGGTCCTCCCCAGCCGCAGCGGCAAGCTGGAGGGCTTCGCCGAGGACGCCGCCGCGACGGCGGTGGACGAGTGCCGCGGCGAGCTTATCCGCCTGGCCTTCGACGGCTCCACGACCGACAGGCCGGTTATCGCCGACATGATCCTCAGCTGCGGCGCGCCGGTGAGCATAATCTACGCCGACACGCGTACGATAGAGGGCCGGCTGTACGGCCACACCGTGCTCCAGCTGCCCAGCGACGCCGAAATCGCCGGGAAAATGAAGCGCTGGCTCACTGACCAGGGCATCACGTTCACGAAGGAGGTGCAGTGACATGAGCTTTTCGCAAGTTTTGTCGCTGGTCCCGGAGGCGCTCTGGGAGAGCATATACATGACCGTGGCCACGACCTTCTTCGCCTATGTGATCGGCCTCCCGCTTGGCCTGGTGCTGGTCGTCACCGACAAGGACGGCGTCCACCCGATGCGCAGCGTCAACATGGCGCTCGGCGCGGTGGTCAACTTCCTGCGCAGCATACCCTTCCTGATGCTGTTCTTCTTCGTGCAGCCGGTGACCCGCTTTATCGTCGGTACCTCGGTCGGCTCCGGCGCGGCGATAGTCCCGCTGGTCATAAGCGCCTTCCCCTTCGTGGCGCGCATGGTAGAACAGAGCGCAAAGGAGGTGGATCGGGGCGTCATCGAGGCGTCCCAGGCTATGGGCGCGAGCAACTGGCAGATTATAACCAAGGTGCTGCTGCCCGAGGCCAAGCCGAGCCTCTTAAACGGCGCGGCGGTGTCCGCGACAACGATACTCGGATACAGCGCGATGGCCGGTTGCTTCGG
>CALWYT010000108.1 GCA_944385835.1 uncultured Oscillospiraceae bacterium | reverse complement strand
TCAAACTACAAGGTCTATCCCTCCGGCCACCACTATTTTACGCTCAAGGACTCCGAAAGCGCGCTGCGCTGCGTCATGTTCCGCTACTCCGCGTCCAAGCTGCGCTTCCGGCCGGAAAACGGCATGGGCGTCGTGGTCTGCGGCCGCGTGAGCGTCTATCCGCGCGACGGGGCCTACCAGCTTTACGCCGAGGCCATCCTCCCGGAGGGCAGCGGCGGCCTGCAGCTGGCCTATGAGCAGCTCAAGGCGAGGCTTGAGAAGGAAGGGCTTTTCGACCGCGAGCACAAGAAGCCCCTGCCGCGCTATCCCGAGCGGATAGCGGTAGTCACCTCCAGCGCGGGCGCCGCGGTACACGACATTATCCGCGTGCTTCGGCGGCGCTGGCCCCTGGCGAAGATCCTGCTCCTCCCGGTGCGCGTGCAGGGGGAGGAGGCGCCGCCGGAGATCGCGGCGGCCATACGCTACGCCAGCGAGCACCGCATAGCCGACACGCTCATAGCCGGGCGCGGCGGCGGCTCCATGGAGGACCTTTGGTGCTTTAACGACGAGCGCGTAGCGCGCGCCATCTACGACTGCGAGATCCCGGTGATCTCCGCCGTCGGCCACGAGCCGGACGTCACCATCGCCGACTTCGTCGCCGACCTGCGCGCCGCCACGCCGTCGAACGCGGCCGAGCTGGCCGCGCCGGACGCCGACGAGCTGCGCCAGGCTCTGGACAGCGCCCGCGCCCGAGCCGGGCGGGCGGTGGCCAGGAAGCTCGAGCACGAGCGCAAGGCCCTCGCCGAGCTGGCGGACAGGCGGGTCATCAAAAGCCCCACGGGCTTTATAGAAGAGCGCAGGCTGCGCCTCGACGCGCTGCGCGCAAGGCTGGAGGCCGCGGGCGGGTTCACCGCCGGCGCGCGCTCCCGGACCGAGGAGCTTTCCCGGCGGCTGGACGCCGCGATGGACGCCGCGTCGGCCTCGAAGAAGGGCGAGCTTACGCGCCTCGCGGCCAAGCTGGACGCGCTCAGCCCGCTCAAGGTGCTCGCGCGGGGCTACGCCATAGCGATGGACGGCGATGGGCTGGCGCTGCGCGACGCGCGAGAGGCCGCCGTCGGCGACAGGATAAGGCTGCGGCTGCACACAGGCAGCCTGGACTGCAGGGTGGAGGATGTACATGGAACTTGAAAACAAGGCCCCGTCCGGGGAGGCCGCGCCCAGCTTTGAGCAGCGGCTTACGAGGCTGGGCGACATAGTCCGAAGGCTGGAGGGCGGCGACGCGCCGCTGGCCGAGGCGCTCAGCCTGTTCGAGGAGGGCGCGGCCCTTGCCGCCGCCTGCACGAAGCAGCTGGACGAGGCCGAGCAGCGCGTGGTCAAGCTGCGCGCCGGCGCGGACGGCCAGCCGGTGGAGGAACCCTTCGAGGAGGCGGCGAAATGACCTTTGACGAGCGCTATCAGGGCTACCTCTCGCTGATAGAGCCGGCGCTTTCGGCGGCCTTCGCCTCGCAGCGAGGCTTTGAGTTCGACGGCCTGCTCGACGCGATGAGCTATTCGCTCACGGCGGGCGGCAAGAGGATACGACCGGTGCTGACGCTGGAGTTCGCGCGCATCAACGGCCTGGAGCCGGAGAAGGCCCTGCCCGTGGCCTGCGCCGTCGAGATGCTGCACACCTACTCGCTCATCCACGACGACCTGCCCTGCATGGATAACGACGATCTCCGCCGCGGCAAACCGACAAACCACAGGGTTTTCGGCGAGAGCACGGCCGTGCTGGCCGGCGACGCCCTGCAGGCCGAGGCCTTCGGGGCGATACTCCGCTCAGCCCTGCCTGTCGAGGCCAGGGCGAGCTGCGCCGAGATCCTCGCCGGGGCGGCCGGCGTGGACGGAATCTGCGGCGGGCAGTACATGGACCTCTCCGCCGAGGGCCACGCCCTGTCGGCGGACGAGCTGCGCTCTCTCCAGGGCCGCAAGACCGGCGCGCTGCTCGCGGGCGCGTGTATGCTCGGCGCCGCCGCAGCTGGGGCGGGCGAGAAGGCTGTGGAGACCGCGGGGCAGTACGGCGCGCAGCTGGGAGCGGCCTTCCAGATACGCGACGATATGCTTGACGTCATGAGCACGGAGTCCGAGCTGGGCAAGCCCATCGGTTCCGATAAGCGCGACCGCAAGAGCACCTTCATGAGCCTCTACGGCGAGGAGAAGTGCGCGCGCATGGTCCGCGAGATAACCGAAGTGGCCTGCTCCACCGTGAAGGGAATAGACACGGACGGCTTCCTCACCGAGCTGGCCGGGAGGCTGGCCGGCAGGCGCAAGTGATTATGCATAAAGTTTGAATATTTCCAGAAAAACCGCCCGCGTCGTATTGAAAACGCGGGCGGTTTTTGTTATCATAACTGTTAAGATATAAACTTTAGAAGGTTCGATATTTTGTCTATACTTGAGAACATAAGGACGCATGAGGATTTACTGCGTCTTGACGATACGCAGCTGGAGGCCCTCTGCGCGGAGATACGCGCCTTCCTTATCGAGAGCCTTTCGCATACGGGCGGGCATCTGGCCAGCAATCTCGGCACGGTCGAGCTGAGCGTTGCGATGGACCGCGTCTACGACCCATGGCGCGACCGCATAGTGTTCGACGTCGGACACCAGTGCTATACGCACAAGCTGCTCACCGGGCGCATGGAGGGCTTCGCCAGGCTGCGCCACATGGGCGGCGTGTCCGGCTTCCCAAAGCCGGGGGAGAGCGAGGCCGACGCCTTTATCGCCGGACACGCCTCGAACAGCGTCTCCGTGGCCCTGGGCATGGCCCGCGCCAGGACGCGCCTCGGCGCTGATTACGACGTCGCCGCGCTCATAGGCGACGGCGCGCTGACCGGCGGCCTCGCCTACGAGGGGCTTTCAAACGCGGGGCAGAGCGGCGAGCCTATGGTCGTCATCCTCAACGACAACGCCATGAGCATACGCCGCAACGTCGGCGGCATGGCCCGGCTGCTCAGCCGGCTGCGCGTCCGGCCCGCGTACTTTGAATTCAAGCGGCGCTACCGCGGCACGGTGGGGAAGATAAAGCCACTCTATAACGCCATACACGCCGTAAAGGAGCAGGTCAAGGGCGCGATCCTGCCCGCCAACGTCTTTGACGACCTGGGCTTTTACTATCTCGGGCCGGTGGACGGCCACGACATAAAGGGGCTTATAAGCGCGCTGACCTGGGCCAGGGATATGCGCGTACCCGTGCTGCTGCACGTCATAACGCAAAAGGGCAGGGGCTATCCCATGGCCGAGCTGCACCCGGACAGATACCACGGCGTCGGCCCCTACGACGCCGCCACCGGCGAGCTGCGCCGGTCCGGCGAGAGCTTTTCCGCCGCCGTCGGGCAGGAGCTGGAGCTTCTGGCCGCGGCGGACAGGAGGATAGCCGCGCTGACCGCCGCGATGGCGGACGGCACGGGCCTCTCCGGCTTTGAGCGGAAGTACCCCGAGCGCTTTTTCGACACGGGCATAGCCGAGGAGCACACGGTGGCCATGGCCGCCGGCATGGCGAAGCAGGGTATGCTGCCCGTCGCCGCGCTGTACTCCAGCTTCCTCCAGCGCAGCTATGACCAGCTGATACACGACGTGTCGCTGCAGCGGCTGCACGTCGTCCTGGGCGTGGACCGCGCTGGCCTCGTCGGCGAGGACGGCGAGACGCACCACGGCCTGTTCGACGTGGCCTTCCTCGGCACCGTGCCGGGCATGACGCTGTGGTGTCCCGCCTCCTTTGCCGAGGCCAGGGACATGCTGCGCGCGGCGCTGTATGATACGGACGGCCCCGCCGCGCTGCGCTACCCGCGCGGCGGCGAGGGGGAGTACCGCTCCGGCGGGGCGGCCGGGCTGCGCGCCTTCGGCGGCGCCGGGGACGTCTCCGTCGTCTGCTACGGCACCATGATAAACGAAGCGCTGGAGGCTCAGCGCCGCCTGGCGGAGGAGGGCATAGCCGCGCAGGTGCTGAAGCTCGGCCGCGTCCTGCCCCTTCCGGAGGGGCTGACGGACGCGCTCGCGCCGCGCGTGGTGGTCGCAGAGGAGGTCTGCGACGCGGGCTGCGTGGGGCGGCGGCTGCTCTCTGAGGCCGCCCTGGCCGGGGAAAGCCCCCGCGCGCGGCTGCTGAACCTGGGCGACGGCATAGTCGGACAGGGTACCACCGCCGAGCTGCGCGCCCTGCGCGGCATAGATGCGGCCGCCATCGTCCGCGCTGCGAAGGAGCTGATGAGCGATGAAGGGTAAGCGCCTGGACCAGAGGCTTTTTGAGCTGGGCCTGGCCGAGAGCCGCGAGAGGGCCAAGGCCACGATAATGAGCGGCCATGTCTACGTCAACGGCCAGAGGTCGGACAAGCCCGGCGCGAGCGTTGACGACGAGGCCAGGATAGAGGTCCGCGGCGCGGCCTGCCCCTGGGTGTCCAGGGGAGGCTTCAAGCTGGACAAGGCGCTCAGGGCCTTCGGCATCGACCCCGCCGGCAGCGTCTGCATAGACTGCGGCGCGAGCACCGGGGGCTTCACCGACGTGCTGCTGCAAAACGGCGCGGCCAGGGTCTACGCCGTAGACGTCGGCTACGGCCAGCTGGCCTGGAAGCTGCGCACGGACGAGAGGGTCGTGGTCATGGAGCGCACGAACGCGCGCAGCCTGGCCCCGGAGATGTTCCCCGAGCTGATGGACCTGGCGGTGATGGACCTGTCGTTTATCTCCATACGCCTGATCCTGCCCGCCGTCCACGCCCTGCTGAAGCCGGACGGGCAGTGCGTCTGCCTGATAAAGCCGCAGTTTGAGGCCGGACGGGCCGACGTGGGCAAGAAGGGCGTGGTGCGCGACCGCGCGGTGCATGAGCGCGTTCTGCGCGAGATGTCCGCCTTCTTCCCGGCTGCGGGCTACACGCTCGCGGGCCTGGATTATTCCCCGATACGCGGCCCGGAGGGCAACATAGAGTACCTGGCCTGGCTGAAAAAGGGCCTTTCCGACGGCGTGGAGCCGGACATCGCGGCCATAGTCGCCGCATCTCACGGGGAGCTGGATAAGCATGAGTAAAATCGCGCTCATAGCGAACCCATACAGGGATAGGGGCCTGGCGCTCACGGGAGAGGCCCGCCGGCTGCTGGAGGCCGCCGGGTTCGAGACCGTCCTCAGCCCGGCCTTTGTGGACGTGCCGTCCGGCGGGGCCATGCTGCCCATAGCCGAGGCGGCGCGCGGGGCGGAGCTGATTGTCACCTTCGGCGGCGACGGCACCATGCTGCACGTGGCGCGCCGCGTGTTCGGAATGGGCATACCCATGCTCGGCGTAAACGTCGGCACCAAGGGCTTCATGGCCGGGCTGGAGCCGGAGGAGCTGCCGCTTGTAGTCAGGGCGGCGCGGGGGGAATACCGCCGCAGCGAGCGGATGCTGCTGGACGTGACGCTCAACAGGGCCTCCGGGGACTCCAAGCGCGACTGCGCCCTCAACGACGCCGTGGTGAAGAGCGACGTCAGCTGCGTCGATCTGACCGTCAGCTCCGACGGCGAGCGGATAACCAGCTTCTCCGGCGACGGCGTCATCGCCGCCACACCCACAGGCTCCACCGCTTACTCCATGAGCGCGGGCGGTCCTATAGTCGAGCCGGAGGCGAGGAACATCATCATAACGCCGATATGCGCCCACTCCATGGCGGCGCGGAGCTTTGTCCTCGCGTCGTCGAGGGCCGTATCGGTCACGCCCACCCACCGCGACAACCGCCGCATCCTGCTGACCGTTGACGGCAGCGCGCCCGTGGAGCTGGAGGCCGGCGACGAGGTGCTCATAACCAGGAGCGCCGCTACGCTCGCGCTCTGCGAGCTGGGCGCGCGCAGCTTCTACGACGCCGCTCTCGGCAAGCTGACGCTTTGAGCAAAACATGAAAAAGGGGAGAGGACATGAAGACAGCGAGGCAGAACGCAATAATCGAGATAATCTCCGGCGAGGACGTGGAGACGCAGAACCAGCTGCTGGAGAAGCTGCGCGACCGGGGGATAAAGAGCACGCAGGCCACGCTCTCGCGCGACATCAAGGACCTGCGCCTGGTGAAAGAGCTGTCCGGCGGCCGCTACCGCTACGCCCTCCCGAACCAGGTCGGGACCGAGGCGCATAACGAGCGCCTCGCGAAGATTTTCCGCGAGTGCGTGGTGAGCTGCGACACCGCGATGAACATCATCGTGCTGAAGACCCTGCCCGGCCTCGCGATGGCCGCCAGCAGCGCCCTGGACGGCATGGACATCCCCTCGCTTGTAGGCACGGTCGCCGGGGACGACACGCTGTTCATGGCGATGCGCGACGTCAAGAGCGCGGACGCCTTCTGCGGGGAGATACGCAAGCTGTTCCAGTGAGGTAAGCCATGCTCAGAGAGCTGCACATCGAGAATATAGCCGTAATTGAGCGCGCGGATATAGAGCCGGGGCCGGGCCTCAACGTGCTGACGGGCGAGACCGGCGCGGGCAAGAGCATAGTCATAGACTCGCTCCAGGCCGTGCTCGGCTCGCGCGTCAGCCGCGAGCTGGTGCGCACCGGCGCGCCCAAGGCGTCCGTCAGCGCCGCCTTCAGCTCGGAGAAGGCCGAAGGGTGGCTCAAAGAGAGGGACCTGGAACCCACGGGCTGGTACGACCGCGAAAACCCGGACGACTGCGGGATTTTGATACGGCGCCGCATAAGCTCCGAGGGCAAGAGCAGCGCCTGGATCAACGGCGAGAACGCCACGGCCGCGGAGCTGCGCGAGCTGGGCGCGCAGCTGCTGGACATACACGGCCAGAACGACGGCCGCGCGCTGCTGGACGAGGCCAACCACCGCGCCTATCTCGACTCCTTCGGAGGCCTGGAGGCCGAGCTGGCCGCCTACCGCGAGAGATACGAGGCCTGGCGCGCGACGAAAAAGGAGCTGGACCGCCTGGACATGAACGAGCGGGAGAGGGAGTTCCGCCTGCTCGAGCTTGAACGCACGGTCCAGGAGCTGGAGGGCGCGCGCCTCTCAGCCGGGGAGGAGGCGGCCCTGAGCGCCCGGCGCGAGCTGCTGCGCAACAGCGAAAAGCTGACCGAGGCGCTGGACGCGGCCTATGAGGCGCTGTACGGCGCGTCGCCCAGCGCGGTTGAGCTGGCAGGGGACGCTGCCGGCTGGTGCCGCCGGGCGGCCGGGTTGGCGCCGGAGCTGACCGGGGCCGCGGACGAGCTGGACGCCGCGCTCGCCGCGCTGGGCGACGCGGCGGAGCTGATACGCGACTTCCGGGACAGCCTGGACATCGACGAGGGCGAGTACGACGCGCTGGAGACGCGCCTGGCCCAGCTGCGCCGCCTGGAAAAGCGCTATAACTGCGACGAGGCGGGGCTTATCGCCGCGCTGGAGTCCGCGAGGGAGGAGTACGCGCGGCTGCAAAACTCCTCCGAGCTGCGCGAAGAGTTGGCTTCCGAGCTTGCAAAACGGGAGAAGGCGGCGTATAATGCTGCCAGGGATTTGTCAAATAAACGCATTGCTTCGGCAAAGCGCCTCGCGGGGCGGGTACAGGCCGGGCTGCGCGAGCTGTCCATGCCCGGCGTGCGTTTTGAGACGGAGATCAAGCCGCTCGAGGGCGAACCGGGCTTCGACGAGACCGGCTGCGACGAGGTCAGGTTCCTGATGAGCGCGAACGCCGGGGAGGCGCCGGGGCGCATCTCGCGCATAGCCTCCGGCGGCGAGCTGGCAAGGATAATGCTGGTAATGAAGGACGCGCTCACTGAGCGCGCCGGCCCGGACACGCTGGTCTTTGACGAGATAGATGAGGGCGTCTCGGGCGTAGCGGCGCAGCGCGTGGCGGAGAAGCTGGCGCATATCTCCCGCAGCAAGCAGGTGATATGCGTAACGCATCTGCCGCAGATAGCGGCCATGGCGGACACGCACTTCCACGTTGAGAAGCAGACCCGGGACGGCCGGACCTACACTGCGGTCACGCCGCTCGGCCGGGAGGGCAGGATACGCGAGATAGCGCGGCTGCACGGCGGCGACAATATCACGGACACAACGCTCAAAAGCGCGGCTGAGCAGCTGGACGCGGCGAGCGAGTTTAAGAAGGAGGATAAGGAAGATGACATACGGGGAAAAGGCTGCTGAGCTGAAGAACACGCTCAACTGCGCGCAGAGCGTAGTGGTCGCGCTCGACGAGCTGACCGGGCTTGACGAGGCCACGGCCAAGGCCGCCAGCGCCGGTTTCGGCGGCGGCGTCCGCTGCGGCGAGGCCTGCGGGGCCTTCGTCGGGGCGGCCATGAGCATAGGGCTTACCATAGGCAAGGATGGGCGCGGCAAGCCCGGCCAGCCCACGGCCGAGGCATGTAAGCAGCTGGCGGACGAGTTCAAGGCCAAGTTCGGCGCCATACGCTGCCAGGACCTGCTCGAGGCGGCCGGCGGGGACCACAGCGTCTGCAACGGCTTTTGCGCCTGGTGCGCCGACCGCGTCGCCGAGCTGGCGAAGGAAGCGGAGTAAGGCGGACAAGCGCCGCGCCCGCAGGGCTGCGGCGGGAAATTATCTCAACATAAGGAGTCAGATTGATGCAGATTTTTGAGGAACTCAAGGCGCGCGGGCTTATCGCCCAGCTCACCGACGAAGAGGAAATACGCGACCTGGTCAACGCGGGGAAGGCGACGTTCTATATCGGCTTCGACGCCACGGCCGACAGCCTGCACATCGGCCACTTCATGGCGCTCAACCTCATGCGCCGGCTCCAGCTCGCGGGCAACCGGCCCATAGCCCTGCTGGGCGGCGGCACGACCATGGTCGGCGACCCCTCCGGCCGCAGCGATATGCGCCAGATGCTCACCCAGGAGCAGATCCAGGCCAACGCCGAGAAGTTCAAGGTGCAGATGAGCAAGTTCATCGACTTCTCCGAGGGCAGGGCTTTGATGGTAAACAACGCCGACTGGCTCCTCAACCTGAACTATATCGAGCTGCTGCGCGAGGTGGGCGCGTGCTTCTCCGTCAACAACATGCTGCGCGCCGAGTGCTATAAGCAGCGCATGGAGCGCGGGCTGAGCTTCCTCGAGTTCAACTACATGATCATGCAGAGCTATGACTTCTACCATATGTACCAGAAGTACGGCTGCATGATGCAGTGCGGCGGCGACGACCAGTGGTCGAACATCCTCGGCGGCACCGAGCTTATCCGCCGCAAGCTGGGCAAGAACGCCTACGGCATGACGATAACCCTGCTGCTGACCAGCGAGGGCAAGAAGATGGGCAAGACCCAGGCCGGCGCGGTGTGGCTCGACCCCGACAAGACCAGCCCCTACGACTTCTATCAGTACTGGCGCAACATCGACGACGCGGACGTCATGAACTGCCTGCGCAAGATGACCTTCCTGCCGCTCGAGCAGATAGAGGAGATGGGTTCCTGGAAGGACGCCAAGCTCAACGAGGCCAAGGACATCCTGGCCTGGGAGCTTACCAGCCTCGTCCACGGCGAGGAGGAGGCGAACAAGGCCCGCGAGGGCGCGCGCGCCGTATTCGGCGGCGGCGTCAGCGAGCATATGCCCACCACCGAGCTGAGCGCGGACGACCTCGCCGGCGGCGGGATAGACGTGCTGACGCTGCTGGTCAGGACCGGCCTCTGCCAGAGCAAGAGCGACGCGCGCCGCAACGTCCAGCAGGGCGGCGTCACCGCGAACGACGAGAAGGTGGACGACATCGCCAAAACCTTCACCGAGGCCGAGCTGCGCGAGGGCGTCGTCCTCCGCCGCGGCAAGAAGAGCTTCAACAAGGCGGTCATAAAGTAAGACGCTATGAACAGCCTGCCGGGAGGGCCGCAGCGGCCCTCCCGGCATGGGATGAAAAAAACGCCCCCGGCGGGGGCGTTTTTTTATTCGGGGAGCTTCGTCACATCCACCCACTCAAGGGCGTTGGAGTATTTCCACAGCTCGTCAAGGTTCAGCTCTATGGCGCTGGAGCCGCTGCCCACGGCGGGGAAGACCGTCTCAAAGCGCTTGAGGCTTTCGTCCAGGTAGACGTCCACGCCGTCGTTGATGCCGAAGGGGCAGACGCCTCCAACAGGATGGCCTATAAGCTCGAGCACCTCGTCGGCGGTGAGCATCTTGGCCTTGTAGTGGAACTTGTCCTTGAACTTGTGGTTGTCTATGCGCGCGTCGCCGGCGGCGAGGATGAGGATGGCGCCGCCGTCCGGGCGCTTGAAGCTGAGGGTCTTGGCTATGCGCGCGCCCTCGACCCCCAGAGCCTTGGCCGCGAGGTCAACCGTGGCGGAGGAGACGTCGAATTCGATGACGCGGTCCTCCATGCCGAACTGGCGGAAGTAGGCGCGGCCTTTTTCGATGGACATGACTAAATCACCTGCACAACAGTATTTTGCACCGGCATTATAATACAGTTTCCCCGCAAATTCAAGGGTCCAGCAGCAAAAGCGAGCCGTCCTTGCCGCTGTCCGCGATGAGGTAGACGCAGCCCGCGCCGTAGCTCAGCGAGTAGAGCGGGCTGTCCATGAACGCCGCGGTGAGGCCGAGGCTCTCGCCTTCGCGTAGCGCGCTGAGGTAGAGCGCCTGCCCGGTAGGGAACCAGCCGCCGCTGCCGTCCATGCTGATGCGGTTGACGCATATGCTGCCGACGCTCTGCGAGGCGCTCAGGCGGAACTCCACTCCGCCCTCGTCAAGCACGGCGGAGAACTCGCACCCGCCGTAGCCGGGGCTTATTTTGAGCGCGCCGGCGGAGCCGGGCGCCGCGGCGGCTGCGGGGGCGTACTCCTCGGCAAGGCAGCCGGCTATGTCCTCGTAGGGCAGGGTGAACACAACCTGGCCGACGGCGCGCGGGGCGATTTCACCCTCGTTGGCAAACAGGGTCAGGCCGCCGTCGGAGAAGTACCATTGCCCGCCGGCCAGGGCGCTCTCAACAAAGCCGTCGGCGCCGAAGTAGCTGTCCGCGTCCTCGCCGGAGCTTATGGCCGCGAGCACGGAGCGTTCCGCCTCGCTCTCAAGCCGCCCGGACCCGGAATCGAGGCTCTCGGCGGATATGCGGCCGCCGTCCAGGTTGAAGCTCAGCCCAAAGCCGCTGTTGTTTGGATAGGCGCCGCCGCTCTGCTCGCTGACGGAGCAGCTGAGGCTCAGCAGCCTGGAGTCGCCGCGCATGACGGCGGCGCTGTAATAGAGGCCGTAGCCCGTCCAGCTCTCGCGCCCGCCGTCGTCCAGCGCGGCGTACTCCGCGGCGGCGGCCTGGACAAGGCGGTCAAGCTCCTCCTGCTGCGGCGTGAGCGCGGCGTTGATTTCCGAGGAAATCCCCAGCCCCGCGTCGGAACCGGATACGGTCACCGTGACGCGGGGGTAGCCGTAGCTGAGCAGGACGGCGCCGTCATCGCCGGTCACAGTCTCGCTGACGGGGTCGAAGCGCACCATGACGCGCCGCTGCGCCGCCGGGGACGGGGAGGCGCCCTCCGGCGCGGGGGAGGAGCCGGAGACGGGAGCCTCGCTCACGCCGCAGGCGGCGAGCGCCGCCATGAGCAGGCACAGGCAAAGGGCCGCAAATCTCTTCATGAATATCCCTCCTTGGAAGGTATAGCCCGAGGGCGCGGATAAGACGCGCGCCGCAGCGGCTTTGTTCCGCCGCGGCAAAACTACGCAATGTTTAGCAAGTGAGCAAAATCAACAAGGCAGCCGCGCCGCTGCCCAGGTAAAATCTACACAGTTATCGTACGAATTTTGCCCAAGTGTTGATAAAGCGTGGTATAATGTCTAATCGTGTAATAGACCGCCCTGTTTCCGGGGGCTGGGAGGAGAAGTCAATATGCCTGAAACCGTAGTGTTTTCCGACGCCTACGTGTGGGAGTTCACGGGCCAGCTGGCGATCCTGTTCATCGCCATACTTGCGGGCAACGTGCTGCGCACCTGGGTGCCGTTCCTGAAGAAGCTGTACATACCCGCCGCCATAATAGGCGGCTTTATAGTGCTGGCGCTCAAGCAGATACCGGCGCTGACACCGCTGGTGGACAACGCCACGATGGAGATAATCACCTATCACGCCCTCGGCCTCGGCTTCGCGGCCATGGCGCTCAAGACCGCGCAGGAGGAGCGCAAGGTCCCCGCGGCCAAGGTGGTGGAGTCCGGCGCCATAATGGCCGGAGGCTACCTCATCCAGGCGCTGGTCGGCCTTGTGATCTCGATAGCCTTCTTCTTCATCAACAGCAAGTATTTCTACGCGGCGGGCCTCATCCTGCCCATGGGCTTCGGCCAGAGCACGGGCAGCGCGCTCAGCTGGGGCAGCAACTTCGAGGCGAACTACAGCTTCGCCGGCGGCAGCAACTTCGGCCTGGCCGTCGCCGCCATAGGCTTTATCGTCGGCAGCATCTTCGGCGTCATCTACCTGAACATCGCCACGCGCAAGGGCCTGGTGAAGCCTCGCCGCGCCCTCGCCGTCGAGAAGGACCGCGTCATAGTGGAGGACCCCAACGAGATACCCAACTCCGAGAGCATCGACAAGCTGACTGTCCAGATCTGCCTTGTCGCGCTGGCCTACACCGGGGCGTACGGCATCATGCTGCTGCTGGCGGCCGTGCCTATCCAGGCGGTTGGCGACCTTGCCTGGGGGCTTAACTTCCTCTGGGCGCTCGTGGCGGCCTTCATCATCAAGACCTTTATGGCGGCGATGAAGAAAAGAGGCGTGATAAAGCGCTATTATACCAACAACCACCTCATGGACCGCATAAGCGGCTTCATGTTCGACGCCATGATAGCCGCCGGCATCATGGCCATCGACATCGAGGACGTCATCGAGAACATCTGGCTGCTGGTCGCCACCTGCGCCATAGGCACCGCCGTCACCTTCTGGTACGTCCGCAAGACGACCAAGTACGCCTATAAGAACTATGAGATAGAGTCCTTCCTCACGAACTTCGGCACGCTGACCGGTACGCTCAGCACCGGCATGGTGCTCCTGCGTGAGATCGACCCCGACTTCGTCACGCCCGCGAGCAGCAACATCGTGCTGCAGAATATCCCGTCCATAGGCTTCCTCGCGCCGCTGCTGCTCACGTTGGGCTTCGCAGCCTCGAGCCTTGCGAACACGTTTATCATGTTCGGCGTCTACCTCGTGCTGTTCCTGGCCTATAATATATTCCTCTTCAGGCGGCGCATATTCAAAAAGCGCTACGCCGGAAAGCCGGAAGAGGTCTGGACGGAGTGAGCGCGCCGCAGCGCAGGCCGGACGCCTACTACAGGCGCATATACGCGCTGTTCCGGCCGATTTTCCGCGCCGTGGCCTATTTTACCTACGGCGTGCGCGTAAAACGCCCCGTCAGCTATGACGAGCCGGTGCTGATTCTCGCGAACCACACCTCCGACCTGGACTTCACCGACGTGGCCTCGCACATACGCAACCATATGTACTTCGTCACAAGCGACCATGTCACGGCCATGGGCCTTTTCGGGAAGTACTTTGACCGCTGGTTCAACCCGATCAAGGTCACCAAAGGCTCCAGCAAGACGGGCGGCGTCATCGACATAATGCGCCGGCTGCGGCACGGCGGCTGCGTGCTGCTCTTCCCCGAGGGGAGGATAAGCCACAACGGCCGCAGCACCGACATAGCCCCGGCCACGGCCAAGCTCGCCAAATCGGTCAGGTGCAAGGTCGTGACCTTCCGCGCGAGCGGCGGCTTTTTCATAGAGCCGCGCTGGCAGAACTATCTCAACCGCGGCAGGCTGTTCTCCGCGGGGATAGTCAACGAATACTCGCCGGAGGAGCTGGCGCAGATGACGAACGAGGAGGTCCTCGAGCGCATACGCGCCGACCTGTACGTGGACGCCTATGCCGAGCAGGAGCGGTATATGCGCCCGTTCAAATTCCGCCACGGCCTGCGCGACATCACTCGCTACTACGACGTCTGCCCGCATTGCCGCTCCGTGGACACGCTCGCCGTGGAGGGCGAGGGCATGACGGTGCGCTGCGGCAAGTGCGGCGGCGGGCTTACGATGGACGAGTTCGGCTTCTTCCACGGCTGCGAGGGCGTGCGCAGCTGCCTTGACTGGGAGGCGCTCCAGCTGGAGACCTATCGCGCCCGCTTCGAGCGAGGGGAGTTCTTCGACGAGGACGGCGTTACGCTCTATTCCGTCGGCGAGGGCTTTGAGCACAGCGAGCTGGCCCGGGGCGCGTTTTCCGGCACGGCCGAGGGCTTTGCGATAGGCGGCGAGCTGTACCCCTTCCGCGAGATGAGCCTCCCGGAGATACTCTCGGGAGGCAGGCGGATGGAGTTCACCTGCGGCAGGCAAAGCTATCTTATCGAGAAGGAGAACGCCTGCCTGAACAAGTTCGTCGAGCTTTATAAGTGGGCGAAAGACCGAGACAAGTGAAACGGCGCGCCGCCCGGGCCTGGCCCGGGCGGCGTTTTTGCGCAGTTTCGGCGGCTGCGCCGCGCACGTCTTTTGTAGACACGCGCGGCGGCGTATGATAAAATATCTTAATACAGCGCAGGGGAGGCGGATTTTTTGAGCGGCGGCGTGGACAGGGAGCTTTACGGCGAGCTGCTGAACAGGACCAGGGGCGACGCGCGCGTGTGGAAGGGGCGCTGGCGCGCCGCACGCTGGCTGCGCGCGAAGTTCCTGCGCTCATTGCGCCGGAGCGCGCCGGGCCGCTTCGGCCTGGACGAGGCGCGCTGGAGGCAGTTCAAGCGCGGGGAGGAGCCGGCCTTCAGCGAGGCAGAGGCCGCGCTGCTGGACTATCTCGCGCTCGCCCCGGGCGCGCTGCGGCGCTACCGCGCGGCCGCGGCGCTGGGCCGCCGCGAAGCCGCCGCCTGGCTCTGGGCCGCGCTGGCCGAGAGGGAGCTGCGTCTGACGGCTGAGCGCGGCGGCATCCCCGGCGCGACCTTCTGGCGCTTTATAAACGCGAGGGTGTACGTCACGCGCAGCGTGGGGGACAGGCTGGCCGCGGCCTTCGGCCTGGCGCCGTCGGAGAAGGCGGCCCTGCTCGAAATCATGCCGCATGAGACCTTCGACAACGTTGACCCGCTCAAAAAACCCGCCCGCGACGGGATAAAGAGGCGCAGGATGCTGATTACCGAGTTCCTGCAATACTCATACATATCCCAGGACGCCTGGGAGTCGTTCGAGCCGCACGGGCGAGGCCCGGTCAAGCAGCGCACGCTGCTCAAGCTGGCCGTGGGGCTTTGGCTCAGCCCGGAGGAGGCGTGGAAATTCCTGGGGCTTGTCCGAAGCGGCTTCTTCATGGACTGCGACATACACGTGCTGGCGTACATGAGCCTTGTCCTTGCGCGTGACGGCCGCGCGGAATACTGCCCGGAGGAGTTGGCCACGCTGCTGAAGGAGCGCTGCATCGGACCCGGCGGCAGGCGGATATTCGCAAGCCCCTACCCGCCGGAGGCCGAGCTGGAGCCGCGCTGAAAAATTTTCATATTTTTCGCCGTATTTCACGCCAAGCCGTACTGCGCCGCCAAAAGGTGTGTTATCGTTATACTGCAAACAGCACATGACAAGGAGGCAAGCGTGATGGAGAGAAGTGATTGCGTATATCTCGGCAGTGCGGATCGCTCCCTGATTTTCGCGGCGGCGTTTAATCTGGAGGGGACCTCCGTCAAATCGGCCGTCGCCGATATGCTGATGGAGGTTGGCATACAGCCGGACGAGGCCTGGGCCGCGGCGGAGGAAATTTTGAGCCAGGTGGGCCGGTATACCGAGCTTTGCGACGGGATGAACGCCGACAGCGTGCGCTGCGCGCGCGAGTTCCTGGGCCGTTTTGAGGGCCGCTCGGAGCGCGAGCGCGTCATGAGAAGCCTGCTGCGCGGCTTCGAGCCGGACAGCGCCGTCGAGGGGCTTCGCACAGACTACGGCGCGGACTTCCCCGACAAGTACGACACGATGGCCTACGACGAGCTGTACGAGGCGTTCATCTGCGGCATAGGGAGGCTGAACGTCTCGCCCAGGCTGCTGGGACGTATGCTCAGGCGCGCGTCGCGCGCTGCGGACGTCACGGCGGCGGCCGCGGCCTACGGCAAGGACGGCTTCGAGCTGAAATGCCTGACCGCCGCGTACCTCTACCGCAGCTTCAACGACATGGGCGTGGAGGAGGCCGTGGCGGCGGCCTGCTGCGGGGTGGACTTCCAGGCCGTCTGCGACGCGGTGAGCCTCGGCTGGGTGACGGCAAGAGCGGCGCGAGGGATGCTCATAGCGAGCGCTGCCGCGATGGGCTTCCTGGCCATAGAGCTTATCGTCGCGGCCGGGAGCGCGGCCGAGATAGCCGCCGTCTGGGGCGCGATAGCGCTGGTCTCGGTGGCTCTGGCCTGGCTTTACGACAGACTGCCGCAGGAGGCGGGCGAGACCGCCATAGTCTCCGCCGGACTTGTCCGCCGGGGCTGCGACGCCGCGGCCCGCGGCTGGGAGCGGCTGCGCGAGAGCTTCGCCGGCACTGCGAGCAGCGACGGCGGGGAGTTTGAGTACGAGATGGAGGACGAAGAGGAGTACGCCGACCCCGACTACCCGTTCTGAGCGGCAGGTGCGGGGCTGAAGCGAGAGGAGTTGACGCAGGTGACGGTTCCCAAAGAGAAAGACGGATGGCTCTTCATGGGCCGCGAATACCGGACGGGGGACGTCGTGGACTATATGTCCCTTTTCCGGCCCTGGCAGGCCGTCGCCGGGCTGCACATAGGCGAGAACACGTCCCGGCTCCGCTTCGCGAGGCGGGACGGGGAGGGGCGCTGGGCCTTCCTGGGCGGCTGTACGCAGGCCCCGTCCCGGCTGCGCTACGAGCTTGGCAGGGCGCTTATCTGCGAGGAAGCGGGGCCTGGGGACATATTCGGGTTCAAGCTGCCGCCTAAGTACTGGGACGAGCCGGCCGCGACCAACCGCAGCTACGGCGAGGCCCTGCGCGACTACATAGCCGCGCTCTGGAGCAGGGCGCGGCGCCTGGAGCCGCAGCTCGCGGAGCTGGACGGGGGCCTGGTAGTGGCCGTCGGCTGCCCGCTAGACCCGGACTGGACGGGCGCGTCGGAGATGGGGAAGCTGACGCGGCTGGTTGAGGCGGCCACAGGCAGCCCCGCGGTCGCCGTGCCGGAGCCTCTTGCCGCGGTGATAGACGCCGCGGCCCTGGACGACGGCTTCCAGCGGAACGCGGAGGAACGCTTCTGGCTCATGAACGGCTCGATTGCGCTGCGCGCGTATCCCGACCGCGTCGAGGCCGAAGCCCTGTATTTGAAGGGCGGAGCGCCGCGCAGGGTCTGGCGGCCCGGCTGCGATGACAGCCCGGAGGGCTTTGTCCGCTGCGCCGTCAGGGACGCCGTGGACGCCTGGGCCGGCTCGGCGGCCGTGACCGGCGGCGGGGAATACTTCGAGACGGTGCTGGACGCGGCGCGCTCCTCGGCAGGCAGGCGGGGCGGCGGCGGATTGTACGTCCACTCGGCTTCGGACGGCGGCGCGGTCGCAGGAGGGCTGTGTAAGGCCTTCGCGGGGATGTCCGCCGCAGGGCCGCAGGTCAACGCCGCCTGGTCCAAGACCGTCAAAGGCCAGATAGGGGAGCGGCGGACGACGCTGATAGAGCACGTTTCGGAGCGGCTGTACCTCCGCGCGGCAAAGAGGGCGGCGGAGCGGCTCAAGGCCCTGGCCGCAGAGGGCGGGACGCACACGCACAGCGAGATAGTCGAAGCCGTGATGGACGCCGCCGCCGCGGGCGGGGCGCTGCAGGAGGACTTCGCCGCGGAGTGGGGAGAGTATTTCCCGGCATACGCCGCGGACTGCGCAGGGAAGGGTATGAGCAAGGCCGTCAACGCCGTATGCAGGGCGCTGTACGGCGACACGATCAGGTCCTGCTATCAGGGCTGGTCGCTGGCGCGCGAGACATGGGAATGCCCCTGCGAGGCGAGGCTGCCGGACTCCGCCGCGCAGGCGCTGCTGAGGCAGCTCGCCGGGAGCGTGGGATACAGCCCCGGGCGCAACGCGGCGAACGCCCTTGTAAAGACGCTTGTCGCGATAGAGACCTGGGGGACGTCGCTTTTCATCGACGAGCTGGCCCCGAAGGGCTATGGCGGCGAAAGCGACGAGGTGTCCCCGGAGAGATGCGGGAAGCTCGCCGCCGCCTTTGAGACTCCGAACGAAAAGGCGAAGCGGCGCGCGGCCAGGGCCATAGCCGGGGCCGTCGGGCAGGACGGTGCGCTGGCGGAGGCGTTTACGGAGACGATGAGCGAGGCCTTTGAGCTGGCGCTGGGCGAGGCGCTGCTATGCGTCAGGCGCGGCGAAGGAAAGGGGGAGGCGTGATGGCGATATTCGTCATGGGCGGCGCGCAGATAACCGGGCCGCTTGCATTCCGCAGGCATTTTGAGCCGGACGGCTTCCTGCGCTCGCTGCGGCAGGCCGCGGGCTTCGCCGTCATGCAGCTGTCCTGCCTCTCGGCCTGGGACAGATACCTGAGCGAGGCTCTCTACCTGAGCGCGTTCATGGACGGCGCGGGCCTGGCCGGGCTGCCGGAAGCGCCGGAGGGCTTCCTCAATGTGCGCGGCGCGCTCTTCAACCTCAGCCGGGACGAGCGCGCGGCCGTGGCGGCGCGCGGGGCGGAGCCGGACGCCGCAGCGACGCTGGAGTATGTCTGGGACACCGCTATGCCGGCGCAAGCCGTCATGGGCGAGCGCGGCGGCAGGGAGGCAAAACGGCTCTTCATAGCGCTCTCGGCGGGCTATCTGCTGGCGCGCCGGACCCCCGCGGAGCGGCCCATATCCCCGGAGGCGGCGGCAGCGGCGTATTTGCAGCGCCGGACGGAGGCAGCGGACGGGCGCTGGCTGGAACTGAGGCCCGGCGCCGTGGAGCTGGAGCCGCGGAGGGAGGCCTACCGCGTGCTGATGGACGCGCGCGCGGCGGAGGGCCTGGCGCAGGGCGCCGCGCTGGAGCTTTGCCGGGTCGAAGCGCCGCGCGGCGCGGCGCTGGAGCTGTATCCCGGCAGGTTTGACGCCGCCGCCGTCCGGGTGGACATAGCCCCGGGCGACTACCGCTATTTTACCCTGGCGGGGGGCAGGCCGGCCTTCATGCACCCGCTGGTCGTAAAGAACGGCTTCTGCACGATGGAGAGACGCGGCGCGGAGCTGTATCTGCGTATGTTCCGCGAAGAGGCCCGGCGCGTGGCCTCGGCGGAGGACGTTGCCAGCTTTGCGCCCGAGGCCGGAGGCGAGGGCTGGGTGGCCGTGCTGGGCGGCGGGCAGGTGGATATGAGCCGCTACACAAGAAGCGTGCTGCCCGTGTCGCGCGCCCTGAGCGCCGGGCCGGCGGTGCAGGCGGCCATGTCCGGCCGGGCCTTGCTGCTGCTGCGCCCGGACGGGACGGTGGAATCCAACCTCGCCGACATATACGCGAGCGGGCAGGCGATAATCGACGTGGGTAAATTTGACAAGCTGGGAGGAGTGCGCTGATGTGGAGCGTGGAGAACGGCGCCGTCATGAGGGCGGTAATGGACGAGTGCAGCCGGGCGTACCAGTCGCGGACCCCGCTCATAATGCTGGATACGGTTGAGTACGAGCTGGCTGAGGCGGTGGCCCTGTCGGGCAGGCTGGTCGGCCTCGCACGCAGGGCCGAGCGGTACACGGGCAAGGAGCTGGCGTATTACGAGTTCGCCGGCGCTCGCCCGGACAGGATTACGGGCCTTGCGAACCTGTTCTTCGATCTCGAGGGCCTGGAGAAGGCCGGCGGCTCCCTCGACGAGCCGCGCCTCCCCGTCATGACGGTCTTAGCGCTTGAAAACGGGGGCAGGCCGCCGCGCGCCGCGGCGGAGACCATAGACGCGCTGCGCCGCTATGTGCGCCGCTATCTTGCCTGCCGGGACGACAGCTCGCCGCTGCGATGCAGCTGCGTATTGCTGTACGGCGACACCTCCCTGCTGACGGAGGAGCTTCAGCCGTATACCGAGATCGTGGAGATCGGCTTCCCCGACAAGCGGGAGCTGCGCGCCATGCTCGACGCGATGTCCGCCGCGGACGGCCGCGCCCCGCTGGAGGACGCGGACGCCCAGGAGGTGGTCTCGAGCCTCGCCGGACTGGGCCTGTACGAGGCGAAACGCCTGATTTTCCGCCTGCTCAGCGTGCGGACAGAGCGCGGCGTGCGGCTTATCGACAGCCCTGAGCTGCGCCGAGGGGCCATCCGCGACATGAAGAAGCAGTCGCTGCTGCGGAACGGCGGCCTGCTCACGCTCTGCCAGGCGTCGGAGACGCGCCTCGGCGGCATGGAGGCGTACAAGGACTGGGTCGCCGGGCGCAGGGACATAGTGCTCCATCCCGAGGAATACCTCCTGCGCAACGGCGCCACGCCGCCCAAGGGCGTGCTGCTGTGCGGCGTGCCGGGCTGCGGCAAGTCCGAGGCGGCCAAGACCCTGCAGTGGGAGTGGCAGCTGCCCAGGCTGCAGCTGAGCGTGGACCAGCTCATGGGCAGCTACGTCGGCGACTCCGAGCGGAATATGCGCACGGCCCTGCGCCAGGCCGAGGCGATGGCCCCGTGCATACTGTGGATAGACGAGCTGGACAAGGGCTTCAGCGCCGCGGCCTCCGGCGGGAACGGGGACAGGGGCGGCACATTCAAGCGCATGTTCGCCCGGCTGCTGACCTGGATGCAGGAGGAGAACGACAGGGGCTGCTTTATCTTTGCCACGGCAAACGACATCAGCGAGCTGCCGCCGGAGTTCTTCCGCAAGGGCCGCTTCGACGAGCTGTTCTCGGTTTTTATGCCGACGAGCGCGGAGTGCCGCGCCATCTTCGCCGAGCATATGCGCAGGGCGGAGGAGCGGCGCGCCGACGAGATAAGAAGCCGTTACGGCGACGGATTCGCGTTTACGCCGCTCTTTGCGAACAGCGAGACGGTGGAGAACGAGGCCGACTACTGCTACAGCGAGAAATACTGCCTCGGCCCCATCATGGAGATCTTCGCGGAAAACCGCAAGTTCCTGACCGGCGGCGACATAGAGTACATCGTGAAATGCGCGCTGCTGAGGCTTGGCGAGGAGGGGAGCCTGCCCGTCAAGGCCTCCCGCTGGGTGAAGGAGATACGGCGCGTGGCCGACGACGCAAACCTGGCCACCTACGGCTGCGGCAGCGGCGGCCTCGACAGCATCGCGGCCTGCTGCCTGCGCCTGCTGCGCAACAACTTCGTGCCGGCCGGGGCGTCGCCCATGTTCGAGCGCGGGAACCTGCGCGTCACGCATAACGGCGCGGACGGCCGGATGCAGGTGCGCTACGAGTTGCCCGAGGGGGCGGAGCCGCCCGCCGACGCCTATGACCGCGCGCTGTACGAGGCGCTGGTCTCGCGCTTTGAGCGCATTGCAAGCCGCATGGAGAACAGCGCGCTGGACCGTCTGTGCCGAGGATAGGAGGCGCGGGATGGTTTACGCTATGTACCCGGACGCCGCCGCGGCCTGCTTGGAGCGGATTGCGGCGCTGTGCTCGCCGGAGCTGAGGTGCGAGGAGCTTCTGGCGCAGGCCTACTGCGGCTGCGTCCCCGGCGCGTCGGAAAAGGAGGGCGAGGTCATGGCCGGGGCGGCCGTAGACGCCGTGAGAGGCTTCGCCGGCTGGCAGGGCCTTGCGGAGCAAAGCCCTGCGGACTTCGCCGGGGAATACGCCCGCGAGGCCGGCGGCGAGGGGGAGCGGCGCCTCGACCGGCTGCTGCGCCTTGCGTATGCCGGGCGGGACGCCGGGGACGGGATGTGCGCGGCGGAGGCCATACTCTCCCTGCCGCAGCCCAAAGCCCCGGCCGCCGGCGAGGCGGACGCGGACGCCATGTGCAGGCTGAACGAACGGGGGGCCTGGGAGGGCCTCGCGGCCTGGGAGGCGGTCGCCCTCTACGCCGCATACTGCGCCAGGGGCCGCGCGCCGGAGATGGCGCTCCGGCAGCTCGCCGCCGCCTGCTGCGGGAGCCAGGCGGCTCTGGAGGCCGCCTGCGCCGCGGAGATGGGCTGGCTTACCGGCGCGAGGCTGCGCTCGAGGCTCCGGGCGTCGCGGCTGGTTTCGGCGGCGATGCTCTGCACCCTCAGCCCCGCCGCCTTCGAGGCGCTCTACCACGGCGACCTTGAGTCCGCCGCGCTCTCTGTCAGGCGGGCCGAGGGCCTTGCGGCGTCGCGGACGCGGGACTTTAACCTCGCGGCGTCGGCGATGCTGGAGGCGCTGGACACGGCGGCGAGGCCGCTGGACGCCGTCCCAATGCGCGAGGCGCGCGCCGGAGCCGGCGCATCGGAGGCGCCGGAGGGCCGCAGGGAGGCGAGGGAAGAAGAAAAAGACGGCCTGTCCGACGAGGACGGCCGCCTGCGCGACGAATGAGAGGAGCGAGGGTATGTTTTTCAGACGGAAAGACCGAAATAAGGGCGAGACGATGTACCTTATCTCTGACGGGGCCGGAAGTATGCGCCGGACGTCCACGGGCCTGTCCTCGACCACAAAGCTGCTGTGGGTCAGCGCCGCGAAGGACGCCGAAGGCAAGCCGCTGGCGTCCAGGAGGCCGGAGGAGAGCTATACCAGGTTCCCGGACGGGAAATCCTTCACCGCCGCCGGGCGGCGCTATTCGACGAAGGGCGTGGAGCTTACCAAGACCGGCGACGGGCTGTACCGGGACAAGTACGGGCGCGAGGTGCTCTATCTCGCCGAACGCTTCCCCTGCTTCGACGTCTACGACCTGATCAACGAGGACCGCTGGGAGCGCTGGTTCCTGATTTATACTGGCAGCTCGCTGACCTGTGTGAAGTTCACCGACGGAAAGGACTACGTAGAGGTGTGGGAGGACGCGGCCGAGCTGGACTACGCGCCGTGGAGAAGGCTGGAGAAGCTGCGCTGGCATATGCCGCCGGAGGAGGAGTGAGCGCGGCCCCGGAGCTTGCCCGCAGGCTGCGCGCAGCGCTGGCCGCTGCGGAGAGGGCCGAGCGGCGCATGGAGCGCGCGGCGCTTTTATGGCCGGGCTGGCTGGACGCGGTGGAGGAGCGGGTCCCGCCAAAGGCGGCCGCGGCGCTCAGGGCCGCGTTTGCCAAGGCCTTCGCTGCGGCGTTCGCGGGCGGCTCCGGCCTGATAGAGCGCAGCTGCCGCCCGGAGGAGCTGGCGGCGCTGTACGCCGTGCGCAGCGCCGCCGTGGAGCGCGGCGGCGGAAGGGCCGGGCTGCGGCGGCTGTACTCCGGGGCGAGGCGGGCCAACGCCGCGAACACCCTGCTGACGACGGCCGAGGGCATAGGCCTCGGCGCGCTGGGCATAGGCCTGCCGGACATAGCGCTTTTCCTCGGCGTGCTGCTGCGCGGGCTGTACTCCACCGCGATGAACTACGGCTTCGACTGTTCCTCCGCGGCGGGCCGCTTGACGGCGCTCAAAATAATGCGCGCCGCGCTGAGCGGCGGCGAAGAGCGCCGCAGCCTGTCCCGGGAAATAGACGCGCGGCTGGAGACGCCGCGCGAGCCGGGGCCAGAGGAGCTTTCCGCCGAGACCGAGGCCGCGGCCTCCGCCTTCGCGACCGGTATGCTGGCCGCCAAATTCGTGCAGGGCCTGCCCGTAGCCGGGGTGATAGGCGGCGCGGCAAACCCGCTGTACTACCGCAGGATAACGTCCTTCGCCGAGATAAAATACCGCCAGGGCTGCCTGCGCGGCCTGCTCAGAGGCTGTGATAGCTGTTCATGTCCGTGAAGCGCTGGAGCACGAGGTTTTCCGCGCGCAGCTCCACCTCGACGCCGGCGGGGCCGAGCGCGTCGCGCAGCCGGGCCACCTCGCCGGGTCCGTACTCCCCGGGACGGAAATAGGCCAGCGTTATGTGCGGCGTCAGGGCGTAGCCCAGCGGCGCGGCGGCCTCCAGGGCGCGGTACATCCCGGCCAGCCGCTCGCGGCCCTCTGCGCTGACGGGCGCGAGGCCCAGCACGACGCTGGTGTTGACCATGTTGAAGGTCCAGGTGCCGCGCATAGCTATGGGGGCAAAATCGCCGAAGCCGGCGCTTATCTCCCTCGCGCGGGCCTCCGCCTCCGGCATGAGCGCTTCGGCCTCCGCGCGGTCCGGGCTGTTCGCAAGGTCGTGCAGCGTCATGTGGAAGGTCTCCTCCCGCAGCGGCGCCGCAAGCATCCCGGGCGCGGCCGCGTAAAGGCCGTCGCGCAGTCTTTTTAACTCACACTTAACACTATCAGGAAGTAAAAATACTATGGTATTGCCGTAATACGGCAGAATAGTCCCGTCGGGCGCAACTTTCTTCGAAAGATTTGGATTTGTGCTGAAACTGCCGTCCGGCAGGCTGCGCCATATGTAATCGTCGAGAGTGTTGAGCATATTTATCCCACCCTTTGTTCAGCTGCCCCGCCGGGGGCGGGAAATGGCCTTGAAATACAAACAAATAGCTGCCGGAAGTAATTCTATCATGCGCGGCGCGGCTTGACAAGCGGGAGGGCCGCCGGAGGGCAGGGCCGTAAACGCATGGACTGACAAGGAGGAGATTGAAGTGAAAAACTGTTTTGAACTGGCAAGGCATGGACTGAAATGCGAGGCGCTGTGGAAGGCGGTGCTCTGCGAGGGCGCGGTATACCCCTGGCGGCACGAGTACGTGCGCGTCAGGCGGGGTCCGGGCTGCTGGGGATACGAGATCCGCCTGGATGCGGGCGGCTACGTCATGGAGCGGGGAGGGCCTGTCTATTTGGAACAGGGCTTCAGGCGCGTCATGGACGACCCCGGCGACGTGCTGGAGTACATCGCAGTCTCGCCCGGCGGGGGCCTGGACTGCGTGCGCTACATAGCTCTGGAGGAGGGCGACGAGATAGCCTGGCGGGAGCTGGAGCAGGAGCTGTCCTGGGACGAGACGGACGGAGGGGTCTGCGTGCGCGCCTGCCGGCCGGCTGAGACTGTGGTCATCCCGGCGCGGGCCGGGGGACGCGCCGTCGTGCGCGTGGAGCTGGGGCCGGACTCGCTGACGGAGGTCTGCCGCAGGCTTGTCATCTCCGAGGGGGTGAAGGAGGCTTGCCTGGACTTCTCTGCGTCGCGGGGCCTGGAGAGGCTTGACATCCCGGAGAGGCTGGCGCTTTTGGAGGCGCCGGCGGGCTATTATATGACTAACTGGTTCCGCCGCCGCAGGTGGGAGCAGGTGTACCTGAACGGCTGGTACCTCGGCACGCCGGGAGGGATGGAGCTGGCGGGCGCGGACGGGCTGGCGATAGAGCCGGGGACTCTCGCCGTGGCGCCCGGCGCGGACTTCAAATGCCCCTGGCGGAGCATCGCCGTCCCCGGCAGCGTGCGCAGCATAGGCCGCAGCGCCTTCGCCGACGCGCCGCGGCTGGAGCGGCTGAGCCTGCCCGAGGGCGTAGAGCTGGGCGAGAACGCCTTCGAGTGCTGCCCGCTGCTGCAAAACCCGCCCCGGGGCGGGAGATGACGCGGCCCTGAGGACGATAAAGGCCCGGCGC
>CALWYT010000107.1 GCA_944385835.1 uncultured Oscillospiraceae bacterium | reverse complement strand
AGAGCAAATATAAAAATAATTCAACAAAATAAAAATTTTGCTGAATATAGGGGAGGCGAAACGCCCAATTCCGATGAGACGCCGTGTCCGGAGGCCACGTTGAGCCGATTTGGCTTGTGACGCCGGCCCCGGCCGACTGCCGCACTGCAGCGACGGCTACCCGAAAAGTATTGAACTACCATAGCCCAGCACAGCTTGTATCCTGTATTATGAGCTGCAGTCCGTGACTTCCGGCAGTCCATCTCAGAACTGCGTCACACGCCGTGAGTAATCCGTCTGCGGTATGCCGCCCGAACGCCGCCCGTCCAAGCTCACGGCGGTTCGCGGCCTTGCCGCGCAAGCCTTGCTGCTGCGTTTTAGCTCCCCGAGGGTTTGAGCGCCGGCGGCGCGCGGCGCTCCGCCTATTTCTGCTTTGGCAGCGAACAGCGTTACGCCTTTGGAAACTTACAGCGTCTGTACAGGCAATTGTGAAGAACTTAACAATCTGTCTCTCCCCGATCGCGCTCCGCCAGCGTTATAACAGAACCGACGTCAAAAGACGGTAAATCGGTCAAAAAGCGCGAAATAATCCCCTTTTCGGACAAAAAATGCGATATTTCCGGCCAATCCGGATGTAAGTCCATGCGGCCTGTGAAGGCCATCTCCCCTGCCGACAGCTTGAACGACGCCCCGCCTATAAAGCCGTATTCGAAGCCCTCCAGCTCTATATGCCCCGGGCGTATTAAAAGCGCGTCCAGGCCCTCCGCGCGTGCCGCGGCGGTGATTCCCGGGTCCGAGGTGATTATAGAGCGCCCATCGACTACGCAGGCGCAGCACTTGGCGTAGCCCTGCCGGATATTCACCGGCCTGAGGCCGCCGAGTTCGTGAACGACGGCTGCGGAGGCTGCGTCCAGGCGGTGGAAAAAGCGCCCGCCGGCAATGCAGGCGTTCAGCGCGCAGTCGGCGGGATACTCCATGCCCGGCGCGGGCGCGCGGATGATGTCAAAGCCGTAAGCCGCCAGCCTGGCGTCTATGTCCGCGCCACAGGCCGAGGCCAGGCGCTTCCCGCCCAGATGCAGCAGCTGTAAATCCGCGTGGCCGGCGAGGCGCGGGTCAACGCCCTCGGCGTCCGGCAGCCACAGCGCCTCGATCCCGAGCGCTTCAAACGCCGGCCCAAGCCGCGCGCGGTAGCGCCGTCCCAAAGCAGCCAGCCCCACCCTCCCCTGGGGAAGGTGGGGCGTGGACACAAGGCGCATCACAGCACGGCCCGGATAGCCTCGCGTATGTTCTTCACGCGGATAAGCTCCAGGCCTTCGGGCTGAAGTACGTCGCCCTTGACGTGGGACGGGATAACGCAGTGCCTGAAGCCGAGCCGGGCGATCTCGCTCAGGCGCAGGTTGAGCTGCTGGACGCTTCGCACCTCGCCCGACAGCCCGACCTCGCCTACGGCCGCGACGTCGGAGCCGACAGGCGCGTCCCGATAGCTGCTGGCCACGGCGAGAAGCGTGGCTAAGTCGGCCGCAGGCTCGTCGAGCTGCAGCCCGCCGACGACGTTTATATAGGCGTCGCAGCCGGACACCGCCATGCCGCCGCGCTTTTCCAGCACGGCCAGGAGCAGCATCGCGCGGTTGTAGTCGATGCCGTTGGAGTTCCGCCGGGCGGAACCGTAGCCCGACTGGGCGACAAGCGCCTGAATCTCCGCCAGGATGGGGCGCGACCCCTCCATGACGCAGGTGACGCAGGTGCCGGGCGTATTTACGGGCCGGCCGGACAGGAGCGTCTCCGAGGGGTTCGGCACCTCGCGCAGCCCGTTGTCGGCCATCTCAAACACGCCTATCTCGTTCGTGGAGCCAAAGCGGTTCTTTGCGGCGCGCAATATGCGGTAGCTCATGGACTGTTCGCCTTCGAAGTACAGCACGCAGTCAACCATGTGCTCGAGCACCTTGGGACCGGCAATGTTGCCCTCCTTGTTGATGTGGCCGACTACAAAGGCGGTAAAGCCGTCGGACTTGGCGCGGCGCATTATGGCCATGGTGCTCTCGCGCACCTGGCTGACAGAGCCGGGCGCGGCGCTGACCTCGGCGTCGAACATCGTCTGGATGGAGTCGATTATCACGACGCTCGGCTTAAGGTCATCGGCTGCGGCGAGTATCTCGCTGACCTGCGTCTCCGCAAGGACGAATATCTCGCCTTCGGAGACGCCGAGGCGCTGAGCGCGCATCTTGAGCTGGCGGCGGCTTTCCTCACCGGTGACGTACAGCACCCGCTCGCTGCGTCCTACAAGGCCGCAGAGCTGCAGCAGCAGCGTGGACTTGCCCACGCCCGGCGCGCCTCCGACCAGCACCACGCTGCCGCGCACGGCGCCGCCGCCCAGCACCCGGTCGAGTTCGCCGACGCCGGTCGTGAAACGGATCTCCTCCTCGCTGTCCAGCTCGGACAGCTTTTCCGGCGCCTGGCGCGCCCTGTGCGCCGCGGCGGCGGCCCGGTTCTCATTTTTGGGGCTTTGCGGCGCTTCGGTGAGCGTGTTCCAGGCCCCGCAGGCCGGGCATTGTCCCTGCCAGCGCGCGGTCTCATTGCCGCAATTGGTGCAGTAAAAGACAGTTTTTTGCTTCATACGCTTATACCATCCCGCTCGGACGCATACCGCAGGTAGGAGGCCAGCAGCAGCGCCGCAATTTTTGACTGATAGTTCCCGCTCTTGAGCAAACCCAGCTCCTCGGGGTTGGAAATAAAGCCGCACTCAACCAGTATGGCGGGCAGCTTTGCGCCGCGCATAAGATAGATGTCCCGCTCCGCCGGCGCGGCGACGCGGCGGCTGTCCGGGCTGAGCGCGGCGCTGAGCAGCGCGTGCGCGGTTTCGCCCAGGGCCTGGCTGCCCTCCGAAGCGGCGTACAGCACCTGCACTCCGCGGGGCCTGGCGTCGGGGTAAAAGTTCTGATGTATGCTTATCAGCGCGCCGCGAGGCACGGAGTTTATGAGCTTCAGCCGCGCGTACTGGTCGGCCTTCTTCATCCCGGAAAGCGTGTCCGCGTCCTCGGGATAGCCAATCTCCTCGCTTTCGCGGGTCATGACCGTACTCACGCCGAAAAGCGCGGCGAGCGACTCCAGCCGCTTGGCTATGGCGAGGTTTATCCCGCTCTCGACCGTGCCGTCGGACGCCACCG
>CALWYT010000106.1 GCA_944385835.1 uncultured Oscillospiraceae bacterium | reverse complement strand
ACCAGCTCCGCCAGCTCTTCGGCGGCACGGCGCTCGTCCTCTCCCTGCGCGCAGATCTCTATCGAGTCGCCCAGGCACATCTCTATGGAGAGCACGGATATTATGGATTTGGCGTTAACCGGCTCCGGCGACTGCGCGTTATTCAGGTTTCTGACCTTTATCTTCGAGCGGAATTCCTTCGCCTTTTTTACAAAATCCGACGCCGGCCGGGCGTGGATGCCCGTAGGGTTTACAACCATAAGCGTCACTGAGTGCATTGCTATACCCCCCTGTGTTTATCTGGGAAACCGTGCAAAGTTCCATACGCCTTGGCGGCGGAGGTTGACGCATCTGGCCTTAAGGAAGCGCTTTAGCTCCTCCACAGTCCCGCCACGCAGGGCGGCCTTCGCTACGATCACGCCTTTGTGTCCTTGGCGCACATCCTCGATGACGAGAATCAGAAGGCGTTTGGTCTCCAGTATCCTGTTGATCTGTCTATAGGCGATTGTTCCATGCGCGTCCCGGGCGCTGTTGCTTATCCGCTGCGCGTCGAAGGAGACGCTGATCTGCGGCTCCCCGCCGTGAAGGTAGAGCAGGCGCGAAAAGTTCATGCGCGCCGTAAACCTGTACCCAAACGCTATGGACGCAGCGCACAGCGCGGCAATCAGCGCGCACACCAGCGAGGCGGTCAGGCTGGCGCGGAAATACGCCGCCGCAAGTACGGCGAAGAAGGCCGCAAATACCGCTGCGTATACGTATTGCAGCTTTTTATAGGACCGGGCAAGCCCGGCGGCGTACTCGTAGTAAAGCGGCCTGTCGAGTACAAACTCGCAGGTGAACTCCTTCTTCATAAAGACGCACCCCCAGGGAATGAGCGCCCCCAAAGCGAGGGCGCTCGTGCTTTTCTGTTAGAATTTCAACTTTGCCAGGGCGCCCATGAAGTCGAAATTCTCCTCTCCCGGCACCATCAAAGCCGTGATGGCGACGCCTTGTTCGTGCAGGAAAATGAAGTCATCGTAATCTTCCTTGTCGAGGAAGACGCTCCGCTTTACCTTCTGCGCCCCGGAGATGTTGCCGACGTTGATCTCTTTGAAGCGGTATCCCGCCTTATACAGCGCCACGAGGGTCTGTACCGATCGGACGACGATCATCACGGACTGCCCGTCGTATTTCTGCGCGAGGAGGTTTGCCGCCGCCTTTTCCACGCTCAGGACGGAGAGCTTTATGTCCTGCGGCGTAGAGGAGCGCAGCATGAGCCGCTCCAGATCGTTAGCGGCGGCCGCATCGTCTATGACTATGCAGCGCCCGACCTTCAGCTTCCGCAGCCAGACGGTGGCGACCTGGCCGTGGACCAGCCTTTCGTCTATACGGATGTTCTTTATGTCCTGCATTTCCCTCTCCAATCAGATGTGATAGATGCGTGAGAAGTATTTCGCCGTCAGCTTCTCATTGAATTCCCTTCCGCCGTCGAGGTTTTGGCTCATGTATACCGGCGGCTCGAAGCCCCTTCCTAGCATCAGCTCGCAGGCCCGGCACATCGTGCATTGCAGCAGGATGGCCGCAGATATCGATGATACGCCGCAGATAGGGGAACTCATCCCCTCGAGTCTGACCGCCGCGTCGCCCTCCGGCGTCCTGTTGTCCAGCACAACGTCGGCTATCTCATACAGGCGCTTGCCCGAGGAGTGCTTGGAGCTGAGCAGACTTGACGCGGACACGGACGTGACGGCGATCACCTTCGCCCCGCGTTCCTGCGCGCCGAGCGCGATCTCTATGGGCATTGGGTTCCTGCCGGAGTTTGATATTACGACGACGACGTCCTCCGGGGCGATCTCAGCCTTCTTAAGGAAGTGCGTCCCCACGCCCTCAATGTGCTCATACGCGCCGTAGGCCGGGTCGCGCAGGCACTTCGACGGGATTAGCCCGCCGGCCCTGGCGGTAATCTCTATTGCGGAGCCGTAGGAATGGCCGCAGCCGAAGGATTGCAGTATGCCGCCGCTCAAAATGGACTCCGAAATAAGACCGGCCGCGGCCTCGATGCTTTCATTCTGCGTAGCCTCCAGTTCGGAGACCAGCCCCTCGACTATTCCAAAAAACCTGTTCATCAAGACCTCCGCTCAGCCCAGTATGCCCAGGACCGTTGTGACAAGCGCCAGAAGCACGAAGATGATAAACAGCATACCCATTTTCACCTTTTTCTTGTCAAGCAGCCAGTAGGCAAACAGCGTCAGCATCAGCGCGCAGGTGCCGGGCAGGATCTCGTTTACCTTGCTTGCGAGGCTGATTGTCAGCTCGCCTGAGGTATAGCTCCAGATGAAGTCGGCCGTCACGTACTGCGCGGTTATGCAGCCGGTGATAAACAATCCGACGACCGTGGCCGCTCTCACCGCGAGATCGGTCAGCCCGCTTTTCATCATATAGGTCACGCCCGCTATGCCGGACTTGTAGCCCTTCATGAACAGCCACCAGCCCAGGGCGAATGAGGTGACGAGCCAGGTGGCGGCGTAGAAAATGGGTCCGGCAATGCTGCCCGTCGTTCCGCATATGCCGAGCGCGATGCTCAGCAGGATGGGGATATAAGTACCCGTCACAAGCGAGTCCCCTATGCCGGCGAGCGGACCCATCAGCGCGGATTTTGTGGAGCTTATGAGGTCGTCAGGGACGTCCGCGCCATTGGCCTTTTCCTCCTCCATGCCGAGGGCGAGGCCCACGTTCAATAGCGCGGTGACGACGTGGCTGTTATAGAATTGGGCGTGCCTGAGCGCGTACTCCTTCTTTGCCTCCGGGTCGTTCGGATACAGCTCGTCCGCCGCCTGGCACATGGCGCTGCAAAATGCGGGCGCCTCCATACGTTCCATGTTCTGCATAGACACCGCAAGGTTCGACCAGGTGGCGAATACCTTCCACAGCGTCTTCTTTGACAGCTTGATAGCCATTTATTCATCCTCCCCGTCGTCAATCGCGGCGTTTGCAAATGCCGGCCGGACATTCTTGTTGTTATACATATAGTCTATATAGGCCAGGAACAGGGCAATTACTGTGCAGGGGACGATGCCGATGCCTATAATGCGCAGGCAGATAAAGCCCACGAAGAAGTAGAGCAGGTCGGTCTTTTTGCGCACCATAAAGCTCAGCAGAAGGGCAAATCCTATGGCTGGGAGCATTTTCCCGAGCAGTATAAAGGTGTTGCCCAGCCATTCGGGCATGTTATCGACGGCCCAGGTTATGACGCCGCTCCCGAAGTAGCAGCAGAGGAAAATGGGTACGAAGCGGCAGATAAAGTTGGTAGACGCGCCGATGATGGGTATCCTTGCGGCCTCTTTGATCTTGCCCTGGTTGAGCAGCCGCTCCTGCTTGTGAACCCATACGCAGTTGAACGAGGCCACAAGGTAGGTGAGAGAGGAGCCGATAAAGCTCAACGGCACCGCCAGCGCCAGTGCGTATTCGCTTGTCGCGCCGGCGGTCATGGCCAGGGGGATGCCTATCCAGCCCGCCAGGTTTACGTCGCCCGGCATGGACATGCCCGGCGTGACGAGGCCGATATAAAGGGTCTGGATCGCCGCGCCCATGAGTATGCCGGTGGTCACGTCGCCAAGGATGAAGCCGATTATCGTACCCGCTATGAGGGGCTTGCCGACACACTGCCAGCCGCCGAAAATACCGAACAGTCCCATGCCGTAGAGAGACGACGCCCAGCCGAGCAGGGCTATCAGCAGAGCTTTCCATAATTCCATAACTGCATTCTCCTTTTCCTTATTTTCATCCTTTCGCCATAGTGAAACTGTGTGGCCGCCGTTGAAGGCGGCAGCTATACTTCACGTTTTGTATATACAATCTTGATTTATTATTAGCATATTATCTTTTTCTTGTCAACAAGATTATCTCTGCTGGGTTGGTTTTGTATTCTTTGTATGAAATTTAGTATATACTTATGTGCATTTGAACTAAGCCCAAAACTCCGAAGCGGGCAATTGCCAAGGGGCCGCCGGCTGCCCGGCGGCCCCTTGGTATATTTCCCTTTTTCTCCATTCGGATGCGCCGCAGCCCGGCCTATTGCCGGGAGCTGACGTTGAAATAGCTGTACCTCTCAGCGTGGTAATAGCACCAGCCCATCAGCAGCGGGCTGGAGTCCTCGTTCATAACCAGGTTCTCTATCCTCAGGCAAAAGTCGATGTTTTCGTCGTCGGAGTAGAGGATTTTGGCCACCTCCGCCGGCGCAGGGACAGCGGATACAACCTCCTTCTGGTAGCTGATTTTGAACTCATATTCCTGCTCGATCGTGCTATATATGGATTTTTCGGCGAAATCATAGCCGTCAAAGTTGGGGTATAGCTTGCAGGGCAGATAATTGAATTCAACGGCTATAGGCGCGTCGGCGGCTATCCTGACGCGCTTTACCAGGTATACCGGCTCCAGCTCCTCCAGGTTCAGCTTTAGTCGTACAAGCTCCTCCGGCAGCACCATGCGCAGGTCCAGCACCTTAGTGACGACCTTTATGCCGCGCTCCGCCATGAGCGAGGCAATGCTTCGAAAGCTCTGGTTCTTCATGAAGAACTCCTTCTGCACGAAGGCGCCCTTGCCCTTGACCCGGTAAACAAGCCCCCGTCCCGCGAGGTTGCTTATAACCTGGCGTATCGTCATGCGGCTGACGTTATACTTCTCCATAAGCTCCCGCTCTGTTGGGAGCTTGGCGTCGGACTTGTATATACCCGCGCTTATGTCCCGCTCTATCTGTTCGCCAATTTCAATATACGCCGGCTTGCTTTTCATGCGTCTCCTCCATAATTCTACGAAAATGTTCTAGTTCTCACGAATTGCCCCCAAAAGTCTCAAAGATTAGGCTTGCGGCGTGAGAAACCGCCGGTGTGCGGCAGAATATTTCTCGGCTTCCGATGTATGCCGCGTGGGCTTTTCCAAATGATTATAACACAGAAAAATCTTTTTGCAAATACAGATAAGGAGGATTGACAAACAGTTTGAGCTATTGTATTATTGATTTAGATGTTTTGTATATACAATCAAATGCAAACGTCTAAGGAGTGAGTTCTTTGGATCATTCTGTCGTCAAGGCGCGCAGTGAGGCCGTCCTCAGCCACATCCGCGGCGGCGTCTTTGTGTCCTGCCAGGGCGTCGCCGGACAGGGGACCTTCGGAGTGGGCAATCCCTTCCACACCCCGGAGCGCCTGCTGCTCATGGCAGAAGCGGCCTACAAGGGCGGGGCGGTAGGCTTCCGCGCGAATTCGCCCGAAAACATCTCCCTCATGAAGCGCACTTATCCTGAGATGGTCATGATAGGCATCTGGAAGCAGTTCATGATTGGCAACGACGTCTATATTACCACAAACATGGACGCCGTAGATAAGATAGCCGCCTGCGGCGTTGAAATCGTGGCGGTGGACGCGACCGACAGGGTAAACGCCTTTGGAAAGCGCGCGTGGGAGATCATACCTGAAATCAAGCAGAAATATCCGCTGATACAGGTTATGGCGGACATCTCGACATTTGACGAGGCCAGGCACGCCGTGGAGCTGGGCGCCGACATCGTAGCCACTACGCTGTCCGGCCACACCAGCTATACGCGCCATTTGTCCGGCGGCTGCAACTTTGACCTTGTGCGCGAAATAAGCGGGGAGCTGGGCTGCTTCGTGATATGCGAGGGCAAAATATGGTCGCGGGAAGACGCGAAGCGCGCTTTTGACTGCGGCGCCGGCGCCATCGTCGTCGGGACGGCAATCACAAACCCGATGCTTATCACTAAGCGCATAGTAGACTATTGCAAGGAGTGAATATGGAGGCCTGGGAAAAATATCTTGAAGCCGAAAAGGGCTATCTGGAGGAAATACGGCGCACGCAGCGGGAGGCCATTATGTCGGCCGCCAAGGCTGTTGCGGACGCGACCATGTCCGGGGGCCTGATACGCGTCTTTGGCGTGGGCCATTCCCATCTCATAGCCGACGACGTCTTTTACCGTTCCGCGACCCTCGGCAACGTCCAGGCGATCCTGGAGGAGACCGCGACGGGCAACAGCGAAATATTTAAATCCGGCTTTGTCGAGAAATTGGAGGGATACGCGCCGCTTATTGTCGATTACCACAAGATTTCCCCGCCGGACTGCGCTATAGTAATTTCCAATTCCGGTAACAACGCCATGGCCATTGATTTCGCGGCGGCCTGCCGGGAGCGGGGCGTCACGGTCATCGCGCTGACGAACGCCGCGTACTCCGCGACGCTGAAGCCCCGGCACAGCAGCGGCCGCAGGCTGATGGACGAGGGCGACATTGTGGTTTCCAACTGCTCGGCGATAGGCGACGCGGCAGTCGAGCTTGAAGGGCTGCCGATGCGCGTGGGGTCCACGTCGTCGATACCGTTCATCTTCCTCATAAACGCCATACTCACGCAGTCGGTAGAGATCATGCTGTCCAAGGGCTTCGTGCCGGACGTGTATTACAACGGCGCCCTTCGCGTGAACAACCCCAAGATTGGGGACCACAACTTTGCGATAATAGACAAGTACTATTATCGCATGAAGAATCTGTGAGGCCGCTATGGTAGGCATAATAATAACTGGCCACGGAGGTTATGCCGCCGGAATGGCTTCGGCGCTGGAATTCATCTGCGGCGGCCAACCCCTGTGCGAGTACGTTGATTTTTCCGGCGATGAGGCGCTGTACCACCGTGAAATCGCCGCCGCGCTCGAGCGGCTGGCCGGCTGCACGCAGCTTCTGGCGTTCTGCGATCTGAAGGGCGGCACGCCGTTCAAGCACATGGCCGCGCTGTCGCTGTCCACCCCGGGGCTTGCGGTCGCCTACGGCCTTGGCCTGCCGGCAGTAATAGAGGCCGCGGGCATTCGCGAGGAGCAGGAGACGCCGGACGCCGCGGCGCTGATTGGCGAGGTTTTCGGCTCTCTGGGGATCCAGGCCGGGGTGTTCAGTCCGCCAGCGGCAAGTTTTGAAGACGACGAATAATTCTTACAGCGGCGCCGGCCGTCCGGGCAAACCGGGCGGCCGGCGCAACCGTCACCCCTCCAGCTGGAGTAATCTGGCGAGCATGACGGCGGCCTGGGCGCGGGTGGCGCCGCCCTGCGGGTCCAGCTGCGCGCCGCCGATGCCGCTCACCACGCCGCTGCCCACCGCCCAGGCCAGAGCCTCGCGGGCGTATGCGCCCACGGCGTCCGCATCGGCATAGCCCGCCAGCGTGCCGCCCGCCGCCGGACGGCCGCAGCTGCGCCACAGCATCGTTGCGAACTGCTCGCGCGTGACGAGGCCGTTCGGGTCGCTCCCGTCGCTCACTCCCGCCAACAGCGCCCAGCGCTGCGCCGCAAGCTGCCACTCAGCGCCATCCGCCGCGGCCCCGGCTGCGCGCGCCAGCGTCGCCCATACCATCGACCGCGTCATGCCCAGGTTCGGCTCAAAACCGGCCCCAGTCCCGGTCATCACCCCCGCCCGGCACACGTACTCCACCGCCTCGCTGTACCACTCGCCCTCGGCCACGTCCACAAACTCCACCGGCTCCTCCGCCGCCAGCACCCGCAGCTCCAGCTCCCCGTACTCGTTCACCCCGGACTCCAGCTCCTCAAGCGGCAGGAACAGCTCCAGCCGCCTCCCGCCGCCCTCGGCCAGCAAGGTGATCCCGCGCAGCTCCGAGTACGGGACGTGCGCGTTCTCATAGCCGCCTTCAAAGTTAGACTCCGCCTCGCAATTAGAGACGTAATAATATTTCCTTCCGTCACGCCAGCCATTGCCCGCATACGCGGCGTTCCCGGAGCGCAGCGCGCCCTCCAGGCGTATACCCAGCGCCTCCGCCGCCCCGCCGAGGTAGCCCTCCAGCAGCTGCTCCAGCTCCCCGCCGGGGTTCAGCACGCGCGCGCCGCTGCCCGCGTGGCCCGTCACCTCCCAGCGTGCCGCCGTAAGGACGCAGTCCGAAGTTACGACGCCGCCGTCCAGCAGCTCCCCATCCAGCAGCCAGCCCATGAAGCCCTCGCCTTGCCCGGGTATGGACGCCGCCGGCGTCCCTGCCTCCACAACCGTGTACGAGGCAAAATCTCCATTACGAAGCTCCACCAGGCACACGCCGCCTTCTGCCGCTATCTCCAGGCCGCCCTCCGAACGCCGCAGCTCGAAACCCCGTCTGAACAGGCTGGCCGTATGCTTCTCCCCACCGGCTGTATACTCCAGCTTCAG
>CALWYT010000105.1 GCA_944385835.1 uncultured Oscillospiraceae bacterium | reverse complement strand
GTGCGCGCGTCACAAACGGTGTTCAGTTTGGTGACAGTTGCCTGAGCCGTCGTCCATAGTCGCAGCAAATCTCCTTTGCACAGTATTGAAACATAAGACTCAGGAAATGTCAAGAGGCAATCTCGCCTTTGCGGCCGCGGCGCTGTAGGTGTAAATGCGACGCAGCGCACAGAGGCGCTATCCGCCTCTGTGCGCGCGTATCGTCTATCCGTCTCATGTTATTCAATAGTTCCTCGGCGGGGTGCTCAAATCCGTAAACAGCCAGACCCCGTCCGCCTCGCGCAGCTCCATCCAGTACCGGCAGCCCGCGCCGGAGAGCGTATCTCCGCCCGAGGCGCTCAGGTACTCCACTGTGCAGTAGCAGTCCACGCTCGCCGTATCGCCATTTATCTCAACGCTGCTGAAATCTACGCTCACGCTGTCACTGAGCACCTCCAGGCCGTTCCCGGCCATCAGCTCGCCCATCTCGCGCGAGTAGCCAACGTCTGCGGCCAGCGCGGCGTAATCCGGCGAGCCGGTGTCGAAGAAAATGTCAAAGTCCGGCTCCTTCCAGCCGGGGTGGTACTCCAGTCCGGACTTTATCTCGAGGTAAATCCTCACGCTCTCGCGCACAAGCTGTTCGTCGCCCGCCAGCTTGCCTCCGCGCAAACGCTCCAAGTCTGAGAGCAGGGCGCTGACCGCCGGGGAATACTCTCCGGCGTCGGGTGTATCAGTCTCCGGCGCAGGCGCAGGGTTCTCGCTTACAGCCGCCAGCGCCTCACCAGGAAGCTCATCCGCGCCCCTGGGACTGCTCCCGGCCGCCGGGTCGGTGAGAAAGAATACCGCAAGTGCAATGACCGCGGCAATGGCCGCGACTATGAGCCAGAAGGCGGGCTTTCTGTAGTTCAGCACGCCCTTCACGCGGCTCTTGACGGCGCTCTCGCCGAAGGCCAGCGGGCAGGCCGCGACCCTGCGCGCCGCAGACCCGCACCTTAGCAGCGCCGCGGAGTAGTCCGCGCGGCCGGCGGGCGTGAGCGTTTTTACCACCCGCTCGTCGCAGGCGAACTCTATGTCGCGGCAGAAGAGCGCATAGGCCAGCCAGACAAGCGGGTTGAACCAGTGCAGGGAGAGTATCGCCCAGCCCAGCGGCTTGGCCCAGGTGTCACGCCGGGCGATGTGCGCCCGCTCGTGCGCCAGCACGTGCTCCGCGTCCTCCGGCGCGAGCCGCAGCGGCAGGTATATCCTCGGCCGCAGCACGCCCAGCACAAACGGCTCGGCGGTGAACTCGCTGCGGTATACGTTCCCCTCCTCGCACACGGCCGTGCTCACGCGGCCGCGCAGGACCAGCCAGCTTGCGAGCGACCAGGCCAGCATCGCGGCGGCGCCGAGCGCCCAGACTACGGAGGCGATCTCCGTCAGGAGATACAGCGGGTTCGCGCCCGTCCCCGCCCCGGCCGCGAAGGCCGCGCCGAAGGCCGGGTTCACCGCGTTGTCGATGAACTGCAGCCCTGAGTTGATGGCAGGTTCCGGGGCGTAGAGTACCGTCTCCGCGCTCAGCGCCTCGGCGCTGGGGACAAGGCTCAGTACGCTCTTGACGGAGAAGGGGCAGGCCAGCCGTATGCCGGCCGCGCACCACAGCAGCGGGTTTATCCACTTCGGCGCTCGTTTCAGCACAAGCCGCAGCAGTATCACGGCCAAGATCACCCAGCTCGCCGCAAGGCTCATGTTGAACAGCTTAAGGAAGATCTCAGCCATCGTCGAGCCTCCTTCTGTAGTCGTCGAGCATACGCTGCACCTCGTCCAGCTCCGCGCCGCTCAGCTTCTTCCCGCGCGTGAAGGCGGAGATAAAGGCCGGCAGCGAGCCGCCGAACCGCTTCTCCACCAGCTCGCCGGCCTCGGCAGAGCGCACCTCGTCGCGGCTCACCAGCGAGCGCACCACGCTGTTCTCGTTTACCAGCACCCCGCGCTCGGCCAGGCGCTTTATCACGGTGTAGGTCGTCGTCGGCTTCCATCCCAGCTTCTCGCGGCAGAGCGCCACCAGCTCGCTGCTGCGCGCCGGCTCATGCTCCCAGAGGATAAGGCAGAAACGGTATTCACTCTCAAAAACCTTCGGTGTGCTCATAGTCATCCTCCTTCTCTAATGTATTAGAGTCAAGTATAGTCTAATGCATTAGAGTAGACTTGTCAAGCCTAATTTGCAAAACGCCCGGACGGAGCCGGGCGGCCCGCCTTTCGACGTTTGACTGCCGCCTGATTACAGAAATGCAGAGACGCCCTCCCCTGCGCGCGGCAGGGGAAGGCGTCCCACGGATTGAACTGAATGATTATACGATTATGCGGATGCGGCGCTCAGATCTTCATGCAGACGTCCCACGCGCGCCAGATGACGGTGCGCAGGTTGCCGATGTTGACGCAGTCGCCCACGAGGTGGACGTTCCTGCCCTTCTTCGCGACCGGGGTGGGAACGAAGCCGATGGCGTTGACGACATTGTCGCACTCGACCTCGGTGACGCTGCCGTCCTTGCCCTTTATCACGACGGAGCCGTCCCTGATCTCGCTTATCGTGCTCTCGAGGTAGATAGGCACCTTGTGGAATACCAGAGCCTCGCGCAGGTAGCTGGCGTTCGGCAGCGGGACCATGGGCGTGGCGATGAGGTCCACGGCGTACTCGACGACCGTAGGATGCTTGCCCTCCAGCACCAGCTCCAGCGCGGCCTCGCAGCCGGACTGGCCGCCGCCGAAGATGACGACCTTGTCGCCGACGGGCTTCTTCTCGCGCAGCAGCTCGGTGAGCGTCAGGCACTTGTTGAAGCCGGGGATAGGCATGGTGCGCGGCACGGAGCCGGTGGCGACGATGATCTCGTCAAAGCCGCCCAGCGTGCCGACGTCGTTGATCTCGGTGTTGAAGCGGACCTCGATGCCGGCCTTGGCTATCTCGCGCCTGTACCAGTCGATAAGCTCGCGGTCGTTCTCCTTGAAGGACATGCTGGCCGCGGTGATGAAGAGGCCGCCCAGCGTGTCGGTCTTTTCGAAGATGACGGGCTTGTGGCCGCGCTTGGTCAGCATCAGCGCGCACTCCATGCCGCCGATGCCGCCGCCGATAACGGCAACCTTCTTGGGCTTGGTCGTCGGGACGATCTTGTACTTGTTGTGCTGCATCGTCGGCGGGGTCAGGGCGCAGCGGGCCAGGTGCATGGTGTCGTCCATGCTCTGGAGGTTGACCGTACCCTTGTACTTCGCGAAGTTGAAGCAGCCGTTGTGGCAGCGGATGCAGGGCTTTATCTCCTCTTCCCTGCCCTCCTGGAGCTTCTTGACCCACTCGGGGTCGACCAGGTTCTGGCGGGCGATGGCGACGGCGTCCAGCCTGCCGGCGGCGATCTCCTCCGCGGCCACGGCCGGCTCCATCTTGCCGGCGCAGACGACCGGGATGTCGCAGAAGTTCTTGATGTGCTCGACCTCGGCCAGGTTGCAGTTGTTGGGCATGTACTGTGGCGGATGCGCCCAGTACCAGGCGTCGTAGGTGCCGTTGTCGCAGTTGAGCATGTCGTAGCCGGCGTCCTGCAGCTTTTTGACCACGATCTCGCTCTCGGCCATGTCGCGGCCGAACTCGACGAACTCCTCGCCCGGGACCGCGCCCTGGAAGAAGTCCTTGGTCTTGGAGACGACGCTGTAGCGCAGGGAGACGGGGAAGTCGCTGCCCGCGGCGTTCTTGATGCTCTTGACGATGTCGGTGGCAAAGCGCAGGCGGTTATCCAGGCTGCCGCCGTACTCGTCGGTGCGGTAGTTGAAGTTCTTGATGGCGAACTGGTCGAGCGTATAGCCCTCGTGGACCGCGTGGATCTCGACGCCGTCGACGCCGGCCTCGCGCAGCAGCCTGGCGGTCTTGCCGAAGGCCTCGGTGCTCTCCTTGATCTCCGCCACGGTCAGCGGGCGGGACTTGTAGTCCTGCTTCCAGCGGTTGGGCGTGGGCGAAGCGCTGGCGCAGAGGTACTCCGCGTCCATGACGAACTTGCCGGCCTTGCCCAGCGCCGGATGGTCGAGCATCATGCTCATCAGGTGGTTGACGCCCATCGAGCGGCCGCAGCCGGCGGCCAGCTGGATGAACAGCTTGGCTCCGGTCTTGTGGAAGTCCACCATGTAGTCCTTCAGCTCGGCGAACATCCTCTTATTGGTATACAGCCAGCGGTTGCCCATGACGTCGCGCACCCACTGCATACCCGGCAGGATCAGGCCGACGTCGTCGCGCGCCGTCTCAAGCAGGAAGTATGCCGCTTCCTTGTCAAAGTGACATGGCTCCATCCAGCCGAAGAGGCTGGTGCCGCCCATAGAGCACATGACAAGGCGGTTTTTGATCTCCACATTGCCGATTTTCCATGGCGTAAACAAGGGGCTGTACTTCTCGACCATTATACATCCTGCCTTCTTTTTCAAAATTTCGGCTGCCGAAAGAGCGGCGGCGGCCGGAGGGAACGGGCGCCTCTTGCTCGGAACCCGTCATATTGTCATTAGCATAACACAGCTTTGGTCAAAAAGCAATCATTAAGCGCATTTTCCCGTCGGGTTTTTATGAATTATTTCAAGACTTTAAATCTTCTTTCAGACCCTGGTCTGACCATTTGTCAATTTGACGGATAAAAAGCGCAACTTGGCCTTAAATGCGAATTTACCGTTGACATGGCAGGCTTCGCGTGGTATCATATTTGAGCCGCATTGACAGGGTTATAAGAGGACAGGCTCCCACCCCGAGAGCGAGTCTCTTACAGAGAGGATGAAAACAATGAAGCATGCAGTTATCGAGACCGGCGGTAAGCAGTACCGCGTGGCGGAGGGCGACGTCATCTACGTCGAGAAGCTCGACGCCGAGGCCGGCGCCACCGTCAAGTTTGACCGCGTCCTCGCCGTGATCGACGAGGAGAGCAGCGTGTTCGGCACCCCCGTCGTCGACGGCGCCGTCGTCACCGGCAACGTCGTCAAGAACGGCAAGGGCAAGAAGGTTCGCGTCTACAAGATGAAGCCCAAGAAGGGCTACCAGCGTCTGCAGGGTCACCGTCAGCCTTATACCAAGGTTCAGATTGAGACCATCGGCTAAGGGCGCGAATTCCCATCATTTATTGGAGGTGTAAACATGGCTCATAAAAAAGGTATGGGTTCGACCAAGAACGGCCGCGACAGCGAGTCCAAGCGTCTCGGCGCCAAGCGTGCCGACGGCCAGTACGTCCTTGCGGGCAACATTCTCGTCCGCCAGCGCGGCACCAAGATCCATCCCGGCACCAACGTCGGCAAGGGCAAGGACGACACCCTCTTCTCCCTCGTCAACGGCACCGTGAGGTTCGAGCGCTACGGCAAGGACCGCAAGAAGGTCTCCGTCTACGAGGAGATCGCACAGTAACAACGCGCGGACGGGTCAAAGGCCCGTCCGTTTTTTTACCTGCGTCCCCTTCACGCTTGAACTCCCAAACCAAGCGCATAGACGCAAAACTAAAACGGCGGAGGTTCTAATGGCTTCTCCATTTGTCGATAAAGTCACCATAGAGGTAAAGGCCGGCAAGGGCGGCGACGGCGCGGTCAGCTTCCACCGCGAGAAGTACGTCGCGGCGGGCGGCCCGGACGGCGGCGACGGAGGCCGCGGCGGCGACGTCATATTCCGCGTGGACGGACACATGAACACGCTGATGGACTTCCGCTACAAGCGCAAGTTCACGGCCGCGAACGGCGCGCCCGGCGGCGGCAAGCGCTGCACCGGCAAGGACGGCGAGAGCATAGTCCTGCGCGTCCCGCGCGGCACCGTCATACGCGACGCCGATTCCGGCGCGGTGATGCACGATATGTCCTCCGGCGGGGATTTTGTCGTCTGCCGCGGCGGCCGCGGCGGCTGGGGCAACAAGCGCTTCGCTACCGCCACGCGCCAGACTCCGCGCTTCGCCAAGCCCGGCCTGCCGGGCGAGGAACACCGCGTGCTGCTGGAGCTTAAGCTGCTGGCGGACGTCGGCCTTGTAGGCTTCCCCAACGTGGGCAAGAGCACGCTGCTGAGCGTGGTGTCCAACGCCCACCCCAAGATTGCCAATTACCACTTCACCACTCTCTTCCCCAACCTGGGCGTGGTCTACATCCGCGAGGGTGAGAGCTTCGTCCTCGCGGACATCCCCGGCATCATCGAGGGCGCGAGCGGCGGTGCGGGCCTGGGCCATGACTTCCTCAGGCATATCGACCGCTGCCGCCTGCTGATACACCTCGTCGACGTCTCCGGCAGCGAGGGCCGCGACCCGGTAGAGGATTTCGACGCGATATGCGCCGAGCTTTCCGCCTGGAGCGCCGAGCTGGCCTCGAGGCCGCAGCTGGTCGCCGCGAACAAGTGCGACCTGCTGGGCGAGGACAGGACCAATCTGGAGCGGCTGCGCGCGCACGTGGAGGCCAGGGGCTGCAGGTTCTTTGAGCTGTCCGCCGCCACCACGCAGGGCGCGATGGAGCTGATGCGCGCCGCGCAGGCGGAGCTGGACCACCTCCCCCCTGTCACGGTCTATGAGGCCGACTATGTGGCGCCGGAGCCGGAGCTGGGTTCGCCGGAGGAGATCTCGATACGCCGCGACGGCGGTACATGGTACTGCGAGGGCGCCTGGCTGGCCAGGCTTGTCGCTAGCGTGAACTTCGGTGATTATGAGAGCCGTATGTACTTTGACCGCCGCCTTCGCCAGGCGGGCTTCTTCGACCGGCTGGAGGCCGAGGGCATCAGGGACGGCGACACCGTGAGCATCTACGACATCGAATTCGAATACCAGAGCTGAGCAGAAAGTCCCGGGCGCCGCCCGGGGCTTTCTGCCTGGTGCTCGAAATAATCCGGGCCGCCCGGATACCCCGGACGGCCCCGCCAAAAGGCGCTTACTTCATCCCGTTCTCGTAGGCCTCGATCATCTTCTTGACCATCTGGCCGCCGACGGAACCGGCCTGGCGGCTGGTGAGGTCGCCGTTGTAGCCCTGCTTCAGGTTGACGCCGACTTCACCGGCAGCCTCCATCTTGAAGCGGTTCATAGCATCGCGGGCGTTCGGGTTTACCAGGCTGTTGCTGGACTTGCTGGACATTTTGTCGCATCTCCTTTGCTTAAATTCGGGACTTCACATCCCGCAGCTAGTTTGGCCGCGGATTTGCGCAATATGCCTTGCAAGTTTTGGCTTGAAACCAGTTTTGACGTCCAATACAGGAACTCTCCGCCTTCCTGAAAAGTATGCGAAGAAACAGGCTGCAAAACCGAGCATGGCGGTGTATAATCATGGCATGGTTACTGAAGGTTTTGCAAAACGAGGTGACGCAAATGAGCAAGTATCTCGCGCACAGATCTGCCGACGGACGTGAACAGACCGTGCTGGAGCACCTGGAGGGGACCTCCCGTCTCTGTGCCGGCTTTGCCCGGCGCTTCCGCGCGGAGGAACAGGGCCGGCTGGCCGGACTGGCCCACGATATTGGAAAATACTCAGACGCCTTCCAGAGGCGGCTTCAGGGCGGCCCGCCGGTTGACCATTCCACCGCCGGCGCCGTTGAATGTATGAGGCTTCGCCAGCCCTACGCAGCTTTCGCCGTCGCCGGTCACCACGGCGGCCTCCCGGACGCCGGCGTCCAGGGCGACCTTTCAATGTCCGGCACTTTCTTCAGCCGCATGGAGCGCGCCGTGCGCGGGGCGCTGGATGACTGCTCGGCCTGGCAGGATGAGCTGTCGCTGCCGGATATCCCCGTTCAGGATACCGGCGACATCATGACGGAGGGCATGTTTTTCACGCGTATGCTCTTCTCCTGTCTTGTTGACGCCGACTACACCGACACCGGTGAGTTCATGGACGGCGCGCCTGACGACCCGCGCCGCGCGCCCTCCACGGAACAGCTCTGGGGTTCGCTTAAAGAGTACGTCGCCAAATGGTTTCCGCCTAAGGGCAAGCTGAATACCGAGCGCTGCGCAATTCTGGAGCGCTGCATCCTCGAGGGCGAACGCCGGGAGCCGGGGCTTTTCACCCTGACCGTCCCCACCGGCGGTGGCAAGACCGTGGCCTCCCTGGCCTTTGCTCTGGCGCAGGCAAAGGCCAGGGGCATGAGCCGGGTCGTCTATGTCATCCCCTACACCTCTATTATCGAGCAAACCGCAAAAACATTCCGCGAAATTCTTGGTGACGGCTGCGTGCTGGAACATCATTCCAACGTCCTGTACGATATCGAAGGCGAGGCCTCCCCTGCTTCCCAGCGGATGGCCTCGGCCACGGAGACCTGGGATATGCCGGTCATCGTCACCACGGCCGTCCAATTCTTCGAATCGTTGTTCTCCTGCAAACCGTCCCAGTGCAGGAAGCTGCACAATCTTGCAGGGAGCGTCGTCATCTTCGACGAGGCGCAGATGATGCCGCTGCCCTATCTGCGTCCCTGCGTTTGGGCAATCTCACAGCTTGTGCGCCGGTACGGCGTCTCCGCGGTGCTCTGCACGGCTACCCAGCCCGCCCTGGGGCCGCTCTTCCGCGAATTTGCCCCGAAGCTTAGCATGACCGAATTATGTCCAATCCAGGCCGCCTCTCGCGAGGTCTTCAAGCGTGTGACATTCCGGCGCGCAGGAACGCTCTGCTATGACGAAATTGCCGCACAGCTTCGTGAGCGGCAGCAGGCGCTGTGCATAGTGAACTCAAGGAAGTCCGCCCAGGAGATTTTCAGCAGGCTGTCAGGAGAGGACAGCTTCCACCTGTCCACTCTGATGTACCCGGCTCATCGGAAGGCGCAGCTGGACGAAATCCGCTCCCGGCTAAGAGCCGGCCTTCCCTGCCGCGTCGTATCCACCTCCCTTATCGAGGCCGGCGTGGACGTGAGCTTTCCCGCAGTCTATCGCGAAGAGGCCGGGCTGGACTCCATTCTCCAGGCCGCCGGGCGCTGCAACCGCGAGGGGAAGTCCGCCGCTGCGGACAGCATTGTGACCATTTTCCGCGGTGAAGGCGCTCCCCCGAGGCTCTTTGCCGCCGCCATCGGCGCGGGCCGGCTTGTAATGAGCCGTTGGGACGACTTCGACTCCCCCGAGGCGATCCATGCCTATTTCAGCGCCCTGCTTGATCTGCGCGGCACGGACGCGCTGGACGCAAAGGAGATCCTGCCTCTGATGCAGAAGAAACTGTTCCCATTCCGCACCGTGTGGGAGCGATTCCATCTCATCGATGAGACGACGGAGACCGTTTATATCCCGCTTGGCAAAGGCGGAGAGCTTGCGGACAGGCTGCGGCGCGGCGAGCGCAACCGGGAGCTGTTTCGCCAGCTCGGCCTATACGGCGTATCCGTTTATCACGACCACTTTTGCCGCCTGGAACAGTCCGGGTGCCTGGAACGGCTGGAGGACGGGCCGGCCATTCTCGCTGACCTGTCGCTGTACTCAGCGAACACGGGACTGAGCCTGGAGGCGGACAGCGGCAGGGCGGAGTTCGTTTAAAATGACCAGGGCTGCAGATGCGGCCCTGGTCATTTTTTGTTAGAATTTGCTGGACAGGCATGTCTGGCTGTGATATGCTTATTGCACCTGGCAGGCAGAAGGAGGAAGCCCTGTAACGCGCCTACATCTCTCCGTACGGGAGGTCCGGGCTTGAAGTGCGCTGCCGCTCTCCCCTTCTGCGTATTTTAGAGCGAAAGGAGCGAACGCCTATGTCAATCTCTCTGGAGGTCTGGGGGGACTACGCTCTCTTCACCCGGCCGGAGATGAAGGTCGAGCGTGTGAGCTACGACGTGATGACGCCCTCGGCCGCCCGAGGGCTGGTGGAAGCCATATACTGGCACCCCGGTATGCGATGGGTCATTGACCGTATTCACGTCTGCGCTCCAATACGCTTCACCAATCTGCGGCGCAACGAGGTGAAGTCGACAGTTTCCTCCCGGACGGCCCGCACCGTAATGGAACGCGGCGCGGGGGAGCTGTATCTGTGTGCGGCCGACAGCATACAGCAGAGGGCCGCCCTGCTGCTGCGCGATGTCCGATACGTGATAGACGCGCATTTTGTCATGACGGACAAGGCCGCCACCGGCGACAACGCGGGAAAGTTCCAGGACATTGTTAAGCGCCGCATTGAAAAAGGGCAGTTTTACCATCAGCCGTATTTTGGCTGCCGCGAGTTCCCCGCGAACTTCAAGTGGCGCGTTGAGCCGCCCGTGTGTCCGAGGGAACTGAGCGGCGAAAGGGACCTGGGATGGATGCTGTACGACCTGGACTACGCCGACCCGGAGGACGTCAAGCCTCTGTTTTTCCGCGCAAAACTTGAAAACGGCGTGCTGAACGTCCCCAGCCGTGACAGCAGGGAGGTGCGGGGATGATTTTGCAGGCACTGACCGAGTATTATCGCGTCCTGGAGCGGGAGGGCAGGATCTCTGCTCCCGGATGGGGGCGCGTAAAGGTCTCATTCGCCCTATGCCTCGACGCCAGCGGCGCGCTTGAGCAGGTGGTTCCCCTGCATACCGAGCAGGCCGTTGGAAAGAAGGTCGTCCTGGCCCCTCAAAGTATCGTGCTTCCGGCCCAGGTGAAGCGCACGGCGGGCGTAGCTGCCAACTTCCTGTGCGACAACTCCAGCTACTTATTGGGCATCGATGGTAAGGGCAAGCCGCAGCGTACTCAGGAGTGTTTTGCCGCCTGCAAGGCGCTGCACGAGGAGCTTTTAAACGGGGCGGGTACCCCGGCCGCTCTGGCGGTCCTGGCCTTCTTCCGTAGCTGGGAGCCTGAAAAGGCGCGTGAGGACCCGGTATTGGCCGACTATCTTGACGAGATTCTCGCAGGCGGCAATCTGGTTTTCCGTACCGCGGATGGGTTTGTCCACAACGACCCCGCTGTCAGGCGGGCCTGGGACCTCCACTATAACAGCGTATCCGACGGCGAGACGCTGGGGTTTTGCCTGGTGACCGGCGAGTACGGGCCGGTCGAGGCCGTACACCCTTCGATAAAGAATGTGTCCGGCGCTCAGTCCAGCGGCGCCGCCCTTGTGTCCTTCAACGCCCCGGCCTTCTGTTCCCACGGTAGGGAGCAGAGTTTTAACGCTCCCACCGGGAAATACGCCGCATTCGCCTATACGTCGGCGCTGAACCATCTGCTCTCAGACCGCGGCAGCGTGTTCCGCATTGGGGACGCCACTGTGGTCTGCTGGGCGAAAAACGCCAGACCGGCGTATACGGCCCTGTTCGGCGGCGCGTTCTTCGGCGATGTACCGGCCGCTTACACCGAAGCCGACATACGAGGGAAGGTCGAGGCCCTGTGCTCTGGCCAGAGCGTGAGCTTCGAACAGGAGAGGCTAGACCCCGGCATGGACTTCTACGTCCTGGGCCTGTCACCTAACTCTGCCCGCCTGTCCGTGCGCTTTTTCCTTCACGACTCCTTCGGCCGCTTTCTGGCAAATATCCGGGAGCACTATAAGCGTCTGGAGATAGTCCGTCCGGCTTATGACAAATTTGAGACCTTGCCGCTCTGGAAACTGCTCTCCGAAACGGTCAACCAGAACACAAAGGACAAGTCTCCCTCGCCCGATCTGGCCGGCGAGCTGCTGCGCTCGATACTGGACGGCTCGCGCTATCCCGCCACCCTGCTGAACGGCGTCACGCTGCGCATCCGCGCTGAACGCGAGATTACGCGAGGCAGGGCCGCCATACTGAAAGCCTATTATCTGAAAAATCCACACACCGACGTACCAAAGGAGGTGCTGACCGTGTCTCTCAACCAGGAAAGCGCAAATATCCCCTATAACCTCGGCCGTCTTTTCTCCGTCCTCGAAGCTATACAGGAGTCGGCCAACCCCGGCATCAACGCCACTATCAAGGGCAAGTACTTTAACTCCGCCGCATCTACCCCAGCCGTAGTTTTCCCCATACTGGTCAACCTTTCGCAGAAGCATCTGAAAAAACTTCGCAGCAGCAATCCCGGGCTGGCCGTATTCTATGAAAAGCAGCTCGCAGGGCTGCTCGCCGCTTTTGGCGAGAGCTATCCCAACCGCATGAGCCTGCCGCAGCAGGGTTCGTTCCAGCTTGGCTACTATCACCAGACCCAGGCCCGCTATCAGAGTAAGGAGGAGAAATAAAATGACCGAGGCAATCAAAAACCGCTATGAATTCGTCATACTGTTCGACGTGGAAAACGGCAATCCTAACGGTGACCCGGACGCCGGCAATATGCCGCGCGTCGATCCCGAGACCGGGCTGGGGCTGGTCACAGACGTATGCCTCAAGCGTAAAATCCGAAATTACGTTGAGACGCTCAAAGAAGACGGCGCAGGCTACCGCATCTATGTGAAGGACGGCGTACCTCTCAACCGAAGCGACAATGAGGGCTTTTTGAAGGTCGGCATAGAAAACGCCGCCGGTATGAAGCCTGACGAGCTGAAAAAGAAGATTAAGTCCAAAAAAGACGACGGCGCCGATGTTGACGGTATCGTCCGGGACTTCATGTGCCTGAATTTTTATGACATCCGCACGTTTGGCGCCGTAATGACCACGATGGTCAAAGGCGCGCTGAACTGCGGGCAAATCCGCGGCCCGGTGCAGCTCGGCTTCGCCCACAGCGTGGAGCCGGTAGTTCCTCAGGAGGTCACCATCACGCGCGTCGCCATCACTAAAGAGTCTGACGCGGAAAACAAGGACACCGAGATGGGCCGCAAGTACATCATCCCCTACGGCCTCTATCGCTGCGAGGGCTACGTATCCGCAAATCTCGCCCGCAAAACCACCGGTTTCTCCGAGAGCGACCTCGAGCTGCTCTGGCAAGCCATACTGAATATGTTCGAAAACGACCGCTCCGCTGCCCGCGGCAAGATGGCTGTGCGGGAGCTTATCATCTTCAAGCACGACAGTGAGCTGGGCTGTGCGCCTGCCTGGAAGCTCTTCGACAAAGTTAAAATCTCGCGCCGCAACCCTGACTGCGCTTCTCCGGCCCGCTCTTTCGGAGACTACGTGGTCACGGTTGACACGGACTCCCTGCCTGCCGGCGTCACCTGTACGAGGATGGGGTGACCTATCAGGAGGAGGAGTACCTGCAGCTCTCCGGCCTGCAGCACTTTGCGTTTTGCAGCAGGCAGTGGGCGTTGATTTACATTGAAAATCAGTGGCAGGAAAATTTGCGCACCGTAGAAGGCACGTTGTTCCACCACAGGGCGCACGACGAGGAGCTGCGCGAGCGCCGCGGTAATGTCCTGATACTAAGGGGATTGCCTGTCGTCTCCCGCTCGCTGGGCCTTGCCGGCAAGTGCGACGTAGTAGAGTTCCGCCTCTCCGCCAACGGCGTCCCCATTCGGGGCGAGGATGGGCTGTGGCTGCCCTGCCCGGTTGAGTACAAGCGCGGCAAACCCAAGGAGCATCAGGCGGACGAGCTGCAGCTGTGCGCTCAGGCAATGTGTCTGGAGGAAATGCTGTGCTGCGGCATCAGCCGCGGGATGCTGTACTACGGCGAAACCCGTCGGCGGACCGCTGTGGAATTCTCGCCTGAACTGCGCGGCTTGGTCCGACGCTGCTGCGAAGAGATGCATCAATACGCCCGCCGCGGTTATACGCCGAAGGCAAAACCCGGCAAAGGCTGCGGCGCCTGTTCCCTCAAAGAGCTTTGCCTGCCGCAGCTGGCAAGGAGGAGCGCGGCCTCGGCTTACTTGAGAAACGCCCTGGAGGATTTGACATGAAGCAGCTGCTGAATACGCTCTTTGTAACCAGCGAGGATGTCTATCTGTCCCTGGACGGCGAAAACGTTGTGGCCAGCCGAGGCAAGCAGGAGGCCGCGCGCTATCCTCTGCACACTTTGTCCGGGATAATAACTTTCTCCTACCCGGGCGCATCTCCCGCCTTGATGGGGGCCTGCGTCCAGCGCGGCGTATCGCTGGCGTTCTGTACCCAAGGGGGCCGCTTCCTGGCCAGGGCAGCGGGGGAAAGCTCCGGGAACGTCCTGCTGCGCCGCAGGCAATACCGCGTGGCGGATGACCCTGTCCCCTGCTGCCGCATCGCCCGAAGCATGGTATTCGGCAAAGTCTATAACGCCCGCTGGAGCATAGAGCGCACAAGGCGTGATCACGGCCTGCGTCTGGACGCCGTGGCCCTGCCGGCCGCATCGTCGCAGCTCAAGGAGATGCTGCCGCAGATACTGGATGAGACGTCCCTCGACAGCCTGCGAGGCCTTGAAGGCGCGGCGGCATCAGTCTACTTCGGGGTTTTTGACCAGCTGATTTTGGGTGAGAAGCCGCTCTTCTCTTTCCAAAGCCGAAACCGGCGGCCTCCGCAGGACCCGGTCAACGCCCTACTGTCTTTTGCATACAGCCTGCTCACGAACGACTGCGTCTCCGCTCTGGAGAGCGTAGGGCTGGACGCATATGTCGGTTTTCTGCACAGGGACCGTCCCGGCCGCATCTCGCTCGCGCTGGACCTGATGGAAGAGCTGCGTCCCTGTATGGCGGATAGGTTTGTACTCACGCTGATTAATAACCGCATTGTCGGCAAATCTGATTTCGATTTCCGCGAGAGCGGTGCGGTGCTTCTGACTGACGCCGGGCGGAAAAACGTCCTGAAGCACTGGCAGGAGCGAAAGCGCGAGCAGCTGACGCATCCTTATCTTAAGGAAAAGCTGCCATGGGGGCTGATACCGTATACGCAGGCGCTTCTGCTTGCCAGATATCTGCGGGACGACCTGGACGCATATCCGCCTTTTCTGTGGAAATGAGGGTGTGAAATGCTTGTTCTAATCACATACGACGTAAATACGGAAGACGCCGCCGGCCGCAAGCGACTGCGTCAGATAGCCAAGCAGTGCGTGAACTACGGGCAGAGGGTTCAAAATTCTGTTTTTGAGTGCCTGTTGGACGCCTCTCAGTGTAAAGTCCTGCAGGCAAGGCTGTGCGAGATTATGGACAAGGAAAAGGACAGTCTCAGGTTCTATTACCTGGGAAAAAGTTATCGCAGCAAAATCGAGCATTTCGGCTGCAAACAGACCTACTTGCCTGAGGATACGCTCATACTCTAGCCGCGAAGCTGAAGCTCTCGCAAAATACCCGTCGGGTTCGCACCGCGCGGACGGCCTGCGACGGTAACTTTTCACGAAATATGCGTTGATTTTTTTGGCGGAAGCGTCCCATGGCGCCCCGCCAGTTGAGCGAAATTATATAGACATGGCAAATTTTGCGATGCCATTCTGTGCAGTTTTGCGGTCGCTCCCCGCACGGGGAGCGTGGATTGAAATCGCTCACTCTGACGGAGGTGTGAGATGCAGGCAACGTCGCTCCCCGCACGGGGAGCGTGGATTGAAATTTTGCGGGAAAGAACAAT
>CALWYT010000104.1 GCA_944385835.1 uncultured Oscillospiraceae bacterium | reverse complement strand
TCTCCTACCTGCTCGGCTTCCTGACGCACTTCGCGCTGGACAGCGCCTGCCACGGCTTCGTGAACGGCGGCGGAGCCGGGCCGGGGGTGGGCCACAACGCGCTCGAGGCGGCCTGGGACGCGCGGCTGATGCTGCTCGACGGGCGCAGGCCCTCGCGGGTATACCGCGGGGAGGAGCTGGAGCCGTCTGCGGGAAACGCGGCCGTGATAGCGCCGTTCTACGGCTTGACGGAGCGCGAGGCGCTTGGGTGTATGCGCGGCCAGGCGCGGGTGATGCGGCTTTTGTACTCGCCGCGCGGTGTCAAAAAGCGGCTGCTGCGCGCTGCGATACGCGCGGCGCGGCTGCCGGGCGGGCTGGACGGGCTGTTCATCGACGACGCCGTCCCGGCGGAGCTGCTGCCGGCGCTGGAGGCGCTCGACGCCCTCTACGCCGCGGCGCTTTCGGAGTTCCCGGATATGGCGGAGCGGCTCTGCGCCTTCCTGGACGGCGGCGGGGAGCTGCCGGCGCGGTTCGACCGCGATTTTGAGTGAGAGGGGATACTATGCTCAAGAGGGTGAAGGAAAAGCTCACGCCGGAGGAGCTGGCGTGGGTGCTGTACGACGTGGGCAACTCGGCCTTTACCATGCTGGCCTGCTCGCTTGTGCCGATATGGTTCAAGAGCCTCGCCGTGGGCGAGGGGCCGGGAAAGCTCAGCCCGGACGCCGCGACCGGCGCGTGGGCGCTGGGCGTCTCGCTGGTCACGGTGATAGTCGCGCTCATGGGGCCGGTCTGCGGCGCGCTGAGCGACAGGCGGGGCATGAAGCTCGTTTTCTTCCGCACCAGCGTGTTCATCGGCGCGGCGGGCTGCATAATAAACGGCTTCGCCACGGGCTGGCTGCTGTTCCTGGTGGTGTTCATAATCGCCAAGATAGCCTATTCCTGCTCGCTGACGTTCTACGACTCCATGCTCGGCGACATAACGGAGGAGGAGCGCATGGACGAGGTCTCCAGCTACGGCTACGCCTGGGGCTACATAGGCTCGTGCATACCCTTCGCCGCGGCGCTGCTGTTCTACGTGCTCGGCCCGGATATGCTCGGCCTCATCGACGGCTTCCTCTCCAAGCTGCTCGGCTTTGCGGTGACGGCCGCGTGGTGGATCGCGGTCACCGTGCCGCTGCTGCGCCGCTACAGGCAGCGCAATTATACCGAGATACGGCCCCACGCCGTGCGCGAGGCCTTCAAAAAGCTCGGCGGCACCGTCAGGCGCATCGCCACGGAGGACAGGAAGGTGCTGTACTTCCTGCTGGCCTTCTTCCTCTACATAGACGGCGTCGGCACGATCATCGACAACTGCATCAACATCGGCACCGACCTCGGCCTCGACACCGTGGGCCAGGTGATAGTGCTGCTCGCGACGCAGGTGGTGGCCTGGATATTCTCCCTGGTCTTTGCGAGGCTCTCGCGCAGATACTCCACCGTGCGGCTGCTGGGCGTGTGCATAATCGGCTACTTCCTGGTCTGCCTCTACGCCTTCACGCTGAGGAGTATGCTCCAGTTCGGCATCATGGCCTTCGGCGTGGGGATGTTCCAGGGGTCGATACAGTCCCTCTCCCGCAGCTACTTCACCAAGATAATCCCGCCGGAGAACTCCGGCGAGTACTTCGGCATCTACGACATCTTCTGCAAGGGCGCGAGCTTCATCGGCTCGGCCGTCATAGCGGCGGTCAAGTTCGCCGGCGGCACCATCAACATCGCCGTCGGCCTGATGGCCATATTCTTCGCCGCCGGCTGGCTGCTGCTGCACGTGGCGGACAGGCAGCCCGGCAGGCGGGCCTGAGGCCCCGCCGCGCCGTTACGAGGTGACACCATGCTCAACTGCATCGCCGTCGGCCTGGGCGGCTTTATAGGCTCCGTACTGAGATACCTGGCCGGGAAGATACCGCTTCCGGCGTCCGGCGGCTTCCCTGCGAGCACCCTCGCCGTCAACGTCCTCGGCTCCTTCGTCATCGGCCTGCTCGCGGCGCTGGCGGCGAAGCACTCAGGCTTCAGCCCTCGGCTGCTGCTCTTCCTGAAGGCGGGGGTCTGCGGCGGCTTTACCACCTTCTCCACCTTCTCCCTGGAGAGCTTAGAGCTTATCCGCGCGGGGGCCTACGGCACGGCGGCGGCGTATATGCTGCTCAGCGCGGCGCTGGGCGTCCTTGCGGCGGCGCTGGCCATGGCGCTGGTGAAATAGGGGGTGCGCAGCGTGTTCCTGTCCTATCTGAAATCCAGGCTTGCGCTCCTGCTGGCGTTTGCCGCCTTCGCGCTGATTTTCGCGCTCATATTCTCGCTCTACGAGCTGCCCGTGGAGGCCGTGGCCTACGCCGCGCTGCTCTGCGCGCTGCCGGGGGCGGGGCTGCTCGCCTGGGACTACCTGCGCTGGCGGCGCCGCTGCGTGACGCTGGAGCTGCTGCGGCGGACGATCTGCGTCAGCGGCGAGGGCCTGCCGGAGCCTGGCTCCTATCCCGAGGAGCTGTACCAGGAGCTGGTGCGCAGCCTCTCCGCCGAGCGGGCCAGGCTCGACGCCGCGGCGGACAGCGAGCGGCGTGACGCCGCCGACTACTACGCCATGTGGGCGCACCAGGTCAAGACGCCCATCGCCGCCATGCGGCTGCTGCTGCAGCAGCCCGGCGGGGGCGGGCGCGCCGCGCTGGAGGCCGAGCTGTTCCGCGTCGAGCAGTACGTGAACATGGTGCTGAGCTATCAGAAGCTGGAGGGCGACGCGAGCGACTTTGTGCTGCGCCGCCGCAGCCTGGACGCGATCGTGCGCGGCTGCGTGCGCAAGTACGCCAAGCTGTTCATACTCAAGCGGCTGCCTCTGGACTTCGCGGAGACGGGCCTCGAGGTGCTGACGGACGACAAGTGGCTGGCCTTCGTCATAGAGCAGCTGCTCTCAAACGCGCTGAAGTACACCGCGGAGGGCGGCATACGCATCTACGCCGAGGGCAGGGCGCTGGTGGTGGAGGACAGCGGCATAGGCATAGCCGCGGAGGACCTCCCGCGCCTGGGCGAGCGCGGCTTCACCGGCTACAACGGCCGCGAGGACAAGAAGTCCACCGGCCTCGGCCTCTACCTCTGCAAGCGCGTCTGCGCCAAGCTCGGCCACGTCCTGGAGATAGACTCCGCGCCGGGCAAGGGTACGCGCGCAAAGCTGCTCTTTGGCGAGGACGGCGGGCTGTACGAATAGGCCGCCGGACCCGGCGGAGTGTTTTTGCGCCGCCTTGCGTCCGTCCACAGCGCGCAATTGTACACATCTCACAAACACGCAGCCTTTTTCCGCCCTTTATTGTGTTTGTAAAAAAGCGCCGCGGATGATATACTTACGTTACGCCCGAGTGGGCGGCATAAAAAGAACTTGGAGGCCGGACCATGGACTACGCACACCTTCGCCGCGAGGACGGGGAGATATTCGCCGTTATGGAGCAGGAGCTGCAGCGGCAGCGCGACCACATAGAGCTTATAGCCAGCGAGAACTTCACCTCGCCGGCGGTCATGGAGGCTGTGGGCAGCCATCTGAC
>CALWYT010000103.1 GCA_944385835.1 uncultured Oscillospiraceae bacterium | reverse complement strand
CCGGGATGCCCGCTCACTTGTCCTCCAGGACCTTCTCCACGGACAGCACCTTGCCCATGGCCAGGTCCTCAGGCACGTAGACAAAGCCGCACTTGGGGCAGACGGGCAGCTCCACGGGGAAGGCGTTATCCAGGTACCCAAACACGGCGTTGGCCTTCACCAGCGGTACGCCGCACTTGCGGCAGGTCAGCTTGCCTTCGGGGTCTATGACGTAATAGCTTTTCTGCTCATCCATGTCCTCACCTCGTCTCTATCGTCATGCGGTGGCTGTAGGCGCGGTGGACGGTGTAGCCGTCCGAGTCCTCAGTGAACTTCACCCAGAACGTCACGTTGCCTATCCTTCTCCGCGCCACAAGCAGGCCCGTGTCGTTCTCCAGCACGGCCTCGCCGCTTTCGCGGTAGCTCTCCATGACCTGCAGCACGTCTGTGTCCAGTATCATGCGCTCTTCCATCAGCGCCCTCGCCTCGTCCGTAATGCCGAGGCGGAAATCCAGCGGCTTTTTCATCTCGTCCTCCCCCCAGAATTCGCGGAGCAGCCTGCCGCGCAGCTCGAGCCTGTTCCGGCGTTTTTCGCTTATGCCCGGCGGTGAACCCGCCCTCGCGCCGTAGGCCAGCTCCAGGATGTGCGCGCTCTCGGCCCCCGCGCGCGCGTAGCGGTCGCGGCAGCCCATGCAGTATGTGAGCTGCGCGCCTTGCGCGCCGTCCAGCGCGAGTGCGGTCATCTCCTTCGCCACCTCGGGCTTGGCGTAGCCGGCGAGGCCGCCGTAGCCGCAGCAGGGCGCGCGGTCGAGCGTGTACTCAGGCTCCGATACCTCGCAGCCCAGCAGCCGGGCGAGAGAGCGGACGGAGCCTTGCGTATGGGCGTCGCCGCGCGCGCCGCAGGCGTCGTGCAGGGTGACCTCGCCGCAGGCCGTGGGCGCGTCCTCCGGCAGGCCGATGCGCAGCAGCGTGTCCCAGACGCCCTCGCATTCGCCCAGCTCCGACATAGTCCGCGTGCAGGTCGGGCAGGCGGTTATGATCGTCGGGCTGCCCAGCTTCGAGAGCGCCTCTCGCAGCTGCGCGCGCGTCTCCTCGAACAGCTCCTCGCGCCCCGCCCAGCGCGAAATCACGCCGCAGCAGCCCAGGATTATGCCCACGCCGCCCTCGAGCCGGCGGCAGAGGTCCGCGTAGGTCCGGTATACCGCCTCGGGGGCCACGGCCCCGGCCTGGCAGCCGGGGAAGAACACGTAGCGGCAGCGCTCAAAGCCGGGCTGCGGCCTCGCCAGGAAGGCCTCGCCGTTGCTGAACAGCTGGTCGTAGAGGGCAAACTCGTGTACGGCCAGGCTCATCTTGCCGGTGGCGACCATGTTCCGGCGGGCGGAGAGGCAGATCTCCGCCATGTCGTAGCCGTTTGGGCAGACCACGCTGCACTGCGAGCACAGCGCGCAGGAGTTGATAGCGCCGTTCATCATGTGGTCGCCCATGATGATGCCGACGTTGTTGTAGATTTCGCGGGTCATGATGCGCGGGAACTTGCCGTAGTGCTGCAGCCATGCGCAGCCCTTTATGCACTCCGCGCACTCGCACTGAATACATCTGCGGGCCTCTTCCTGCGCCTCCTCCGGGGTGTATCCTCCGTTTTCCGGCACTTTGCGGCCGGCCTCCACGCCGCTCAGGTCGGTGTAAAGCGAGCTGGCCACAGGCCCCTCCTCGCCGCGCGAGTTCGCCGGACTCATGCCCTGGGCGAGGCGGTCGGCGCTGACGCCCGCGCGCCGCGCGTCATAGAACGCGGCCAGCACGCCGCTCCCCCCCAGCGGCTGGGCCAGGACGCGCGCGGCCTCGCAGTAGAGGGTGACAGGGTCCGGCTCCCAGGCGTCCAGCCGCACGAGACACTCGCGCGATACCGCCGCGAGGTCGTACTTCTCAAGCTCGGAGGCGACAAATTCGCGAGTCAGGGCGCAGCCGTAGCGTATCGAGAGGTCCAGCGCCTCCAGCTCGGCCGCGGAGGCCGCGGCGTCCGCGCCGGAGAGGAAGGGCGCTGCGCGAGAGACGACGGCGGCGGCGTCCTCCTCGGCGACGTAGAAGGTCGTGGGATAGCTCTTGCCGGCCAGCTCGGCCGCCAGCACCAGCGTGAACAGCTCAGCGCCGAAGACTGCGGCGGTCTTGCGCTTTTTGAACTTGAGCAGCCCTCTGCCGGTGCGCGGCTGGCCGTGGCGCAGCGCCGCGCGCTCTATCGCCGGTATGTCTACGCCCTCGCAGCCGGGGACCTCGTTCAGCCGGCACTTCGCCATGCAGGGGGCCTCGCAGCCAGCCGCGAGTATGCGCGCGAAGGGCGCGGCCCGCTCGAGCATCGCGCGCGCGGCGGTGAGGTCGCCCGCGGCGGCGAGGCGCGCAAGCTCCCTCGCGTCGGTGCGCAGCGGGCAGGCCGCGGCGCAGTACGCCGGCTGCTCATGCACGCACAGGCTCTCCCTGGCCAGCAATTCGTCCTTCGTGTACAGCTGCTTCGTGCGGTAAATCCGCGTGGAGCGTTCGGTAAAGTCCACGTTCTCCTCCTTCCGGCGTCTGCGCGGCTCGCTTTTGTCACAATGGGGAAGGCTTTCGCCTTCCCCATTGTATCACGGTTTCAACTTGGTTTAAAGCGCCAATCTCTTACGCGTTGACCTTCTTGAGCGCCTCGAGCACGACCTCGGGCAGGGCCGGGACGCGGGTGATGCGCGCGCCGGTGGCGTTGTAGATGGCGTTCAGTATGGCAGGGTGCGGGGCGTCCAGCGGGGCCTCGCCGCAGCCGGAGGCGCCGTAGGGGCCGTTCGGGCGCGGATGGTTCTGCTGGTAAATGACCTCGATGTCGTCGGTGACGTCGTTCGGGTACAGGATGCCGCACTTGGCGAGGGTGGTGTGCTTCTTGAGGTCCTCGAAGTCCTCCGTCAGCGCGAGGCCGATGCCCTGGACGAGGCCGCCGTAGAAGTTGCCGTCAACGGCGAGCTTGTTGAGTATCGTGC
>CALWYT010000102.1 GCA_944385835.1 uncultured Oscillospiraceae bacterium | reverse complement strand
TCAATCATCCTCTTCACCCGAGCCGAGCAGCTCCTCCACCAGCTGGTTCACCGCGCTCATGGTGGCGTCGGCAAGACGGTTCCAGCCCAGCTGCATATCGAACATAGGCGCGCGCAGGTCGTCGTCGCCTAGGCACATTATCTTGTCGCTCAGGTCGGGCCAGCGCCCGGCAAGCTCGTCGGCCAGGTCCAGGGTCGTGCAGAGCACGGCGTCGTATTTCTCGCAAAGCTCGCGAGTCACCTCGCGCTGAGTGGACGCGACATTCAGCTGCAGGTCGAAGCGCGCGACGGCCCGCGCCGCCTTGAGGTTCAGCGGCCCGCTGCTCGCGCTGGCGGAGGCAGAGCTGATGTCAAAGATGCCGTTGTCCTCCGCCGCCGTCCTGAACATGCTCTCCGCCATCTCCGCAAGGCCGGAGCCGTCCTCGTCCACAAAGAGTATGCTGTCCACCTCCAGAGGCTCGTAGCCCTCGTCGCTCAGGGAGCCGAGCAGCTCGGCCACGTGCTGCTCGTCCCATTTCTCCAGGCTGCGGTCCATGGCCAGGTTCTCTATGTGGTGCGTCAGCTCGTGCTTGAGGGTATGGACAAGCTCGCGCTCGCACTTTTCCGGCGCGGCGTCGGGGAACTTGATGCTGAAGGACCCGTAGTATATCTCGATATACCGGCCCATCTGGTTGACGTTGTACGTCCCCATAACCAGCAGCCCGTGCTCGTCGGTGCGGCTGGAGCGTATGAGGTTTACTCCGCCGTTGAGCTTGTCGAATATCTCGCTGGGCAGCGCGTCGACGGCCTCGTCGAGCACCCGCCCGGCCTCTTCATAGCTTATCATGTCAATGCGCCTCCGCCCAAGTCCTGCCTATCTTGGCGTTCGCGGTCAACGGCACGCTCAGCTTGGCCGCGCCGCTCATCTCCTCCTCCAGTATGGCCTTCACCCTCCCGGCCTCGTCCTCGGGGCATTCCGCGATAAGCTCGTCATGCACCTGCAGGAGCAGGCGCGACTTAAGCCCCTCGCGCCTGAGCCGCTCGTGGGCGTTGACCATGGCCAGCTTCATTATATCCGCCGCCGTACCCTGTATGGGCATATTCCTCGCCACCCTCTCGCCGAAGGCGCGGGTGTTGAAGTTGGAGCTTTTCAGTTCCGGCATGGGGCGGCGGCGGCCGAACAGCGTCTCGACATAGCCCTTCTCCCTGGCCTCGGCGATGACGCGCTCCATATACTCACGCACACCGTGGTACTTCTCGAGGTAGGCGTCGATATAGGCCTGCGCGTCCTTCGGGCGCACGCCGATGTCCTGCGCCAGCGAGAAGGCCGAGATGCCGTAGACTATGCCGAAGTTCACGGCCTTGGCGTGGCTGCGCTGCTGCGGCGTTACCTCCTCCGGCGCTACGCCGAACACCTGGGACGCCGTGACGGCGTGGATGTCCTCGCCGGACAGGAAGGCATTTTTCATCGTCTCGTCGCCGGAGATGTGCGCCAGCAGACGCAGCTCTATCTGGCTGTAGTCCGCGTCAACCAGCAGGCAGCCGGGCGCGGCGACGAACATACGCCGTATCTCGCCGCCCAGCTCCCGCCGTACCGGGATATTCTGCAGGTTCGGCTCCGTGGACGAGAGGCGGCCCGTGGCCGTGACGGTCATCTTGAAGTTGGTGTGTATGCGGCCGTCGGGAGAAATCACCTTGATCAGGCCGTCGGCGTAGGTGCTCTTCAGCTTGGTCAGCATACGGTAGTCGAGGATGTCGGCGATTATCGGGTGCTTGCCGGCCAGCTTCTCCAGCACGTCGGCGTTGGTGCTCCAGCCGGTCCTTGTCTTTTTCCCGGCGGGCAGCATCAGCTCCTCGAACAGCACCTCGCCGAGCTGTTTGGGCGACTTGATGTTGAACTCATGCCCTGCGGCGGCCCATATCCGCTCCTGCAGCGCGTCTATGCCAGCGGTCAGCCCCCCGCCGTAGGCGGCGAGCGCGGCTCGGTCCACCAGGAAGCCCGCCCGCTCCATATCCGCCAGCACGCGGCAGAGCGGCAGCTCTATCTTGTAGTAAAGCTCCGAGGCCCCGGCCGCTTCAAGCCTCCCGTCCAGCTCGGGGTACAGCCGCCAGACGGCCTCGGCGGGCGCGCGCTCCGCGCCGAGGAAGCGCTGGGCGAGCCGGTCGATGGGGTAAGCGCTCTCCGTCGGGTCCAGCACATAGGCCGCCAGCTCCGTATCGAAGACGAAGCCGGCCGGCTCCACATTCGCGGAGAGCGCGAGACCCATAAAATCCTTGACGCCGTGGGAGACCTTTTTCACCCCGGCGGAAAACAGCGCGTCGAGTATCGCGTCCCACTGCCCGGCGGCCGTGAGCTGGCTGGCTGTGAACACCGCCTCGCCGTCGCAGATGCTAAGCTCGCCCATATCCGTCCCGGGAAGGACGGCCAGATACCCGGCGGCCCTGATTCGGGAGATTATCTCCTCCGGCTCCGGCTCCAGCACAGGCAGCGCCCCCTCCCCCGGCGCGGCCCCGGCGGCTTC
>CALWYT010000101.1 GCA_944385835.1 uncultured Oscillospiraceae bacterium | reverse complement strand
GGCGGCGGCCAGGCGCGCGGACGGCGAGGCGCTTGAGGCGAGCGTCGCCGCGCTCCGGGCGCTCGAGGGGCGCAACACCGCCGCCGCGGCGAAGCTTTTGGGCAAGGAGGTTTGAGTATGGCGAGGGCAGCCGCAGTCGTCTCCGGTGACGGAGCGGAAATACAGAGCCTTTTGGACAGCCTTTTCTTCGGCGAAATCCCGGATTTTGAGCTCGCCGCGCTGGTGGCCACGGATTCCGGGCCCTCCCTTCGCCGCGGCGAGGCCCAGCACATCCCGGGCTATACGGTCGACGCCTCTATCTTCCCCAACGCCGCCACCTTCACCCGCGCGCTGACGGCGAAGCTGCTCGACCTGGACGTGGACACCGCCGTGCTCGCGGCGGTCGAGCCGGAGCCGGACGAGAGCTTTTACCGCGCCTTCACGGGCCGCTGCGTCTGCCTGCGGCTCGCCGCCGAGGAGGGCAGGCTCACGGCCTCGGCCCTGCTCGCGGACGCCGACGGCAGCGCGGCGCGGCGCCTGGGCCGCGCCGGCATAGAGCTGCTCCCCGGCGAGGACGGGCGCTCGGCCCGCCGCCGCCTGGTGGAGGCCGGCTCGGGCGACCTGCTCGCCGAGGCGGTCAAGAGCTGTATGCGCGACTTTCACTGAGCCTCTTCGGCCAGCTTTTTCCTCGTCTCCTCGTTCACGAGCTCGCGCAGCTCGCGCAAAAAGGGGAAGGGCGCGCAGTCCTCGACGCCGTAGGTGAGATTGAGCTCGCGCTCAAGCGGAAGCCAGGTGGAGAGCGGGGCCTCGTTGTGCTGTATGACGGCCTCGAGGCGGTCGAGGGCCTTGTAAAGCCGCGCCTCCGGCGTCTGCCTCTCCTCCATCTCGGCGTACAGCGCGTCGAGCCTGGGCCGCGCCTCCGGCAGCTTCGCCGTCAGCTCATGTATGGCGTCGAGCTCGCTGTGCTCGTCGGCCTCGGTCTTGAGGAAGCTCGGGATGTCTCCCGTGACGGCCTCGCCCCAGTCGTGGATGAGGCACATCCTTATGACCCTCGCCATGTCGAGCCCGGGGAATTCGTCCTCGAGCAGCAGGGCCATGCAGGCCAGGCGGCAGGTGTGCTCCGCGACGCTCTCACGCCGGCCGGTGTGCGTCCAGCCGTGGCGGGTGTTGCACTTGAGCTTCTCGAGTATGTGAAGGAAGTCCATGAATTCGGCAGGTTTCAAGCTTATTTCGCCCCTTTCCGCTTTGATTTTACCATGCGCAGGGGCAAAACGCAATCTTTGACGGAAGTGAAGAGATGATAAGATTATATAACGGCCTCGTCATGCCCATGACGGACGGCTGCGCCATCGTCCCCGGCGAGGTCTGGACGGACGGCGATAAGATAGCCCTGGCCGGGAGCGCCGAGGGGCTTGACGCGCCCGCCTTCGAGCGGGAGATTGACCTGCGGGGCGGCCTCGTGATTCCCGGCTTCAAGAACGCGCACACGCACTCGGCGATGACCTTCCTGCGCTCCTACGCCGACGATCTCCCGCTCCAAAACTGGCTTTTCGACAAGGTCTTCCCGCTCGAGGCGAAGCTGACGCCGGAGGCGGTCTACGCCTTCACGCGGCTCGCGGCGCTCGAATACCTCGCCGGAGGCGTGACCGCGAGCTTCGACATGTATTATCACCGCGAGGCCTACGCGAACGCGAACATCGACATGGGCTTTCGCACGGTGATATGCGGCGCGCTCTCCGCGGGCGACAGGCTCAGCGTCGCGGCGGACGACTACGCGAAATTCAACACGCTCCACCCGCTCATAGGCTACCGCCTCGGCGCGCACGCGGAGTATACGGCGGACGAGGCGCTGCTTCGCGGCCTCGCCGAGCTCGCGCATGAGTACAAGGCTCCCTTCTGGGCGCACAATTCGGAGACGAGGAGCGAGGTCGCCGGCTGCTTTGAGCGGCACGGTATGAGCCCGACGGCCTACTTCGACTCCCTCGGCCTCTTCGATTACGGCGGCGGCGGCTTCCACTGCGTCTGGTTCGACGAAAACGACATGGATATCTTCGCGCGCCGCGGCCTCTGGGCGGTCACCTGCCCGGCCAGCAACGCCAAGCTCGCGAGCGGGATTGCCCCTCTCGCCAAATTCGCCGCGCGCGGCGTCCGCGTCGCCGTGGGCACGGACGGGCCGGCGAGCAACAACGCCCTCGACATGTTCCGCGAGATGTACCTGGCCTGCGTGCTGCAAAAGCTGTCGCTCGGCGACGCGGCGGCCTGCCCGGCGGAGAATATGCTCTATGCCGCCTGCTCCGCCGGCGCGCGGGCCATGGGCCTTCCGGACTGCGACAGCCTCGCGACCGGCAGGCAGGCCGACCTCGCGGTCATAGATTTGGACCGGCCCAACATGCGCCCCGTCCACGACGCCGCCAAGAACCTCGTCTACTCCGGCACGCGCGACTGCGTGCGCCTCACGATGGTCGCGGGGCGCGTGCTGTACGAGGACGGGGAGTTCCACGTCGGCGAGGACCCCGGGCGGATAATCGCCGAGGCGGAAAGATTTACGAAGGAGATATGCGAGCAATGAGCCTTGAAGAACGCATAAGCGGGTGGATAGACGCGCACGAGGCTGAGTTCCTGGCCGACCTGGCGCGGCTTGTGGCCATACCCAGCGTGCGCGGCGAGGCGCGCGAGGGCGCGCCCTTCGGCGACGGGCCGCGCGCCGCGCTGGACGAGATGCTGCGCCTCTGCGCGGGCTACGGCTTCGCCACGGCAGAGTACGGCGGCGCGATGGGCAGCGCGGACTTCAACTCCCTGCCCGCCGCGCTGGACATCCTCGGCCACCTCGACATAGTCGCGCCCGGCGAGGGCTGGAGCAGCGACCCCTACGCCGTCACCGTCCGCGAGGACGGCTGCGCCTACGGCCGCGGCACGGACGACGACAAGGGCCCGCTGGTGATGGCGCTGTACGCCTTCCGCTGCCTGAAGGAGCTGGGCGTGGAGCTTGGAGGCGGCTGCCGCCTGCTCTTCGGCACCGACGAGGAGAGCGGCTCCGGCGACCTGCACTACTACTATGACGGCCACGCCCCCGCGCCGAACACCTTCACGCCGGACTCCGGCTTCCCCGTCTACAACGTGGAGAAGGGGATGTACCGCGCGGAGATCACCCGCGCCTGGCCCGAGGACGCAGGCCCCGGGCCGGGGCTGCGCTCCGCGCGGGGCGGCTTTCGCGTCAACGTGGTCCCGGCGGAGGCGGAGGCGGAGCTGTCCGGGCTGGACGCCCCGGCGGCGCTCAAGCTGGGCGGGGCCGCCGCCGACGCCTGCGGCGTGGAGCTGTACGCGGAGGACGTCCCCGGCGGCTGCCTGCTGCGGGTCCACGGCCGCCAGGCCCACGCGGCCACGCCCTGGGAGGGCTGCAACGCCGTGACGGCGCTCTTCGCCGTGCTCGCCGCCCTGCCGCTGGAGGGCGAGGCCGCCGCGTCCGTCCGGGAGCTGAACCGGCTGCTGCCCCACGGCGGCTGGCGCGGCGAGGCCGCAGGCATAGCCCAGGGCGACGCCCTGAGCGGCGAGCTGACCATCTCCGCCAACGTGCTGGAGCTTTCCGCCTCCGGCCTCTCGCTGGTGTGCGACGCGCGCGTGCCGCTCTGCGCGGACGACTCCAACTGCCGCGCGCCCTTTGAGCGCGCGCTCGGCGCGGCGGGCTTCGCCGTGGCGGGCGAGATGGTCCCCGGCCACCACACGCCCGGCGACGGCGCGTTTGTGCGCGCCCTGCTCGCCAGCTACGAGCGCTACACCGGCCTGAAGGGCGAGTGCCTGGCCACCGGCGGCGGCACCTACGTCCACGACATACCCGGCGGCGTCGCCTTCGGCGCGGGGATGCCGGGCTTCGACACCCGCCTTCACGGCGCAGACGAGCGTATCCGCGTCAGCGACGCGCTTACGGCCAGCAAGATTTTCGCGCTGGCTATAGTCAAGATTTGCAACAAGGAGGAAGCAAAATGATTACCAGGAAAGCTGACCGCGAGGTCGTACACAAGGAGCACGTCTTCGGCGGCGCCGGGGACCTGACCAACGTCATAATCACCCCCGCCGACGAGATGTACGGCAAGAACCGCCTCTTCCAGCACTGCTACCTCAACAAGGGCTGCGAGGTCGCCTATCACGAGCACCACGGCGACGGCGAGGTCTACTACGTGCTGGCCGGCGTCGGCGAGTTCAACGACAACGGGACTGTCACAACCGTCTACCCCGGCGACGCCTGCTGGACGCCCGACGGCCAGGGCCACAGCATGAAGTGCATCTCCGACGAGACGCTGGAGTTCATCGCCCTCGTAGTCAACAACCACTGATGGGCGATTCGCTGGGCGCGGGCTTCCGGCAGGTCTATGAGCGGCTCAAGCTGGAATTCTACCGGGAGGTCTACTGCGCGAGCCACGAGGTGGATTCCGGCCTGTCCGCGGTCGAGGCCTTCTCCCTGGAGGTCATCGACCAGCTGGGCAAGCCGACGATAGGCCAGTTCGCCGAGTTCCTGAATATCTCCCGCTCGAACGCCACATACAAGGTCGCCGGCCTGGCGCGGCTGGGCTATGTGCGCAAGGAGCGCTCAGGGCCGGACAGGCGCGAGTACTACCTGGTGCTCACCGACAAATACCGCGAGAACGCCGCCCTGCTGGACGACTACGTCGCCGCCCTGGTGGAGCGGATACAGCGGCGCTTCAGCGCCGGCGAGACGGAGGAGTTCGCGCGGATGCTCTCCGTCATATCGACGGAGCTTATGCCCCTGCCCGGGTCGGCGACGGCCCCGGGGCTTTGAGCCGGGAAAGCGAGGCCCCCTGCGCGTAAAAACGCGCAGGGGGCCTTTTGTCCGTATAACGTCCCGCGCGCCGCGGAAACCGCAGCGCATACGAAAAGGCCGCCCCCAGGTTCGCTTCCGGGGGCGGCGTCCGGCCTTACAGCTTGCCCGCGTTGACCTTGAACATGACGTCCAGGGTCCCGACGATGATGTCCACCGCCTCCTCCATCGGGTGGGCCGAGGAGTCTATGCAGACGTCGAAGTGCTCGGCGCTCATCCAGTTGCCGCCGGTGTAGCGCCTGTAATAGTCGGCGCGCTTCTTGTCCGTGGTGATGATATGGCGGCGGACCTCCGCCTCCGTGCGGTTGGGCAGGATGAACATCTGCTGCTTGAGCCGCTCCTCAAAGGGCGCGTGGATAAAGACGCGCAGGACGTTCGGCCTGTCGCGCAGCAGGAAATCGGCGCAGCGGCCTACGATGACGCAGCTCTCGGTACTCGCCAGCTCCTTTATTATCTCCGCCTGGTAGGTGAAGAGGTTTATGTCGCTGGTGAATTCGCCGCTGTCGGGCGGTATCAGCTTGCCGGTGTAGACCTTGCTGGCCGCGTTGAACAGGCGGCGGCGGTGTACGTCCTCGTCGGCCGCGCCGAAGAGGGCCTCGTTGATGCCGCTGCGGTCCGAGGCGAGGCGGATGAGCTTGTAGTCGTAGAAGGGGATGCCCAGCCGTTCCGCCGTCAGCTGGCCTATCTTGTTGCCGCGGCTGCCGTGCTGCCGCGATATGGTTATGACATAGTTGGCTGACATCGGTGCTCCTCCTTCGGTGTTCTCAGGCGCCCAGGTAGGCGCGGCGGACCTTGTCGTCGTGCAGCAGCTCCTGCGCCGGGCCGGACATACTGATAAGCCCGGTCTCCAGCACATAGGCCCTGTCGGATATGGCGAGGGCCATCTTGGCGTTCTGCTCGACGAGCAGGATGGTTATGCCGGCGTCGTGCAGCTCCCGGATAATGGAGAATATCTCCTTCACCAGGATGGGCGAGAGGCCCATGCTCGGCTCGTCGAGCAGCAGCATCTTCGGCTCCGTCATCAGGGCGCGGCCCATGGCCAGCATCTGCTGCTCGCCGCCGGAGAGGGTGCCGGCCAGCTGCCGCGAGCGCTCCGCGAGGCGCGGGAAGTGGGCGTAGACCATGTCCAGCTGCCGCTTTATCTTCGCCTTGTCACGGACGATGTACGCGCCCATGGCCAGGTTCTCCTCCACGCTCATCCGCGCAAAGACGTGCCGCCCCTCCGGGACGTGGGCCAGGCCCAGCCCGATTATCTTCTCCGGCGGCGTCTTCCGCAGGTCCTTTCCGTCCAGCGTTATGCTGCCGGACGAAGCGGGGACCAGGCCGCTTATCGTGTGCAGGGTGGTGGTCTTGCCCGCGCCGTTGGCGCCTATCAGGCTGACCAGCTCGCCGTCGTCCACCTCCAGCGAAATGCCCTTTATGGCGCGCACCGCGCCGTAGGAGACGTGCAGGTCCTCTATCTTAAGCAAGGCGTTCGCCCTCCTCTCCGTCGTTATCGCCCAGGTAGGCGGCTATGACGCGCGGGTTGGCGGCTATCTCCTCGCCGCTGCCTTCGGCGATGGTCTGGCCGTAGTCGAGCACGGTGATGCGCTCGCAGAGCTTCATGACCAGGCTCATGTCGTGCTCTATGAGCAGGATGGCTATGCCGAAGCGCTCGCGCACGATGCTTATGCACTCCACCAGCTCCGCGGTCTCCGTGGGGTTCATGCCGGCGGCGGGTTCGTCCAGCAGCAGCACCTTCATGTCTGTGGCCAGCGCGCGGGCGATCTCCAGCTTGCGCTGCGCGCCGTAGGGCAGGCTGCTGGCCAGCTCCCGCGCGTGCCGCTCGAGGCGGAAGATCTCCAGCAGCTCCATCGCCCGCCGCTCCAGGGCGGCCTCGGCCCTCCAGTAGCCGGGCGTGCGGAAGAGCGCCGCGCCCATGCGGTACTTGACGTCCTTGGCGAAGGCCGCCTTGACGTTGTCGATGACGCTCATCTGCTTGAAGAGGCGGATATTCTGGAAGGTGCGGGCTATGCCCGCGGCGACGAACTGGTGCGTCTTTTTCCCGTTCAGGACCTCGCCGCCGAGGATGACGCTGCCCTCTGTGGGGGCGTAGACGCCGGTGAGCAGGTTGAAAACCGTGGTCTTGCCCGCGCCGTTGGGGCCGATCAGGCCCGCCAGCTCGCCGGGAGAGAGCTTCAGGTTGAAGTCCTGCACGGCCTTCAGGCCGCCGAAGGATATGCCGAGGCCCCTGGTCTCGAGTATGGGTTGGCGTTTGGCTTCGCTCATTGCGCCGCGGCCTCCTTTCCGCCCTTATTGGCTCTTTTCCCCCGGCCCAGGCCCCTGAGCCGCCGCGCCAGCTCGCCCGGCGTGCGCAGCAGCGAGAACTCATACGCGCCGAAGATGCCCTTGGGCCGGAACATGATGATGACTATCAGCACCACGGCGTAGACCAGCATGGGATAGGTGAACGCGCCCTGTATGAACCCGGGCAGGGCGTCCACCCACGCGCCGTTGGCTATCTGGTAGTTGAGCAGGAACATGACCACCGCGCTGACCACGCTGCCGGTGAGGCTGCCCATGCCGCCGAGCACGACCATGACCACCACGAAGGTGGAGTTGAGGATGGAGCCGTTCGTGAAGGAAAAGCTCACCGTGGAGAGCGAGGCGTTGCAGCAGGCGTACAGCGCGCCGGCCACCCCCGCGAAAAAGGCGGAGAAGGCGAAGGTCAGCACCTTGTAGTAGCCGGTGTTGATGCCGGAGGCGGCCGCGGCGATCTCGTCGTCGCGTATGGCGCGCACGGCGCGGCCGTACTTGGAGCGGACGAACATGAACATCAGCGTCACGCACAGCGCCGTCACGCCGACGCCCGCCCAGAGATAGGCGACGCGGTCGCTCGAGCCGAAGCCGAGGCCCGTGGCGTAGAGCGAGGCGGCGGCGCTGCCCTCGGCCAGGCCGTTCTGGCCCGCGAAGGGGAGGTTGTTTATGACGTTCACGATAATCAGGCCGAAGCCCAGGGTGATGATGGCCAGGTAGTCGCCCTTCAGGCGCAGCGCCGGGATGCCGACCAGCACGCCGAACGCCGCGGCGAGCAGCCCCGCCGAGATTATGCACAGGAAGAGTACGGCCAGGAACGCCGCGCCGCTCTTCTCGTCGTATACCCCCGCCCGCTCGAAGGCGAGGCTCATGAGCGCGGCGGTGTAGGCGCCGATGGCCATGAAGCCGCAGTGGCCCAGCGAGAGCTGGCCCATGAAGCCCAGCACCAGGTTGAGGCTGGCCGCCAGCAGGATTAGGTAGCAGCACTGCCAGATGCCCGGCGCTATGATCAGCTTGAAGCCGCCCTCCTGCCCCAGCGTGGCCGCCAGCACGCAGAAGGCCGCGTAGGCTAGCACGGCCGTCAGGCCGTTGACGATGTATCCGCGTTTGACAGTTTTGTTCATACCTTTTCCCCCACGTTCTTTCCGAGGATGCCGGCGGGCTTTATCAGCAGCACGGCGATGAGGATGAGGAACACGACGGCGTCCGTCAGGCTGGAGCTGATATAGCTGGTGGTGAAGCTCTCGACAAGGCCTATCACCAGGCCGCCCAGCATCGCGCCGGGGATAAGCCCTATGCCGCCCGCCACGGCCGCGACGAAGGCCTTCAGGCCGAGGAGGGACCCCATGGTGGTGTAGACCTTCGGGTACTGCGCCACGTACATCAGCGCCGCCACCGCGGAGAGGCCGGAGCCTACGGCGAAGGTCGTGAGCACGGTTCTGTTCACGCTGATGCCCATGAGCACCGCCGCGCTCTTGTCCTCGCTGACGCAGCGCATGGCGCGGCCCATCCTGGTTTTCTGCGTGAAGACATAGAGCAGCAGCATGACCGCGGCGCTGACGGCGATGGTGTAAATGGTGACGAAGTCCAGCGTGACCCCCGCGACCCGGAAGCCGCCGGGCGCGAAAAGCTGGCTGGCGATTATCGGGTTGGGGCCTATGGCCGGTATGGCCTGGGCCAGGTTCTCAAGGAAGAGGCTCATGGCCACGGCGGTGATGAGCGCGGTCATGCCCGTACCCTTGCGCCGCACGGGGCGGTAGGCGACCAGCTCCACGCCCACGCCCACCAGAGCGCAGACCGCGATGGCTATCACAACCGCCAGCCAGGCGGGCAGCCCCGCCGCCGTCATGAGCGGCACGGTGAAGATGAGCGTGTAGCCGCCCACCATGATGAAGTCGCCGTGCGCGAAATTTATAAGTCTGATGATGCCGTAGACCATCGTATAGCCCAGCGCTATGAGCGCGTACACGCTTCCCAGCCTGAGGCCCACGAACAGTGTTTGCAGGAAAACACCCATATGCGTTCCGCCTTTCTCTCAATTGCTTCGCCCTGCGCCGCCGCGGCGGGCAGCTCTGACGGTCTCAAAAACAGAGGGGAGACGCCGCCTTGAGACGGCGCCTCCCCGGGATAAGGGATGGGAGCTGTATGGTTTCTTTCAGGTTCCGCCCGGGGGCGGCGGGCCGTCAGGCGAGGTCGTCGGCCGAGATGGTGGTGACCAGCTGCGTCCCGAGGCCCTCTACCCCGCCCACGGACTCGTCGTAGGTGAACTCGATAACGGCCGCGCCCTTGACAGGGGTGCCGCTCTCGTCGAGGTTGAAGGTGCCGGTGACGCCCTCGTAGGTGACGGAGGTGTCGGCCAGCGCGTCGCGCACGGCGGCGGGGTCGTCGGCGGTGCCGGCGGCCTCCATGGCCTTTTGCAGCATCATCAGGCAGTCGCTGGCAAGGGCCGCAAAGCACAGCGGCTGCGTGCCGTACTCGGCCTGGTAGGCCTCGACGTACTCGGCGACGACAGGGCTGGAATCGGTGGCATCGTAGTGGTTGGTGTAGACGACGTCGTTAAAGACGCTGTAGTCGGTCCCCTCGGAGATGTAGTCGAGGGTGCCGTCAAAGCCGTCCGCGCCCATGATTATGCCGTCGAAGCCGGCGGCGCGGGCCTGCGGCACCAGGAAGGCGCCCACGGCGTCGTAGTAGTAGATGGCGTAGACCAGCTCGACGCCGGCGTTGACCATGCTGGTGAACTGGTTGGTGAAGTCCTGCGCGTCCATGGTCGCGGTGCTCTCGTCGGCGGCAACCTCTATGCCGCGCGCCTCGCAGGCGGCGGTGAAGCTGTTGACCAGGCCGGAGGAGTAGTTGTCCGCGGAGCACATGATGGTGCCGACCTTGGTGATGCCCTGCTGCTGCACCCAGGCGGCGGCGATGTCGCCCTGGAGGCTGTCCTTGAAGCAGGAGCGGAAGACGTAGTCGTCCTCGGTGGTGATGTCGTCGGCCGTGGCGCTGGGGCTTATGAGCACTACGCCCTCCTCGTTGGCCATGCCGGTGATCGCCGCGGTGGCGCCGGAGGTGGCCGAGCCGATTATGTACTGGACGCCCTCGGCGACCATGTTGTTGAAGGCGTTCATGCACTCGGTCGCGTCGCCGCGGTCGTCGGCCTCGAGCAGCTCTATCTGCCTGCCGAGGATGCCGCCGGCGGCGTTGATCTCCGCGACCGTCATACGCGCGCCCTCGACCATGGCGTTGCCGAAGGAGGCGTTGTTGCCGGTGACGGGGCCTATGAGGCCGATCTTTATGGTGTCGCCCCCGGCGGCTTCCCCGGAAGGCTCCTCCCCGCCGCCGCCGCCGCAGGCGGCCAGCGCGAGGGTCATGCTCAGCGCGAGCAGGATCGCGAGCAGTTTCTTTTTCATCGATTTTCCTCCTTTTTTCGATGCTTCCCCCATATCCAAAGGGAATGTCCGTTCGCGGCGGTTCCCGGCCGCCGCCAAAACCCCGGCTCCCATTCCGGGGATAAAAAGCGGCTTTTCCACGGCCGCCTCTTACCAAAGACAATAAGGGCGCAATAATCCCATTACAGTTATTTCCATTGCCCTTTTAGAAAAAAGGCGCAAGGGCAGAATTTGGTTTACCTCTTATGTGTAAACAGTACGCCCTTGCACTGTAACTGAATTATAGCTCTTTAGCAAGTTAGTGTCAACTGTTTTAAATGCCTAAAGTTTTAGGCGTATCCCACAAGTCCGATATGTGAAATTAAACAAAACCGACAAAATAATTGGAAAAGCGCCACGCCGCGCGGCCTGTTCCGCTGCGCGGCGTGGCGGCAAACTATCGGGCCGACAGGCTCCAGAGATTCGCAATCTGGCCCGAAATACGCTCGTAGGGCCAGGCCTCGGCGCTCAGCTCGGGACTGTTGGGGTCGAGCACGCCGAAGCCGGCGGAGCCGTATTTGTCGATAATGATGAAGTGGCCGGTCTCGGTAAAATCGCCGGGGAGCATACTGAGGACGAGGACCGCGCCGGAATCGAGCCGGGACTTCATGAGGCTTTCATCCAGCGGCAGCTCCTCGCAGGCAAGGCCGAACTCCGCCGCGCCCTCGGTGAAGAGCGTCCACGCGGTTCCTGCGCCGGGGACGTAGTAGCCGCGCTCCGAGGCGAAATCCGCGACGGCGGCGGGGTTTATCTCCTCGCTGCGCGTCAGGCCCGCGGCGGCCATGGC
>CALWYT010000100.1 GCA_944385835.1 uncultured Oscillospiraceae bacterium | reverse complement strand
GACGCCCCGGAGCTGATAAAAGACGGCGAGGAGCTGATAGTAGACGCGGACGGCGGGCTTGTTATCTGCGGGCCGGACGCAGGCGAGTCGGCGCGCTACGCCGAAAAGCGCCGGCTCTGGCAGGCCCGCCTCGCAGCCGAGCGGGAATTTGCCGGCAAGCCCTGCCGGACGAAGGACGGGCTAAACGTGGGGATAGGCCTGAATATAGGCTCGGCCGACGCCGGCGAGCTGGAGCAGGTGAAAGATTTTGACTTTGTCGGCCTTTTCAGGACTGAATTCCTCTATATGGGCAAGGATCATATGCCGGAAGAGGAGGAACAGTTCGAGGCCTACCGCCGCGTCATGCTCGCCTGCGGGGACAAGCCCGTGACGCTGCGGACCCTGGACATCGGCGGCGACAAGACGCTAAGCTACATGCCCCTTCCCCGCGAGGACAACCCCTTCCTGGGCGTGCGTGCGCTCAGGCTCTGCTTCAACAGGCCCGAACTGTTCCGCACGCAGCTGCGCGCCGCGCTGCGGGCGTCGGCGTACGGCAACCTGTGGCTGATGCTGCCGATGGTGGCCAGCCTTGAGGACATAAGGCGGGCCAAGCGCATCATCTCCGACACGGCGGAAGCCCTGCGCGCGGAGGGGAAGCCTGTGAGCCGGGACTACAAGCTGGGCATCATGGTGGAAATACCGTCCATTGCCGTCGTCGCTGACAAGGCCGCCGAGGAGGTAGACTTCGCGTCGATTGGGACAAACGACCTGTGCCAGTATCTAACCGCCGCCGACAGGGGCAATCCCCAGGTCGCGGACTATTACCAGAACTACCATCCGGCCATGCTGCGCGTCATGCGTAGGGTCATCGAGGAATTCGCCAGGCGCGGCAAAAGCGTCGGCGTGTGCGGCGAGCTGGGCGGCGACCCGCTCGCGGCCCCGGTGCTGGTCGGCTTCGGGATAGACAAGCTGTCCATGTCCGCGGCGTCCGCGCCGGGGGTGAAGCGTTCCGTTGCCATGTACACGTCCGCGCAGCTGCGCGAGATAGCCCGCGAAGCCGCCGGCATGAGCTGCCAGGAGGAGGTGCTCGCCTATCTCAGGGCGCGCTTCGCCCAATGACCCGCCGGAGCGGAGGCCGCGCTGGATAACGCAAATATGCCCGGGACCTCGCAGAACGCGCGGTCCCGGGCGCTTTTATCCAGTCACCCCTCCAGCTGGAGTAATCTGGCGAGCATGACGGCGGCCTGGGCGCGGGTGGCGCCGCCCTGCGGGTCCAGCTGCGCGCCGCCGACGCCGCTCACCACGCCGCTGCCCACCGCCCAGGCCAGGGCCTCGCGAGCGTATGCGCCCACGGCGTCCGCGTCGGCATAGCCCGCCAGCGTGCCGCCCGAAGCCGGCCGCCCGCAGCTGCGCCACAGCATCGTTGCAAACTGCTCGCGCGTGACGAGGCCGTTCGGGTCGCTCCCGTCGCTCACGCCCGCCGACAGCGCCCAGCGCTGCGCCGCAAGCTGCCACTCAGCGCCATCCGCCGCAGCCCCGGCTGCGCGCGCCAGCGTAGCCCATACCATCGACCGCGTCATGCCCAGGTTCGGCTCAAAACCGGCCCCAGTCCCGGACATCACCCCAGCCCGGCACACGTACTCCACCGCCTCGCTGTACCACTCGCCCTCGGCCACGTCCACAAACTCCACCGGCTCCTCCGCCGCCAGCACGCGCAGCTCCAGCTCCCCGTACTCGTTCACACCGGCCTCCAGTTCCTCAAGCGGCAGGAACAGCTCCAGCCTCCTCCCGCCGCCCTCGGCAAGCAGCGTGATCCCGCGCAGCTCCGAGTACGGGACGTGCGCGTTCTCACAGCCGCCTTCAAAGTTCGCCTCCGCCTCGCAATTCGATACGTAATAGTATTTCCCGCCGTCACGCCAGCCGTTGTCCGCATACGCCGCGTTCCCAGAGCGCAGCGCGCCCTCCAGGCGTATCCACAGCGCCTCCGCCGCCCCGCCGAGGTAGCCCTCCAGCAGCCGCTCCAGCTCCCCGCCGGGGTTCAGCACGCGCGCGCCGCTGCCCGCGTGGCCCGTCACCTCCAAGCGCGCCGCAGTAAGGACGCAGTCTGAAGTTATGGCGTCGCCGTCCAGCAGCTCCCCATCCAGCAGCCAGCCCATGAAGCCCTCTCCATGCCCGGGTATGGACGCCGCCGGCGTCCCGGACTCCACAACCGTGTGCGAGGCAAAATCTCCATTACGAAGTTCCACCAGGCACACGCCGCCCTCTGCCGCTATCTCCAGGCCGCCCTCCGAACGCCGCAGCTCGAAACCCCGTCTGAACAGGCTGGCCGTCTGCTTCTCCCCACCGGCTGTGTACTCCAGCTTCAGCGTCGCCGCAGTGCCGCCCTCCGACTGCGTCTCGCCCTCCAGCGCGCCGCCCGCGCTCAAGCTCAGCGTACACGGCCCGGCGTCCAGCGGAGTATACACCGCCGCGAGCACGCTATCCACCTCAGACACGTCCACCCCCGCGTGGTACAGTATCTTCAGCGCCTCCCCCTGCTCAAGGCGTATCGCCGTACCCTCCGGCTCCGGCGGCGCCTCCGGCAGCCGCACTACGACCGTTATGACGTTCTTACCCAGCGCGCCGCTCCAGACGAAGCTGGCCGTGCCGCCGTCCAGCTCGCAGCCGGTCACCGCGCCACGGTCCGTGCTAACGGACACTATCTCGCCTGAGCTGACCTTCACGAGCATGGGGTTTTCCAGCAGCTTCGCACCGCTGTACTCCGTGCTGTATATCTCCTCCCCCTGCTCATCAGTCACGACTAACTCAAACTTCGCAGAAAGCCCCGTCTCGGCCGGCGTATAGCCTATCTCCGCAAACCCGCCGTCCTCCGCCCACGCCCCCGCGCAGAGGCACAGCGCCGCCGCCACCGCCGCCAGCACATACTTTACCC
>CALWYT010000099.1 GCA_944385835.1 uncultured Oscillospiraceae bacterium | reverse complement strand
CGCCGTCCCGGCAAAGGCCCCGGCCGCGGCGTCCGTGGTGTCGAGCACGTTATCCAGCATGACGGCCCCCTCCTGCACGGTCACTATGCCGTCCGGGTTAAAGACCGCGCCGCCCTCCACCGGGCTGCCGCTTATCACCCCGTCGAGCAGGGCCGTCGCCACGTAGGGCTTGAGCCAGGCGTCTATCTCCGCGTCGTCAGCAAAACCCGTCGCGGCGACGCCCTTGAGCAGCTCGCCCCCGCCCAGGGCCATGCACATGGCCAGGAACTCGCCGCGGGTCACTTCGCGCTCGGGGCAGAACATCTGCGTCCCGCCCACCCTCTCGCCGCTGAACACGCCGTGCTCGGCCAGCGCGACGGCGGCGTAGTGCGCCGGATGCCCCTCCATGTCGGCGTAGGCGGTGCGCGTGCGCTGCTTCTCTATCCTTATTATAACCGTCGCCTCCTGGCTGCGCGCGCCCGTCTCGTCCACGGCGCGGTAGCCGAAGTAGTCGCGCCCGCCCCTGTTCGCGTCCGGCGTATAGACAAAGCGGCCGTCGCTCGTGGCGTCCACGCTGCCCTTGCGAGGCTGTGTGGTGATCTCGTAGGTCATCGCGTCGCCCTCCGGGTCCACGGCGCTCATCTGCCCGCCGACGCATACGTTTCGGTAGGTCGTAAGCTCCAGGTTTTCCGCCACCGGCGCGCTGCTGACGGCGAGGGCCGCCGCGCTCAGCGCGAGGGACAGCGCGGCCGCGGCCGCGGCGGCCGCCTTTAGCTTGCTGAGTTTCATGTACATACCTCCTGCTGAAAGTTGCAGGTGTAGTTTTCTCGCGCCGGCGCAAAATATGCGCTTTACGCGGAAAATGTGTTGCGGTATAATGAGTTATACGTCCTTTTTCCCGCCCCCTTCCGGGCTGGAGGAAAGGGCGGCTCAACCCCAGCAAAATTTTTTTTGCGCCCATGCAATAAAAACCGTTCCGGGCGCATTATTGGATTAGAGGCGGGTAGATACGACATGCTTACCTTACTGTTGACCTGTGCGTCGCCGCTGTCCGGGAGCGGCGCGGAGGAAGCGGAGAGGTGCCTTGCGCGGATGGCGCAGGGCGATACCGAGGCCCTGGGCCGGCTCTATGAGCTGACGCACGAAGCCGTTTACGGCTACGCGCTGAGCATCACCAAAAGCCCCCACGACGCGGAGGACGTGATGCAGGAGTGCTTTGTCCGCGCGCATCTCGGCGCCGGGCAGTACCGTGCGCAGGGAAAGCCGCTGGCCTGGCTGCTGCGCATAGCCCGCAACCTGGCGCTCATGCGCCTGCGGAACGCCAAGCGCAGCGTGACCATGTCCCCCGAGGACTGGATGGAGGCCTTCGCCGCTCAGCCGGAGTTCACCCGGGAGGACGCGCAGACCCTCTCCGCGCTCATGGACGCCCTGAAGGACGACGAGCGCGAGATTGTGACGCTGCACGCCCTGGCCGGCTTTAAGCACCGCGAGATCGCCGCGATGCTGGACCTGGCGCTGCCGACAGTATTGAGCAAGTACAACCGCTCCCTGAAAAAACTCAGGAATCTATTGCAAGGAGGCTGAGGAAATGGACGAGAACCGGCTCAACGAGCGCATACGTTCCGCGTACTCCCACGCGGCTCCCGACCGTCTGGACGAAATCCTCGCCGCCTGCGAGTCCAAGAAAGGAACGGTCATAAACATGAACGAAAAGAGGAAAAACAGGTTTATCCCCATCGCCATAGCCGCCGCCCTGGCCCTCGCCCTTGTGGGCGGCATCATAGGCTACAGCTTCGGCTCCGGCCGCGGCTCCGACGTCCCCGGCGCGGCCGTCACGCCCGGCGCGCAGCTCGCCGGAAGCGTCGTGACCCTGGACGTCAACCCCAGCATAGAGCTGGACGTGGACGCCGACGACACAGTCACCGCCGTCCGCGCGCTCAACGAGGACGCGCGCATAGTCATAGGCACCATGGACTTCGCCGGCAGCAGCCTCGAGGTCACCGTCAACGCGCTTATCGGCTCCATGCTCACCAACGGCTATCTGGGCGAGCTGCGCAACTCCATCCTCGTCTCCGTCTCCGGCGGCGACAGCGCCCGCGCCGCGGCCCTGCAGCAGAGCGTCTCCGGCATGATAGAGGCCGCCCTCGGCACTGGCGGGGTCAGCGGCGCGGTCATAAGCCAGACCCTCACCTCCGACGCCGCCGTCACCGATCTCGCCGCCAGCTACAACATCACCGAGGGCAAGGCCGCGCTCATCCAGAAGCTCGTCGCCGCCGACCCGACCCTCACCGTGGAGAGCCTCGTGAGCCTCTCCGTCAACGACATTGCCCTCATCGCCTCCTCCCGCGGCCTGAGCGACGGCAGCGTCACCCAGACCGGCACCGCCAGCTCCGGGGCCTACATCGGCGCGGACGCCGCGCTCAGCGCCGCCCTCAGCCACGCCGGCCTGACCGAGGCCGACCTCAGTGCGCGCAAGATAGAGTTCGACAGCGAAGACGGCCGCATGGTCTATGAGATAGACCTCTACACCGCTTCGGGCGAGTACGAATACGACATCGACGCCTCCACCGGCGCCGTGGTCAAGTTTGAGCGCGAGATCTATCCCAGCACCGCCGTCACCCCCAACACGCCCGCCGGCGGCAACTACATCGGCGAAGCCGCGGCCAAGTCCGCCGCCCTCAGCCACGCCGGAGTAGCGGACGCCGTCTGGACCAAGGCCCAGTTCGACCGCGACGACGGCCGCTACGTCTACGAGCTGGAGTTCGTCGCCGACAGCACCGAGTTCGACTACAAGATCGACGCCCTCAGCGGCGAAGTCGTCGAGTCCTCGCGCGAGACCTTCTACGGCGGCCCGACCTCCGGCCAGACCGGCGGCAGCCCCATAGGCGAGGCCGCGGCCAAGTCCGCCGCGCTCAGCCACGCCGGCGTCAGCGAGTCCGACGTCTCCCGCATCCGCGTCGAGTTCGACTACGACGACGGCTTCGCCCTCTACGAGGTGGAGTTCCGCGTCGGGCGCGTCGAGTACGAGTACGAGATCGACGCCTACTCCGGCTCCATCCTCAAGGCCGAGCGCGACGCCGACTGAAAAACTTAAAAGCTAGGCGAAAGGCCCGGCGCTCCGTGCGCCGGGCCTTTATCGTCCTCAGGGCCGCGTCATTTCCCGCCCCGGGGCGGGTTTTTCAGCAGCGGGCAGCACTCGAAGGCGTTCTCGCCCAGCTTTACGCCCTCGGGCAGGCTCAGCCGCTCGAGCCGCGGCGCGTCGGCGAAGGCGCTGCGGCCTATGCTGCGCACGCTGCCGGGGACGGCGATGCTCCGCCAGGGGCATTTGAAGTCCGCGCCGGGCGCCACGGCGAGAGTCCCCGGCTCTATCGCC
>CALWYT010000098.1 GCA_944385835.1 uncultured Oscillospiraceae bacterium | reverse complement strand
ATCGTCAAGGCTGCGCTCGATGGATAAGCGCGCCTACCGCGCCGCCGTGCGCGCGAAAATTGCGGCGCTGGACGCCGCGTACCTCGCTGCGAGCGACGAGGGCATATGCGGCAGGCTCCTGGCCCTGCCTGAGTTTGCGAAGGCCGGGACCGTCTTTGCCTACTTTGCAACGGGCCGCGAGGCTGCCACGGCCGGGATAATAGGGCGCGCGCTCGCTCTGGGAAAGCGCGTCTGCCTCCCGCGCAGCCATGGGGGCGGAGCCATGGACTTCGCCGACTTCTCCGGCGGGCTACGCCCCGCGCGCTTCGGCATAATGGAGCCGGACGCCGCCCTGAGCGCCGTCGAGCCGGCCGAAGGCGATATACTCCTCGTCCCCGCGCTCTGCTGCGCGCCCGACGGACGCCGCCAGGGGCAGGGGGGAGGCTATTACGACCGCTTCCTCGCCCGCTTCCCGAAGGTGACAAGCGCCTGCCTCGCCCGCGAGAGGCTGCTGGACGAAAATGTCCCCGAGGACTGGAACGATGTGAGGCCGGATTACGTCATAACGGAAGCGCGCATAATTAAAAGCGTAAAATAAAACGAGGCCCGCTGAGGGCCTCGTCCACGGCGCAGCGCCTGCCGCCAATCGCGGAAGGCCGGGCCGTCGGTGTTCGGGGCGCGCCGCCGCGGACAGGGCCGCCGCGCGGCTCCGCCGGGTTTAGCAGCAGGTGTTGCAGCCGCAGTTGTTCTCGCAGCTGTTGTTGCAGCAGCTGCCGCCGCTCCAGCCGCCGCACATGAGGAGCAGGAGAATGATTATAATCCAGAAGCAGCCGCCGTTGTTGTTTCCGCAGAACATGTTATGACCCTTTCTCCGCGCTATGTGTTTTTCCCAGCCCGGCCCGCGCGGGGGACGGGCGACGTTGAATCTGACGTATCCGACGCGCCGCAAAGCGCTGTCTGAGCCATACTATGCCCGCCGGGGCAAACACGTTACTTTGGGAGAGCAATGAATGGACAATAAGCTCGACAAGTTGAAAAAGCTCTTTGCCTCCGCGCGAGGCTCCGAAGCCGGGGGCGCCGCCGCGGACGAAGCCGCGTCGCCTTCTGAAGACGCGGCCGAAGCCGCAGAGGCTCAGGACGCCGCCGCTGAACGCAGCGAGCCGGCGGAGATACCGGCGGAGGAGGCCACGGTGGTCGTGCCTGTGATAGGCGCGGGCAGGGCCAGGGACGCAAAGCCGGCCCCGCGCGGCGGAGCCGAGACGCCGGCGTCCGGCGCCGCCAGGGACGAGCCGCGGGAAGCGAGAGGGGAGGCCGCGGAGGACGAAGGCCCCTCCGGGGACGCCGCAGGCTCCGAAGACGACGTCGCCAGCCGGGGCAAGCGCCTGCTTGAGAAGCTGGACAGTATGCTGTATAATCCCGAGAACCACAGCGACGACGTCGACGGCATAGACGACGAGGACCCGTCCAGGCTGGAGGAGCGCGACTTTGAGCCGATACGCCCGCGCCGCGACGGCAAGACCGGCTGCCTCGGCGGGCTGATGTATTTCGCCTTCGTCGTCAGCCTCTCCGTGCTGCTGGCCTGCCTGGGCTGGATGGCGGCGACGGACGTCCTCGCGCTGAACAAGGAGCCGATGGAGAGCACCATAACCCTCGGCAAGGACCTGTTCGAATACCGCGAGGAGGAGGTCGAGCGCGACGACGGCAGCGTCGAGACGGTGACCGTGTCCTACTGCGACATGGACGCCGTGGCCGGCACGCTCAAGGCCGCCGGGATAATCGAGTACAAGTGGCTGTTCAAGGCCTTCTGCTGGTTCTCCAACGCCACGAACAAGGTGGACCCCGGCACGTACACACTGACGACCAGCCTCGACTACCGCGCGCTTGTCTCGAATATGCAGACGGCCTCCGGCAGCATGGTCACGACCACGATAACCTTCCCCGAGGGCTTCTCGATGCAGGAGATATTCGAGCGCCTCGAGGAGAACGACATCGCCACCGTCGAGGACCTCTACGACGCCGCGGCCGAGTACAGCTATAACTACAGCTTCCTGGACTGGGCCACGCCGGGCGACGCGGCCAGGCTCGAGGGCTATCTCTTCCCGGACACCTACGAGTTCTACCAGGGGATGCAGGCCTCCAGCGCCATCAACCGCTTCCTGCTCAACTTCCACGGCAAGCTGACCGCGGATATGTACGCCCAGGCGGACGGGCTTGGCATAACCCTGCATCAGGCGGTGATCATCGCCAGCATGATAGAGTCCGAGGCGGCCAACGACTCCGAGCGCGCGCAGATAGCCAGCGTCATCTATAACCGCCTGGCCGCCGATATGCCCTTGCAGATCGACGCCACCGTCATGTATGCGCTCGGCGAGCACAAGGAGTACTTGACGGAGGCCGACCTGCAGGTGGAAAGCCCCTACAACACCTATCTGCACACCGGCCTGCCCGCAGGGCCGATATGCAACCCCGGCCTCGCGAGCATAAACGCCGCGCTCAAGCCGGCGGACACGGACTACCTCTTCTACGCGCTCGACACCGAGAGCGGCACCCACCGCTTCTTCAACAACTACAGCGATTTCGAGGCCTTCACCGCGACCCAGAACTACGCTGACCAGTGATCCGCCGCGACGGGCGGCAAAGAAAACGGCAAGGGCGGCGGCCATTATTGGCCGCCGCCCTTTAAAGTGCGTATAACCGCCGCGCCCGCGCGGGTTCAGCCCCCGTCCCGGCACAGCTCGCGCGCCTGCTTGCCCGTCAGGCTCTCTATCGTGAACTCGAGTATGTTCAAGCCGGCCCAGTCGCGCTCTATGGCCGCGGCGGCCGCCGCCTCGGGGACGCCGGGGCAGTACTTGGCGCAGAGCAGCCGTATCGCGGCGCGCTTTTCCGCCGCGCCGGACAGCTCGCGCACGCGCCCGAAGGCGATGGCGCTGGCGTAGCGCGTCGTGAATTCCTCCGGCACGACATCGTCCCTCTCCACAACGCAGAAGCTGGCCTTGCCGCAGGCGCGGATCGCGTCTATCTTATGCCCGGCCGCGGCGCAGTGGAAGTACAGCTTCCCGCCGCCGAAGGCGTAGCTCAGCGGTACGGCGTAGGGATAGCCGCCGTCGCCGAGGACGGCGAGCACGCCGTGGCTGCCGCGCTCAAGTATGCCGAGCGAGGCCCGATCGTCAAGCTGCTGGCGCTTCCTGCGCATTTCCCGGAACATATAGTGACCTCCCACGCCGGATTTCCGCCGGCGAGCGATTGGCGCGCCGGCGGAAATATACTAGCAAAGGCGGGTTTTATTGTCAAGTATAGCCCGGAAACGGCCAGAATCATATGCTCATTCCACAAAACGGCCCTTGAAATGCGGGGAGACATCGTATATAATGTTAGCAAGATTGCCGGCGCGGCCGGGAAAGGCAGGAACAGCTATGGAACTGAAAAACTTTGAGGGCATACTGGACAGAGTCCCCGAGATGCCCAGGCCAATGCGCGTCATCCTTGCCGGCTCCGACGGCGAGAATATGCTGCGCGGGCTTTTCGCCGCCCAGGAGAAGGGGATCGCCCAGCCCGTGCTCGTGGGCGACAGGGCCAGGACCGTAACGGTGCTGGAGCGCTTCGGCCTGGAACGCGAGCCGTATACGATGGTGGACGTCCCGCCCGGACACAACATCACGCAGGCGGCCATCGACATACTCAATTCCGGCGACGGCGACGTGCTCATGCGCGGCAACATACCCACGCGCGATTTCCTGATGCCCGTGCTGGAGAAGAGCAACGGCCTGCGCACCGGGCGGCTGATGAGCCACGTCTCCCTGGCCAGCCTGCCGGAGTACCCCAAGCTGCTGGCCCTGAGCGACATGACCGTGATAATCCACCCGAATATGTCGCAGAAGAAGCAGATAATACGCAATATGTCCGACGCGCTGAAGGCCTTCGGGTATGAGCAGCCCAAGCTGGCCCTGCTCAGCCTGGTGGAGCGCGTGACCTTCCATATGCAGGACACGGTGGAGGCCCAGCGCCTCGTGGCCGAGCAGAAGTCCAAGCCCTTCGCCGACTGCGAGCTTTGGGGGCCGATCGCCTACGACCTCATACTCAGCAAGGAGGCGGCGAGGCTCAAGAACTACGACTGCCCCTACAGCGGCGGCGGCTTCGACGGCATAGTCGCGCCGGACCTCTCCACGGCGAATACGCTGGTGAAGAGCTGGCTTATCCACGCGCACGCCGTGACCTGCGGCGCGGTTGTCGGCGCTAAGGTGCCGATAGCGCTCACAAGCCGCAGCGCCGACGAGGAGGAGACTTACCTCTCGCTGGTGTTCTGTGCGGTGCTGGACGCCTGGCGGAGGAAGAACCCGGAGTACATGGACCTCTGAGCGCAAAGCGAAAACCGGCGCGGCCGCAAGGCCGCGCCGGTTTTGTTCTGCCCCTGCCTATTTCTCAGACCCGAGCAGCGCGCAGAACTGCGCGAGGGTCTCGGGTATCGGCAGCTGCTGCGGGCAGACGGCGGAGCAGCTGTGGCAGGCAACGCAGTCGGAGGGGCGCTTGCCGTCGGGCAGCACGCCTATGCCGGAGCGCACAATGAACGCGTCGGTCCCGCTGTAGACCGCCTCGTTGTAGAGGCTCAGCAGCCGGGGTATGTCCAGGCCCTGCGGACAGTGGCTGACGCAGTAGCGGCAGGCCGTGCAGGGTACCGTACCCTTGGCGAAGAGGCTGCGGCCTATCCCGGTGAGCGCGTTGAATTCAGCGGCGCTCAGCGGCCTTTCCCCGCTCCAGATGCGGACGTTGTCCCTGGCCTGCTCCAGCGTGCTCATGCCGGAGAGCACCATGGTTACGCCCTCTACGCTCTGCTGGAAGCGGAAGGCCCAGGACACAGGCGTCTCGTCAGGACGCAGGGCCTTCAGCTCGGACACGGCGCCCTCCGGGAGATTTACCAGCCGGCCGCCGCGCACCGGCTCCATGACCCAGACGGGTATGCCCCTCTCGTTCAGCAGCCGAACCTTCTCCTCGCCGCGCTGGAGGGACCAGTCCACGTAGTTGAACTGTATCTGGCAGAACTCCAGCTCCTCGCCGTAGGCGTCCAGGAAGCGCCGCAGCACGGGCAGGTCGCCGTGGCAGGAGAAGCCCAGATGCCTGATGCGCCCGGAGCGCTTCTGCTCGACAAGGTAGTCGTAGATGCCGTACTTGGGGTCGAGGTACATATCCACGTTCATTTCGCAGACGTTGTGGAAGAGGTAGAAGTCGAAGTAGTCCACGCCGCAGCGCTCCAGCTGTTCTTCGAAAATCTCGCGAACGCGGGACATGTTCGCAACGTCGAAGCCGGGGAACTTGTCCGCGAGGTACCAGCTCTCGCGCGGGTACTTGCGCAGCGCGCGGCAGAGCGCCCCCTCGCTGTGTCCGCCGTGGTAGGCGTAGGCGGTGTCAAAATAGTTGACCCCCTGGGAGTAGAGATAGTCGATTATCTCCTCCGCCTTCGCGAGGTCTACGTTGGAGTCGTCGCCGCCGACGACCGGCAGGCGCATATTGCCCATGCCCAGCGCGCTGAGCTTCAGGCCCTTGAAATCCCTGTAAATCATGATAAGCCTCCCTTGTAATCTGCCGCCCAGACCGGCGGCGCTTCAATAGCCGCGGATGGGTACGCTGTCGTCCTCGGAACCCTTTTCGATGCTGAGAATGTCCAGCCAGTAGCCGTCGTCCTCGCCGAGCTTGACATAGGCCCGCTCGCCCGTACGCCGGCCCATGACGGCCTTGCCGACGGGGGACTCCTTGCTTATAAGCCCCTGCGGCGCGTTCTGGCGCAGCGTGGTGACCAGGGTGATGACGCGCTCGCTCTCGTCGTCCTCGGCGCGTATGGTCACGCGGTCCCACAGCCCGGCCGCGTCGGACGCGCTCCCGGCGGAGATGACCCTGGCGGTCTTTATCATGCGCTCGAGGTAGCGCACGCGCGAATCGTTGCGGTTCTTCTCGCGCTTGGCGGCCTTGTACTCGAAATTCTCCGAGAGGTCGCCGAAGCCGCGCGCGACCTTGACGTCCTCTATGAGCTGCGGGCGCAGCACGCGGGTGCGGTAGTCCAGCTCCTCGCGCATCTTGTCTATGTCGGACTGCGTAAGCTCGTCGTACATCGCTCTCAATCCTCCTTTCCGCCGTCCGGCTCCACCTCTATGACGGTCAGGACGCCGCCGTCCACCGTGAAGCGCAGGTTGTACCCGGCGAAGCCCAGGCCGTAGACGCGTCCCGGGTCGTCCTGGTAGGCGGGGCGGGGGTCCTGCTCCAGGACGGCGGCGCAGGCGGCGCGCCTGTCCTCCGGCAGCAGCTCGAGCAGCGCGGCGGGGAAGTCCACGCGCAGCCGCCGCTGCCATTCGCCGGAGGCGAAGCCGCAGCGCGCGCCCGGGTGCATATCCGCCTCAATATAGGGCTTTATGTCGTAGACGGGCGTGCCGTCCATCAGGTCGGCGCCCAGTATGCGCAGTGCGGGGCCGTCCGGCGTGTCGGCCACGGAGTCGAGCTTCACGCTGGAGAGGCCGAGGCCGTTGGGGCGGAAGGGCGAGCGCGTCGCAAAGACGCCCTGGCGGACGTTGCCGCCCAGGCGCGGCGGGCGCACCGTCGGCGACCAGCCGCGGCCGCGGTTTTCGGAAAACTCCCAGATGAGCCAGATGTAGTCGAAGCCCTCTATCCCGCGCAGGGCCTCGCGGCTGCGGTATTCAGGCTCGAAGACGACGTAGGCCACCAGCTCCGGCACCACGCCGCTCTGGCGGGGTATGCCGAACTTGCCGGTGAAGTCGCTGCGCACATATGCGATAGGCTTGATATCCATTCTGCCTCCCCGGCGCTTTACTTTTCGCGCCGTTTGGTATAAAATCGCTCATTGACGAGGTGATTCGCTTGAAAAAAGCTCTTGTGACCGGCTCGTCGCGCGGCATAGGCGCGGCGGCGGCCAGGGCGCTGGCCGAAGACGGCTGGCGCGTGACGGTAAACTATCTCAATTCCCGCGAGAAGGCCGAGGCGCTCGCGGCCGAGCTGGGGACGGAGGCCGTGCGCTGCGACGTCTCCGACAGCGCCCAGGTGCGCGCGATGTTCGAGCGCGTGGGCGGCGTGGACCTGCTTGTGAGCAACGCGGGCATAGCCTGGAGCGGGCTGCTCACGGACATGACGGACGCGGAGTGGGAACGCGTCGTGTCCGTCAACCTTGGCGGGGCGTTCAACTGCTGCCGCGCCGCCGTGCCGCACATGGTAAGGCAGAAGGCGGGGAGCATCATCTGCGTGTCCAGCGTGCTGGGCGTGTACGGCGGCAGCTGCGAGACGGCCTACAGCGCCACGAAGGGCGCGCTCATCGCCTTCGTAAAAGCGCTGGCCAAGGAGCTTGGCCCCAGCGGCGTCCGCGTAAACGGCGTCGCGCCCGGGGCGGTGGATACGGATATGCTCAGCTGCTTCTCCGCCGAGGAGAAGGCGGCCATGACGGAGAATATCTACATGGGCCGGCTGGGCAGGCCGGAGGATATAGCGCGCGTCATACGCTTCCTCGCAAGCGGGGAGGCCGGCTACATGACCGGCCAGATAGTCGGAGTGGACGGCGCGATGGTAATATGAGAGCGCGGCGCCGGGCGGAAAAAGCCCGGCGCCTTTTCGCGATTGAAAGCCGCGGGCGGCGGCTCAGCCCATGAAGCGCTCTATGGCCTCCTCCAGCTGGGCCAGGGCCTCGGTGTCGCCGTGCTCGGCCGCGTCGGAGATGCAGTGTTCGATGTGGTCCTTCAGTATGACCTTGGCGGTGTTGTTCAGCGCGCTGCGCACGGCCGCAAGCTGGATGAGCACCTCCGTGCAGTCGCGCCCGTCCTCCACCATGCGCTTCACGCTTTCAAGGTGGCCTATGGCGCGGCTGAGCCGGTTGAGAACTGCCTTGGTCTGGGTATGGCTGTGTGTATGCCCGTGCTCGCCGTGGCTGTGCGTGACCACGCTGCCGTCGGGCAGGACCTGAGTGTGTTCGCTCAATGCTATCAACCCCCAGGGCAATTGTAAGTTCGCCCGCCGTTTTTGTCAAGCAAGTGTACAAACCGCGCGCGAATAGAATGTGCCAGCAAGCATGAAAGGTGGTGCGGCTTTTGACCGTACTGTACGCGCTGCTGGGGTCTGCGCTGCTTATGCTCCGCCTTGCGAACCCTGCGGGCAGCTTCCCGCGCGCGCTGGGCGCGGAGGAGGAGCGGCGTCTGACCCGGCTGGCCCTCGAGGGCGATCTGGAGGCGCGCAACAAGCTCGTCGAGCACAACCTGCGTCTGGTGGCCCACGTGGTGAAGAAGTATTACACGCCCGGGACGGACACGGAGGACCTCATATCCATAGGCACGATAGGCCTTATCAAGGGCGTGAACACCTACCGCCCGGAGAAGGGCGTGCGCCTGGCCACCTATTCCGCGCGCTGCGTGGAAAACGAAATACTCATGTATTTCCGCTCCCAGCGCAAGACCGCCGGCGACGTCTCCCTCAACGAGGCGCTGGAGTCGGACTCAGAGGGCAACAGCCTCTCACTGATGGACGTGCTGGCCGTGGAGGACGACCTGGCAGAGCGCCTCAGCGAGAGGGAGGCGGCGCGGCGGCTGCGCGAGTGCGTGGACGGCGTGCTGGAGCCGAGGGAGGCGGAGGTGATCCGCCTGCGCTACGGCCTTGGCGGGAGCGCGCCGCTGACGCAGCGGGAGTGCGCCGCGCGCCTGGGCATATCACGAAGCTACGTCAGCCGAATTGAAAAAAAGGCAATAGAGCGGCTTCGTGAGGCAATGAATGTAAATCTCGACTAAAAATACTACGCAGATGTTGGATAAGTTATCTACATTGATGCGGTTAGCATTGACGAAAGCGG
>CALWYT010000097.1 GCA_944385835.1 uncultured Oscillospiraceae bacterium | reverse complement strand
GGCGTCCGGACGCCGGCGGAAGAGGTCAGTCGTTGAATTTGAAGCCCATGATCATGTCCACCTGCGCGCTCAGCGGCACGTCGAATACGCGCTTGCCGCTGCCGGCCCCGGCGAGCGCTGCAAGGTCGTCGGCATCAAGGGTGAAGTCAAAGATACCGAGGTTCTCGGCGATGTGCGCCTCGTTCGCGCTGCCGGGGACGGCGGCAAAGCCGGTCTGCAGCTGCCAGCGGAGCAGCACCTGCGCGCCGGTCTTGCCGTGCTTCCTGGCGACGGACTGCACTGCGGGCAGGCTCAGCTGCGCCTTGCGGCTCACGGTGCCGCCGAGCGGGAACCAGGCCTCGCAGGCGATGCCGCGGCTCCTGAGGTCCTCTGCATAGGCGCTGGGGGTGAAGTCGATGTGGCGCTCCATCTGGGCGATGGCCGGAGCTATTTCAATGCCGTCGAAGAAGGCCCTGTACTCGTCGCTGCGCTCAAAGTTGCTGATGCCGATGCTGCGCACCTTGCCGTGGCGCACGGCGCTCTCGAGACCCTTCCAGCCGGCCTTGACGTCGCCGAGGAAGTGGTGCAGGTAGACGAGGTCGAGGTACTCGACGCCCAGACGCTCGAGGGCGCGGTCAACGGCGGCCTCCGCGTCGGGGTACTCGGTGGGCCAGATCTTGGTGGTCAGCCAGATGTCCTCGCGCTTTACGCCGCTCTCGCGTATGGCCTCGCCGACCTCGCGCTCGTTGAGATAGCCGTGGGCGGTGTCGATGTGCCTGTAGCCGGCCCTGAGGGCGGCGAGGACGCAGCGCTTGGCGGTGCCGTCGGCGGGCAGGCCGAAGGTGCCTAAGCCGAGGGAGGGCATTTTGAGACCGTTGTTGAGGGTGATGTATTCCATGATATAAACTTCCTTTCTCTGTTACAGCTTACGTCCGTGCAGGGCCTGCACGAGCCTGGGGTCGGTGTGGTCTATGATCTCGCTGCGGCCGATGTCGAGGGCGGCTATCTCGGCCATCTCCTCATCCGTGAGGCGGAAGTCCCAGATGTCGAGGTTCTGCTCCATGCGCTCCTTGTGCACGGACTTGGGGATGACCGCCACACCGCGCTGGGTGTTCCAGCGCAGGGCCACCTGGCCGGCGCCCTTGCCGTACTTTTCGCCGATTTTGGTCAGCACCGGGTGAGTGAATATGCCGTGCCTGCCTTCGGCGAAGGGTGCCCAGGCCTCCGGCTGTACGCCGTACTCGCGCATGAGGGAGAGGGCGTTCTCCTGCTGGAAAAAGGGGTGCAGCTCCACCTGGTTTACCATGGGCAGCTGGCCAACGGTCTCGCAGAAATCGGCCAGGCGGTGAGGGTAGAAGTTGCACACGCCGATGGCGCGGATTTTGCCCTCTTTATACGCCTCGGTGATGGCGCGCCAGGCGCCTATATAGTCACCCATGGCCTGGTGGATGAGATAGAGGTCGATGTAATCGACGCCGAGGTTGTCCATGGACCGGCGGATAGCGGCCTTGGCGCCCTCGTAGCTGGCGTCGGTCACCCAGAGCTTGGTGGCGATGAAGAGGTCGGCGCGGTTGACGCCGGTCTTGGCTATGGCCTTGCCCACGGCGGTCTCGTTGCCATAGCTGGCGGCGGTGTCTATCATGCGGTAGCCGGTGTCAATGGCGTCGAGCACCACGCGCTCGCACTCGTCGAGGTCGTGAATCTGGAAGACGCCGAAGCCCTCGAGAGGCATCTGCACGCCGTTGGAAAGTGTTGTGTACTCCATTGCTGTTCCTCCTTGTATCCTTTTTGTCCTTTATCGCAGCTGGTTGTTTGCGTATACTATGTCCTGAATCGTCACGTGGCTGTTGCGGTAACGCGCGCCGGGATTCGGCTCCGGGACCGTGAGGGCGATGGCCTTCTGAGTGCAGGCGTGTGCGCAGGCCAGGCAGCCCTGGCAGTTTGTATAGTCGAAGTGCGCCCTGCCGTCCTCGATGCGTATGCAGCCGCCGGGACACACCCGGGCGCAGACGCCGCAGCCGATACAGCTGTCCGTGGCGTACACCAGTCCAGGCAGCCTGCCTTCGGGGAGAGAGGCCTCATACCGGAGGAATTCGGCGTGCGCTTTCCGCTCGGAGTCCATGACAGGCTCGGTGAAGCGCCGGCGCGCGGCTACGTCCGCCTTGATGGCGGCAAGCTGCTCATCCACGTGCTTGTCAATGCCGCGCTCTTCGTCCATATCAAAGGCAGGCAGGTAATTGTCCGCCATCAGCAGCGTGCGTATGTATGCCGGGCTCTTGCCGGCGCTGCGGCAGATGTCCCGGACTATCTCCACGGCCGTGCCGGGCCTGCGCCCGTAGGTAGGTACTATGTATAAATACGGCGTGTCCAGCTCCACTTCACGCAGGAAGCGCTGTACGAGCTCGGGCGGGCGGTGGCCGAATATGGGGTAGACGACGCCTATCGCCTCATCGGCAAAGCGGCGCAGGCAGCTGCGGCGCATGACCTGCGGTATGCTCATTACATTCGCGTCAAGCTGCCTGGCTGCGTAGAGACTGTTGCCGGTAGCGGTGAAGTAAAAGACCATTTCGTATCTTCCTCTCCGGTTTTCTGCATAAATCATAAACCTGTGCGGGCAAAATGTACAATGCCGTTTCGGCAAGTCAGTATGCATCCAGGTTATAGATATGCTTGCACACGGACGTGCCGTATTGTATAATGCCTGCAAAGGAGGCGCACATATGCTTGAACTCTACGACCTGGAAAAGCTGGCCGCGTTTGCGCGTGAGGGCACACTTGTCGCAGCGTCCGAAAAGCTGCTGATCTCCCAGCCGGCGCTCAGCCGCAGTATGAGGAAGCTGGAAGATGAAATAGGCGTCGAGCTCTTTACCCGCAGCAAAAATCGCATGGAGCTCAACGAGAACGGCCGTCTGGCGGCGGAGCTGGCGGAGACGCTGCTGAGCGAGGCCGGGGCGCTGGTAGAGCGCGTGCGCCAGCTGGACCGGAGCCGGAAGACGATAGCCGTGGGCTCCATAGCCCCGGCCCCGCTGTGGGAGCTGGCCGCCGCCATCAGCGAGCTTTACCGCGGCATGCTCATCTCGACAGCGCTGCTGGACGATGCGGAGGAGCTCAGGACCGGCCTGCTGAGCGGGACATATACCCTCGTGGTGCTGACGGAGCCGCCGGAGCTGCCCGGCGTTGAATACCTCGGCTTCGGGGGCGAGCAGCTCTGCTTCCACCTGCCTATAAACCACCCCCTGGCCGGGGCCAGGGAGCTGAGCCTGGCCGACCTCAACGGCGAGACCATGCTGCTGCGTCCGGACCTGGGTTTCTGGACGGATCTCCTCAAGGCCATGCCGGATACGCATTTCATCGTCCAGCGCGAGAGCTACGCCTTCGGCGAGCTCCTGCGCGCGAGCAGCCTGCCCGCCTTCAATACGGACCGGGCCGAGCGGCGATACGGCGCCGCCGAGGGGCGCGTCACCATACCGATAACGGATCCCGGAGCGAGCGTGCACTACTATGTGGCCTATAAAAAGGAGAGCCGGGCCCGCCTGGCGGAGGCGCTCAAATATATCGGCTCCGAGGACCGGAGGTAAGGCGGTGAAGAAAAAAGTGATTGTACTGATTGTGATCCTGCTGCTGTGCGCGGCCCTGCTGGTCTGGTGCCTGTGGGCCAATACGGCCCTGACCTCCACGGTGATCGACGTCCCGGCGGGGGAGGACCTGCCGGAGGAGTTCGAGGGCTTCCGCATCGCGCACATCTCCGACCTACACAACGCCGTCTTCGGCGACGGTAACGAAAAGCTGCTCACCCTGCTGCGGGAGGCGGAGCCGGACATCATCGCCGTCACGGGCGACCTGATAGATTCACGCCACACGGACGTGGACGCGGCCGTCGCCTTCATAGCGTCGGCGACGGAGACAGCGCCGGTGTACTACGTTACGGGCAACCACGAGTCCAGGCTGGATTTTGAGGACATAGAGCCGCGGCTCACAGCCGCCGGGGCGCAGGTGCTGCGCAACAGTGCAGTGTACATAGAGCGCGGCGGCGGGAGCATCCAGCTCGCCGGCATAGACGACCCGGCCTTCATCAGGACGGGAGGCGAGGCGTCGGCGCGCGCATCGTCGGAGCTGGAGGGGCTGCTGGACGCAGACGCGTACTCCGTGCTGCTCGCGCACCGGCCGGAGCTGATAGAGACCTATGCCGCATACGGAGCTGACCTGGTCCTGAGCGGCCACGCCCACGGCGGCCAGGTGCGACTGCCGTTCATAGGCGCACTGTACGCGCCCGGCCAGGGCTTCCTGCCGGAGTATGACTCCGGCCTCTACACCGTCGGGGAGACGGATATGATAGTCTCCCGCGGCCTCGGCAACAGCCTCATCCCCCTGCGGGTGAACAACCGCCCCGAGCTCGTGATAGCCGTGCTGCACAGATAAGGGCATTTCATACTTGCCCGAAGGGTGCAAAAGAGGTACAATAGCCTGTAGGAGCAGCAGATCAATTTAAGCAAAACGGAGGGAGATTATGCTTAAAATCAGCGAAGAAGAGAAGAAGGCTCTCAAGGGACGGGGTATCATCCTGTCGAACGACGGGGAGCATTTTGTAGTCCGCGTAGTGAGCAGCAACGGTGTGTTCACGGCTGAGCAGCTGCGCGCGCTCAGCGACGCCGCCGAGAAATACGGCAGCGGCAAGATAGCAATGACAGTACGTCTGACAGTGGAGATCCAGGGCGTCACCTATGAGAACATAGAGCCGCTGGCAGCGGCGGTCGAGGCCGTGGGTCTGGTGACCGGCGGCACCGGCAGCGTGGTGCGGCCCATCGTGCCCTGCAAGGGCAGCGTCTGCGTGCACGGACTGCAGGACACGCAGAAGTTCGCCGACGGGCTCTTCAACGAGTTCTATCTCGGCTGGCACAGCGTCAAGCTGCCGCACAAGTTCAAGATCGCCGTCGGCGGATGTCCCAACAACTGCGTGAAGCCCGCCCTGCACGACTTCGGCTGCTACGGCCAGAGCGTACCCGAATTCCACGCCGATGAGTGCAAGGCCTGCGGCAAGTGCGCCTGCATAGACAAGTGCCCCGTCAAGGCCTGCTCAAGGGGCGCCGACGGCAAGCTGGTCATCGACTGGGACAAGTGCACCAACTGCGGCAAGTGCATCCCCGCCTGCCACTTCGGCGCCGTGCATGAAAAAGAACGCGGCTACGCGGTGTACATCGGCGGCATCTGGGGCAAGACCCAGCGCCTCGGCACCCGCGTCCCCGGCATTTTCTCCAAGGACGAGGTCCGCGCCCTGGTAGAGAAGGCCATACTGCTCTTCCGCGAGCAGGGCGAGACCGGCGAGCGCTTCGGCCGGACGATAGACCGCGTCGGCGCGGACAAGTTCATCGGGATGCTGCTGGGCGACGACGTCCTCGCGCGCAAGGACGCCATATTGAGCGCCGGGAGCCACGCTACCGGCGGCGCAAGCTGCTGAAAAGCCGGACGTTTCGCGCGGGCCTCTGCCAGGTCCCGCGCCCGGGCGTCCCGTCCCGACGCACTGCGCCGGGCGCGGGATTCGCCGCCAATTCAGCCGGGAGGGGCTTGGGGGTCCTGCCAAGGGACCCCCGATTTTGTTGATGATGAGAAAAACCGCCGTATTTATCCTGCTCATATCCCTCCTCCTCGCCGCCTGCGGCACGACAGCGCCGGAGCCGTCGGGGGAGACGTTCCGCTTCACCGACGACCTGGGCCGCGAGGTCGCCGCGCCTGCGCGGCCGGGCCGCGCCGCCGCCCTGATAGGCTCCTTCGCCGAGGTCTGGTGCCTCGCCGGGGGACGGGACACGCTCGCCGCGGCGGCGGACGACGCCTGGACGAGCTTCGACCTCGCGCTGGGGGAGGACGTGGCCAGGCTGGGCGCTGTCAAGGCGCCCAGCCTGGAGGCGCTGCTGGCAGCCGAGCCGGATTTCGTGCTGGCGAGCGTCAACACCGCCTCCAACCTCGAGATGGAGGACGCGCTCGCCGCCGCCGGGATACCCGTCGCGTACTTCGACGTGCAGGGCTTCGGCGACTATCTGCGTATGCTGGATTTGTGTACGGAGCTGACCGGAGCGCGCGAAAACTATGAGAAATACGGCGCGGACGTGCAAAAGGAGATAGACGCCGCCATAGCGCGCGCGGACGGGAGCGAGCCGAGCGTGCTGGTCATACGCGCCACCGGCGTGAGCTGCAAGGTCAAGGCCGGCGAGGGCAACGTGCTCGGCGAGATGCTGCGGGATCTGGGCTGCCGCAACGTCGCCGACTCGGACGCGGCGCTGCTGGAGGAGCTGAGCCTTGAGGCCATCATCGCCGCCGAGCCGGACTACATCTTCGCCGTGCTGCAGGGCGCGGACCCTTCGGACGCCATGGCCACGCTGGAGCAGACCCTGCTCTCGAACCCGGCCTGGAGCGGGCTGAAGGCCGTGCGCGAGGGGCGCTTTTACACGATGGAGCACGAGCTGTACAACCTGAAGCCCAACGCCCGCTGGGGGGAGGCCTATGAAAAACTCGCCGACATACTCTACGGCCGGTAACGCGCGCCTCTTCGCGTCGCTCATATCGATAACGCTGCTCGCCGCCGCGCTCTCGCTGGCGCTCGGGCCGGTGAACGTTGCGCCGGGCGAGCTGCTCGCCGCGCTCTTTGGAGGGGACGACGGCTCGGCCGCGGCGAGGATTGTGCTCTACGCGCGCCTGCCGCGCACGGCGGGCTGCGTACTGGCGGGCGCGGCGCTCGCTGTCAGCGGCGCGCTGACGCAAAGCGTCCTGGCAAACCCTCTCGCCGCGCCGAGCACGATAGGCGTGAACGCGGGCGCGGGCCTCGCCGCTGCGCTCTGCTGCGCTGCCGCGCCCACGGCCCAGGCCCTGCTGCCCCTCGCCGCGTTCGCGGGCGCGCTGGGCGCGGCGCTGCTGGTGCTGCTTATCGCCCGCCGCGCCGGGGCCTCGAGGATAACGCTGGTGCTGGCCGGCGTGGCCGTGTCCAACATCCTCGCCGCCTGCGTAGACGCCGTGGTCACCTTCGACGCGGATGCGCTGAACGCCTACGCGGACTTCCGCATAGGCTCCATGGCCAACCTGACGCTGCCGCGCCTGGCCGCCCCGGCCGCGGTCACGGCCATAGCCCTGGCGGCGGCCTTTTCGCTCACGAACGAGCTGGACGTGCTCTCGCTCGGCGGCGAGACGGCGGAGGGCCTGGGCCTGCGCGCGGGGAGGATGCGCGTCGCGCTGCTGGCCGCGGCGGCCGCGCTGGCGGGCGCGGCGGTGAGCTTTGCCGGGCTGCTGGGCTTCGTCGGGCTTATCTCGCCGCACATCGTCCGCCGCTTCACCGGCGACGAGGCGCGGCTGCTGCTGCCGGCGAGCGCGCTGGGCGGGGCCGCGCTGCTGCTTGCCTGCGACACGGCCTCGCGCACGCTGTTCGCGCCCTACGAGCTGCCCGTGGGCATAAGCCTCGCGCTCATCGGCGGGCCGTTTTTCATCTGGCTGCTGCTGCGGCAGAGAGGGGGGCGGACGGCGTGATAGAGCTGCGCGGGCTATGCGCGGGCTATCGCGGCAGGGAGGTCCTGCACGGCGTGAGCCTCAGATTTGAGCCGGGGCGGGTCACGGTCCTCTGCGGCCCCAACGGCTGCGGTAAGAGCACGCTGCTGAAGGCGGCTCTGGGCATTATACCCAGGACCGGCGGCGAGGCGTACATAGACGGCGACGAGGCCGGCTCCCTCTCGCGCCGGGAGATAGCGCGCCGCGCGGCGTATATGCCGCAGGACCGCGGCGCGCCGAGCATCACCGTGCGGCGCATGGCGCTGCACGGCAGGTTCCCATACCTGGGCTGGCCCAGGCGCTACTCGCGGGCGGACTACGACGCGGCGGAGCGCGCGCTGGAGCGCGCCGACGCGCTGGAGATCGCCGGGGACAGCCTTGCGGAGCTTTCCGGTGGCCAGCGCCAGCGGGCGTATCTGGCCATGGCCCTCGCCCAGGACACGGCGAACCTCCTGATGGACGAGCCGACGGCCTTCCTGGACGCCGCCCATCAGCTGGCCGTGATGGATATGGCGCGTTCCCTGGCCGGGGAGGGCCGGGCCGTGGCGCTGGTGCTGCACGACCTCTGCCTCGCCCTGCGGCGCGCGGACACGCTGGCCGTGCTGGACGGCGGGCGGCTGCTGGACTGCGGCGCGCCGCAGGAGGTCTACGAGCGCGGGGCCGTCCGCCGCGCCTTCGGCGTGGAGCCGCGCCGGGTCATGACGGAGGACGGCTGGCAGTATTACTATGTGTGAGGTGTAATTATGGCGCTTTTCCCCATGTTTGTTGAACTTTCGGGCAAAAATGTGCTTATTATCGGCGGAGGCAGCGTCGCGTACCGCAAGTGTGAGCGCCTGCTGCCCTACGGCGCGGAGCTGACGGCCGTCTCCGGCCGCTTCCTGCCGGCGTTTATCTCCATGCAGGGCGTCCGGCTGCTCTTCCGCCCCTTTGCGGAGTCCGACCTCGAAGGGCGGGACGTGGTCGTCTGCGCGACCGACGACCGGGAGCTGAACTCCCGCGCCGCCGCGCTCTGCCGGGAGCGAGGTATAGCCGTCAACGTCGTGGACGCCCCGGAGGAGAGCGGCTTTATCTTCCCGGCGCTTACGCTGCGCGGCCGCCTCTCGGCAGGGGTCTGCACGGGCGGGGCCAGCCCCACGGCGGCGGCCTATTTCCGCGACCGCTTCGAGGAGGGCCTGCCGGACGCCGTGGAGGAGATACTGGACTTCATGGCTGATATACGCCCGCGCGTGATCGCGGCCGTGCCGGACCAGCGCCGCCGCGCGAGGATATTCTCCTTCCTCTTCAACGCCTGCATCGACGCGGGCGGCGAGCCGGACGCGGAGCTGGTTGCGGCCATAGTCCCGGAGCTGGACGGATGAGCGGCCTCGTAAGCCTGGTCGGCGCGGGCTGCGCGCCGGGGCTTATAACGCTGCTGGGCGCGCAGAGGCTGCGCGAGTGCGAAGCGGTGGTCTACGACGGCCTTGTGCCGCCGGAGACGCTGCGCCTGGCGCCGGATACGGCCGAGCGCATATACGTGGGCAAGCGAGCGGGACGCCCCTCGCCCAGCCAGAAGGAGATCAACGCCCTGCTGCTGCGCCTCGCGGCAGAGGGCCGGCGCGTCGTGCGCCTCAAGGGCGGTGACCCGTTTGTGTTCGGGCGCGGCGGGGAGGAGCTTATGGCCCTGAACGCCGGCGGCGCCGCCTGCGAGCTGGTCCCCGGCGTGACCAGCGCCGTGGCCGTCCCCGCCCTGGCGGGCATACCGCTGACCCACCGCGCGCTCAGCCGGGGCTTCGCCGTGGTGACGGCGCGCACGGCCCTGGACGGGGAGCTGCCGGAGTACTTCGGCGGCCTCGCAGATTTCCCGGGTACGCTGGTCGTACTCATGGGCCTGGGCCGCCTCGGCGAGATAAGCGCGCGCCTTACTGCGGCGGGCATGGACGCCGCCACGCCCTGCGCCGTGGCCTCCGAGGGCGCGGCGGGGTACTGCATACGCGGCAGGCTCTCGGACATCGCCGCGCTGGCCGCGGACGTGCCGCCGCCGGCCGTCGTCGTGATCGGCGAGGCCGCAGCGCTCGACCTATTGCCGCGGCGCGGCCTCCCGCTCGCCGGCAGGAGCGTCGCCCTGACCGGCACGCGGCGCATGAACGAAAAGCTCGCGTCAGCCCTGTCCGCTCTGGGCGCGGAACCGTTTGCCGCCTGCGAGCTGGAGCTGCGGCCCCTGCCCGCCGCAGACAAGACGCCAACGGGCTGCGGCTGCCTGGCCTTCACCAGCGCGGAGGGCGTGCGGCTGTACTTTGAGCGCCTGGCGCGCTCGGGCCGCGACGCGCGCGACCTGGCCGGGACAAAGCTCGCCTGCGTGGGCCGGGCCACGGCCGCCGCGCTGCTGGAGCGATCGCTGCGCGCCGACCTTGTGCCGGAGGCGCAGACCACCGCCGCCCTGGCGGGGCTGCTGCTCTCAGAGCTGCCGGAGGGGACGGAGCTGTGCCTCTACCGCTCGGCCCAGGGCGACGCCGCGCTCGCAGGGCGGCTCGCGGGGAAATTCAAGCTGCGCGACATACGCGCCTACGCCGCCTTCCCGGGCGGGTATACGGCGCCGCGCGCGCAGATAGAGGCGGCCTCGGCCTTCGCCTTCACCAGCGCCGCGGGCGCGGCGCTGGCCATCGAACGGCTCGGCCCAATTCCCGCCGGCGCCCTCCTCGCCGCCCTGGGCGGGCCGACGGCCAAGGCCCTGCGCGGCCTGCCAAACCGCGTGGCGGTCGCCGCCGAACCCTCCGCAGAGGCGCTGGCGGAGGCGATAGCGATAAACATAACTTAGATATATTATATTTATGTAAACTCAGAAAGGCGGCTTCTCCATGAAATACGACTTCACATCCATCATCGACCGGCGCGGCCACGACGCGATAGCCGTCGAGGGCATAGGACGCCGCCGCTGGGGCAGCGAGCCGGACGCGCCGCGCGAGGGCTTCGACGCCATACCCATGTGGGTGGCGGATATGAATTTTGCCACCGTCCCGACCATCCCGGAGGCGATAATCGAGCGCGCAAAGCACCCGCTCTACGGCTACTTCGCGCCGCGCGACGAGTATTTTGACTCCATAATCCGCTGGCAGGAGCGCCGCAACGGCGTGGAGGGCCTCGGGCGCGAGCACATAGGCTATGAAAACGGCGTGCTCGGCGGCGTGGTCAGCGCGCTGAACGTCCTGTGCTCGCGCGGCGACGCCGTGCTGCTGCACTCGCCGACCTACGTCGGCTTCACCGGCGCGCTGGGGAACAACGGCTATAAGATGGTACACAGCCCGCTCCTGCGCGACGAAAACGGCGTCTGGCGCATGGACTTTGAGGACATGGAGCGCAGGATAGTGGAAAACCGCATACACGCGGCGGTGTTCTGTTCGCCGCACAACCCCACGGGCAGGGTCTGGGAGCGATGGGAGATAGAGCGCTTCATGGAGCTGTGCGCCAGGCACGGCGTCTATGTCGTGTCGGACGAGATATGGTCGGACATCGTCCTCGCCGGGCATAAGCACATCCCGACGCAGTCGGTCAGCGCCGACGCCAGGCAGCGCACGGTGGCGCTCTACGCGCCCAGCAAGACCTTCAACCTCGCCGGGCTGGTGGGCAGCTACCACATCGTCTACAACGGCTGGCTGCGCGAGAGGATGGAGAAGGAGTCCAGCCTGCCGCACTATAACGAGATGAACGTGCTGAGTATGCACGCGCTGATCGGCGCGTACAGGAGCGAGGGCTATGAGTGGCTGGACGAGCTGCTGCAGGTGCTGACGGCGAACGTGGACTACGCCTGCGGCTACATCGCGCGGCGCTTCGAGGGCGTCGAGGTCTCCAGGCCGCAGGGGACGTATATGCTCTTCCTCGACTGCGGGCGCTGGTGCGCGGAGCGGGGCGTGGACATAGGCGCGCTCATCAAGCGCGGCTGGGACGTCGGCGTCGCCTGGCAGGACGGGCGCGCCTTCTTCGGCGAGAGCCACATACGCATGAACCTCGCGCTGCCGGCAGAGCGCGTCCGCGAGGCCTTTGAGCGGCTGGACAGGTACGTGTTCAACGCCTGAGCGCAGGGAAAATAAAAGAGGCGCCGCTCGGCGCCTCTTTTTTATTCCCGAAGGGTTTCAGATGGCCTCGAGGGCCTCCTTGATCTGCTGCTTCTGCGCGGCGGGGACCTTGCTGTCCGGGACCATTTTGAAGACAGCCTCGATGGTCTTGCCCTTGACGAGCTTCACCATGGGGTTCTTGAGGATGTTGGGGTTAATGGCGTTGAGGGCGTCGCAGGCCTTGGGATTGGCGAGCAGCTCCTTGACGGTTACCTTACTGATGTCCATACTGGTTCTCCCTTCTGATATTGGGCGCCCCGGCCTACGCCGCGGGCTGGCTTGGGTATATTTTAACATGACCGGGCGGGGTTTTCAATAGCGTTTTGCCTTCGGCGGAGATATGTGGGACAATAGCCGCGAAGCGGCTATTGTACCGTGGGTTAATGTCCTTTTTCTCGCCCCTTGCGGGGCAACCGAAAAAGATGACGCAATAGCCGCAAACACCGCGCCGGACGGCGCGGAAGCACTCGGAGGACTTGGGCTGTGTTCAGGATAATCATGGGCCGTGCGGGGGCCGGCAAGACCGCGAAGATAATGCAGGAGCTGCGTTCGGACGCCCTGGCCGGGCTGACGGACCGCGTGCTGCTTGTCCCGGAGCAGTACAGCCACGAGGCCGAGCGCGAGCTTGCCCGCGCGGCAGGGCCGCGCGCCGCGCTCTGCGCCGAGGTGCTCAGCTTCACCGGCATAGCCCGCCGCGTGGAGGAGGAGCTTGGCCCGGGAGGGCGCAGCGCCCTGAGCGCCGGAGGCAGGCTGCTGTGCATGGCCGTTGCAATGGAGAACGTGTACTCCCAGCTGCACGTCTACTCTAGGGCGCGCCGCTCCCCGGAGACGCTGCAGGAGCTGCTCTCTGCGGTGGATGAGCTGGCCGCCGCCGAGCTGACGAGCGAGGCGCTGATGGACGCGGCCGGCCGCGCCGGCGGCGCGCTGGGTGAGAAGCTGCGCGACCTCGCGCTGATAATGGCCGCCTTCACCGCTGCGGTCGGCGCAGACAGGGTGGACGCCGCCGACAGGCTGACGCTCCTGGCTGCGCGGCTGCCCTCCAGCGGCTTCGCGCGCGGCGGCGCGGTGTATATCGACGGCTTCACCGACTTCACGGCGCAGGAGCGGCGCATAGTCTGCGAGCTTATATGCCGTGCCGACGTGACGCTCTGCGTGACGCTGGACGAGCTGGAGGGCGGGAGCGAGCTGTTCGACATCTCGCGCGCCTGCGTGCGCTCGCTTATGCGCTTCGCCCGCGAGGAGGGCGTGGAAACGCGCGTGGAGCGGCTTGAGAACGCCGCCGTCTCGCCGATGGAGACGCTGGCCGAGAACCTGCTGGCCTACCCGGCGCGGACCTTCGACGCCGGGGGGCGCATACGCCTGCGCACGGCCTCGCAGCTCGGGGACGAGTGCGAGTTCGCCGCCGCCGAGGCGCTGCGCCTGGCCCGCACCGGCTGCCGCTGGAGGGACATTGCCGTCGCCGTGCGCGGCTTTGAGGACTACCGCCCCTCCCTCTGCGCGGCCTTCGCGCGCTTCGGCGTGCCGCTGTTCACGGCCAGGCAGGTTGACATAACTCAAAAGCCCCTGCCCACGCTCATATCCTCGGCCTATGAGGCGGCGCTGGGCGGCTGGGAGCAGCAGGCCGTGTTCGCCATGCTGAGGACGGGCCTCGCGGGGCTTAGCCCGGAGGAGTGCGTCGAGCTGGAGAACTAGTGCTTTACCTGGCGCGTGGCCGCGGCGCGCTGGCACGAGCAGGCGGACTGGGGTATGCACCCGGAGGGCTACGGCGGGCGCTGGGATGAGGCCTCCCGCGCGAAGCTGGTGAGGATAAACGCCCTGCGCCGGCGCGCGGCCGCGCCGCTGCTGGCCTTTGAGGAGGACTGCGCCTCGGCCGCCGATGCGCGCGGGCAGTGCGCCGCGCTCGCGGCGCTCTTTGAGCGGCTGGAGCTGCCGGAGCTGCTTGCCGCGCGCGCGGACGAGCTGGAGAGGGAAGGGCGCCGCCAGGAGGCGGCGGAGTACGCGCGCATCTGGGACGCCGCGGTGGACGCGCTGGAGCAGTGCGCAGGCGTGCTGGGCGATATGGAAATGGACGCGGCCGCCTTCTCGAGGCTGTACCTGCTCACGCTTTCGCAGTACAACGTCGGCGTCATCCCCGTCTCGCTGGATATGGTGACGGCGGGCGACTTTGACAGGATGCGCCGCCGCCACATCAAGCACCTGATCATACTCGGCGCGGCGGAGGAGCGGCTTCCCGCCCCGGAGCCGGAGGGCGGGGTGTTCACCGGCGACGAGCGCCGCCTGCTTGCCGAGCTGGGCCTTGCGCTCGACGCCGGAGAGGCGGAGCTTTGGCGGGAGTATACGCTCATCTACAACTGCGTCTCCCTGCCGGGCGAGACGCTGAC
>CALWYT010000096.1 GCA_944385835.1 uncultured Oscillospiraceae bacterium | reverse complement strand
TGCTGCGTAATGCCGCCGGCCTCGCCCGCGGCCACGTTGGCGTGGCGGATATAGTCCAGCAGGCTGGTCTTGCCGTGGTCGACGTGGCCCATGACCACGACGACGGGGGCGCGCGGCTCCAGCTCCTCCGGAGTGTCCTCGCGGTCGTCGATGAGCCTCTCCTCCACGGTCACGACCACCTCGCGCTCGACCTTGCAGCCCAGCTCCATGGCCACCAGGGCCGCGGTGTCGTAGTCGATGATGTCGCTCAGCGAGGCCATGACGCCGTTCTTGATGAGGGCCTTGACGACCTCCGCGCCCGTCTTTTTCATGCGGCTGGCCAGCTCGCCCACGCCGATGGCGTCGGGGATGGAGACCTTGACGGGGGCCTTCTTGGCTATCTCGAACTGCAGGCGCTGCATACGGTCTCGCTCCTCGGCGCGGCGCTTGGCGCTGGCCGCGGCCTGCTGCTGGCGCTGCTTCTGGCGGCCGGAGATTTTCTCCTTGCCGCCGCGGGCCTTGCCGCTGTCCGCGCCGTGCGCGCCGGCCATGCGGTCAAAGCGCTCGTCGTACTTGCCGAGATTGACGTTGCCGCCGCCGCGGGTGTCGATAACCCTCTTTTCGGGGATGGCGCGCGGCTGGCGCGGCGCGGCCTCCGCCTTGGGCTGCGGCTTGCCCTGCTGCTGGGCGGCGGGCTGCTTTTCCTCCGCGGGCTTGGCCTGCGCGGCCTGGCCCGGGCGCTTTCCCGCCTCGGGCTGGCGCTCAGTCTGCTTCGGCGACTTCTGCGCCGGGGCCTCCGGCACGCGCAGCAGGTCCTCTATGCTCGCGCACTGGTGCTGCTGCGTCAGCGCCTCGAAAATAAGCGACAGCTCGTTGTCGTCCAGGACCTGCATATGGTTCTTGGGCGTCGTGGCGTATTTGGTCAGTATCTCGGTCACGGTCTTAGAGGGCAGGCCGAAGTCCTTGGCCACCTCGTGAACCCTGTATTTCTCAAAACTACTCATTTGGTTCCCTCCCCGGTTTACGTTTTGGGCCTCGCGCCTTGCGGTAGGCCGCCTTCTCGCTGCGCTGCGCCATCTCCGCGGCCAGCGCGCCGTACTTTTCCGGCTCCATCTCGGCCAGCGCCCTGAGGAAGGCCGCGGCCAGGCCGAAATCGGTGCAGGCGGCCATGGAGCAGCCGCTCTTGCCAAGGGCCTCGCTGAGCCGCTCCTTTGTGTACGGCAGCTCCACGTACAGAGCGCGGCGGCCCTGCAGCCAGCCCCTGACGCGCTTGAGCGCATTGGGCGAGGCGTCGGCGGCCACGCAGACTATTCTCGCCCTGCCGCTGCGCACCGCGGCGCCCGTAGCGGTCTCTCCCAGCTCCAGGCAGCCCGCGCGGCGCATCAGCCCGAGGTAATTAACAGCCCTGTCCGTCGTCGGCAGCCTCCATTTCTGCGGCGAGGCGCTCCATTACCTCGTCGGGTATTTCCGTCTCCAGCGCGCGCGAGAGGGCGCGTGACTTCACCGCGCGGCGGAAACATTCGCTGTTGCGGCATACGTATGCGCCGCGGCCGGACTTCTTGCCCCTGGGGTCGAACTCGACCTGGCCCTCCGGCGTGCGCACCACGCGCAGCAGCTCGGGCTTCGGCTTCATCTCGCGGCAGCCCAGGCACTGGCGCTGCGGTATCCTCTTAGGCATTTCCCGGCCTCCTTTGCGCTCAGTAGCTGCCGTCCGGCTTGATGTCTATGCGGAAGCCGGTCAGCTTCGCTGCCAGGCGGGCGTTCTGCCCCTCCCGGCCTATGGCCAGGGAGAGCTGGTTCTCGGGTACGATGACGCGGTAGCTGCGTTCATCCTCCATCGGCTCCACCCGCAGCACCTCGGCCGGGGACAGGGCGGAGGCCACGTAAGCGGCCGGGTCGTCGCTGTACTTGATGATGTCTATCTTCTCGCCGCGCAGCTCGTTGACTATGCTGGCGACGCGCCCGCCCCTCTGGCCGACGCAGGCGCCGACAGGGTCGATGTCCGGGTCCTCGGCGTAGACGCTTATCTTTGTACGGGAGCCGGCCTCGCGCGCGATGGACTTGATGATCACCTCGCCGTCGTGTATCTCCGGCACCTCCAGCTCGAAGAGGCGGCGCACCAGGCCGGGATGCGTCCGGCTGACCAGCACGCTCACGCCGCGCGGCGTGCGGCGCACCTCCAGGACGTAGACCTTGACGCGGTCGCCCTCCGTCAGCGCCTCGCCGCGGATCTGCTCGCCTGCGGCCAGCAGCGCCTCGGTGTACTCGCTGTTGGAGCTTATGCGTATCGTATAGGAGCCGAAGCGCGGGTCGAAGCGGGAGACCTCGCCGGTGAGCATCTCGTGCTCCTTGTTGGTGAACTCGTTATACACCATGCCGCGCTCGTGCTCGCGTATGCCCTGAATGATGACCTGCTTGGCGGCCTGGGCGGCGATGCGGCCGAACTTCTTCGTCTCCACGGGGATGGTCAGCTCCTCGCCGGGGCCGGCCTTCTTGGAGTATTTCTTCGCGCTGTCCACGTCTATCTCGAGCGTCGGGTCGGCAACCTCCTCGACGACGGTCTTGTGTACCACCAGCTCCATGCGCTTCTTGGCCTCGTCCACTATGACCTCCACGTTGTCGCCGTAGTCGGGGTTGTCGCGGCGGAAGGCCGCCAGCAGCGCCTGCTGGATCTTCTCGTACATATACTCGCGAGGGATGCCCTTTTCCTTCTCTATGTCCTCCACCGCGGCGAAGAATTCTGCGTTCATTGTTCTGCCTCCGTATACGTCTTATTTGAAAATTGTTGCGTCCTGATCATACGCTCAGGTGCAGCCGCACCTGGGCCACCTGCGCGGCGGGGAAAACAAGCCGCTCCCCCGCGCAGTCTATGGCGACGGCGCCGTCCTCCGCGCGGGAGACAAGCGCGCCGACGTGGCTCTTCCGCCCCTGTACGGGCTGGTAGTGCCTGACCTCGACCTCCTCGCCGGCAAAGCGTTCAAAGTCGCGCGGCCGCTTGAGCACGCGCTCGGCCCCGGCGCTGGAGACCTCGAAGATATAGCTGGTCGGGATGGGGTCCGCCTCGTCCAGGATGGGGTCCATCGCCCGGGACACGGCCTCGCAGTCGTCTATGGACACGCCGCCCGGCTTGTCGATGTACAGCCTCAGATACCAGGCCCCGGCCTCGCGGACGTACTCCACGTCCCAGACCTCGCAGCCGCAATCCGCCGCAACCGGCTCCGCCAGTGCGAGCACACGTTCCGTTACCTTGCTCATAGCGCCTCCTATTGACAGGTTCTGACAGAGGAATTTTCCCCAACAAAAAGAGTGGGCGGAACCCACTCAAAATCCTAACTACCAGCTTACTCTGGTATTTTACCACGTGTGCGCGCCCATTGCAATACTTTTTTATAATTGTACGCCCTCTCCGTTGAAGATTTGCGCGCGCGGGAAAAATTATGGCCGCTGCATACGCGCGCGGCCATAACAAGAAGGGGGAGTAATGAAAAAGAAGAAGTTTGCTTGCAGGCATTATGATAGCCGCAAATTGTTAAGCGGAAAAGCGCGGGAATGTTACAGCCGTGTTAAAAGCGGCGGGACGGGGGAAAAATCCCCGGCCTGCCGCCGCGCTCAGCCCTCCTCGGGCCGGGCTTCCGTGTCGAAATATTCGCAGTAGCCGCGCTCATCGAAGCTCCAGCTTGCGCCGTCTATCTCCCGCTCGGCGCCGGCGACGAAGCTGCCGTCCGCGTTGCGGTAGCGCCAGCCCGTGTCGTCCGCGACCCAGCAGGCGCAGCTCACGCCGTTCCACATATAGGTGTTCAGGCTGAGCGCCTGGCGCGTCTCGTTGTCCTGGAAATGCCACCACTCGCTGGTGAGGCCGCCGAAGCCGGCGCCCTTCATGATGGAGTCGAGCAGCACGGCCTCCTGGTTGTTGCGCGCGAGTATGGAGTAGATGCTGAGGTCGTGCATCTCGGTCTGCATCTCCAGCTCCTCGCCGTTGTCCACGCGCTCAAGCGTGAGGTCAAGGGCTATGCCCATGTTGTGCATGGAGCCGTTCTGCGCGAGGAAGTTGGGCAGGCCGTAGCTGCCCTCCTCCCAGAGCCGGCGATAGGTCAGGGTCTCGCCCTCGGCCAGCTCGGGCAGCTCCTCGGGGACCTCGCCGTGTATGTCCAGCTCCGGCACAGGCTGGTCCGCCAGCAGCGCGGCCTTGTCGAAGATGTCGCGCGTGGCGGCGTTGGGCCGGTAGGAGTCGTAGATTTTCAGCCTGTAGCCCTGGGCCAGGGCCGCGTTGGCGGCCTCGTAGAGTTTGTCGCAGCAGGGGTAGAGATATGGGGCCAGGAACTGGCCGTCGGCCAGCTGCACCTTCTCGTAGCCGTAGACCACCTCGCCGGTGACCTCCGGGATCTCGTAGCCGTGGACGGCGTACTTGCTCGCGTAGCTGTTCGTGATGTCGAAGCTCAGCAGCTCGCCCAGGTACTCTGGCAGGTTTATCAGGCAGTAGTTGCTGTCGATATAGCCGTAATTCCCGGCGTAGCGCACGCGGAAAAAGCCGTTTTCCTCCGCCAGGACGCACAGCGCCGTGGCGGCGGGTATGTCCTCCAGGCGCTCCGACCCGGCGTCCGCCTCGGCATAGAAGGCCATGGCGCTCAGCGGCCAGACGGTGCAGTACAGCGGCGAGCGCTCCGTCGTCTCGTGCAGCTCGTTGCTGGAGGAGACGTAGGCCCCCTCCTCCGCGCCCTCGTCCGCGCCGACGACGCGGAAGCTGTAGCTGCGGCAGCTTGCGAGCGTCCCGGTCTCATAGGACAGCTCGTCCGTGCAGTCGAGCTGCGCTATGGTGCGCCACTCGCCGTCAGTCAGCTGCTGCACAAGGTAATAGTCGCCCTTGGCCTCCGTCCAGCTCAGGCGGAAGTCGTTGGTGCGCACGGCCTCGAACGTCAGCTCGCTCACATCCGGCAGCAGGGCCTCGCGCTCCAGCGCGTACGGCTCGCTGCCCCGGCCGGTTATCGTATAGCCCTCGCCGGAGACAACCGCGCGCAGGGTGAAGAGGTAGTCCTCGCCGTACTCGGGTATCTTCAGCCCGCCCTCGCCGAACGCGACGGAGAGCGCCCCGTCCCCGGAGCAGAGCACGTGCTCGCCCTCCGGCGGCGCGGCGTCCGCGTCCTCCACGCGGCGCAGCTCATAGCTGCGGCCGACCATGGGCTCGGCCACGGCGGTCAGGGTCTGGGCCTCGTCGTCCGGCGTCCACTCCACCTCCGGCGGCTGCACGCTTATGACGGGGACCGTTATGCTCAGCGGCTCGCCCTCTCGCAGATGCTCGCGCCCGAAGAGGCTCCAGCTGCCCAGCGGGGTGACCGTAAAGCTGTGCTCGCCCTCCGTGAGATTCTCGAGTACCGTGGAGTTGGAGTCCAGCACGGCGGCGGAAGCCGCGTCCGCCCCGTCCAGCGTCAGCTTGTAGCGCGCGGCGTTCTCGCCCTCGCTCCACTCCAGCCTGTAGTCCCCCCCGCCCAGGTCGAAGAACGCGAGAGAGGCCCCCTCCGGCATGGAGGAGGCCGCGTTGATATAGGGCAGCGCCACCAGGAGGAACGCGGCGATCAGCAGCAGCGGCACGGCCGCCAGGCAGCATATCAGCGTTATCTTTGCCCTTTTCCCCATGTGCGCCTCGCTTTCACGCCCGCCGCCCGCCGCGAAACTGTCCGTTTCCGCGGCAGACGGCGTATGTTTTCGTCACTCCACGTAATTTACCGTCTCCTCGCCGTCTGTGTCGCGGTAGGTGTAGACGGTGAAGCCGTCGTAGTAGAGGTTGCCGTCCTCGCCCTCGCCCAGGCAGCTGGGCGCGTAGTCGCTGCTCTCCGGCTCGCCTATGGCCTCGATGAGGTCGGCGAGGGGCGCGCCCTCGAAGGTCTTGGCCGTCTCCAGCAGGCTCTCGCCGCTGCCGCCGGGTTCGGATTCGGCCGCGGCCGGCTCAGTCGCGGCGGGTGCGGACTCAACCGCGGCGGGCTCGGTCGCGGCCGGCTCCGTCGGGTTGGACGCAGGCTCGCCGCAGGCGGCAAGGGAAAGCGCCAGCGCGGCGCAGAGCAGCATGATAACAGCTTTTTTCATTCTTTATCCGTCTCCTGTCAGTCAATGTAAACGCCGGCGGCGATGGCCCCGCCGCCGCGGTACCAGAGCAGCTCATACTCCCCGCCGCCCTCGCCGGGCAGCACGGCGGTGAAACCGCCTTCGGTCAGCAGCGCCTCGTACCACGCGCCATTATAACCTATGTATATCGGAGAATCAACGTCTATCTCGCCGGAAACCGTCCCCGCGACGGAGTGGTACCCGTCCGCGGCCCCCTCCAGCCCCAGCGCGGCCTCGCCAGGGGCCGCCCCGGAGGCGTCCGCCTCCCGCTCGGGGGCCGGGAACAGCGCCGGCTGCTCATAGAGCCAGGAGAGGTTGCGCTCGACTATCTCTACGACGACGGCCCCGGCGGAAAGTTCCTCCGCCACGGTCAGATCATAGGCCGCCTGGCGCGAAAAGCGCGCCTCGCCCCAGCTCCCGGCCATGAAGGGGTACAGCAGCTCGCCGAAGGAATCGCGGAACATCAAAAGCGTCCCCTCCTGCGCGCTCTGAGTGTCTATCGTGATGGAGTCGGGCCTGACGCCCTCGCCCTGCGTGAAGGCGAGGGCTACGGGCGCGTCGTCCGTCTCTCCGTCCGTCCCGGAGGGGTACAGCATCTCGAAGAGGTCGCCGGTATGCGGGCGCGTCTCGTACTCGTAGCCCTCGCCGTAGGCGCTCTCCACGCCCAGGGCGGCGTTTATGGCGTCCGCCGCCAGGGCCGCCCCCCGGGAGGTCCAGTGCGAATCGTGCTCAAAATACAGCGTCCCGCCCTCGCCGCCGAACAACTCAAACAGGTTTACATAATTCACGCCCTGCCGCTCCAGCTCAAGCGCCAGCCGCTCGGCGTCCGAAGGCCCCTCCGCGCGGGGGTAGTCCGGCATATGCCCGCCGTAGAGCGAGCTTTTGTTCGGGGCGGCGGTAAAGACGAAGTCCGCGCCCAGGCCCTCCGCGTACTCCGACATCAGGGCCAGGTTCCGCGCGGCGGCAAAGACCTCGCGCTCCGTCATGGGACGGGCGCCGGTGAAGTCGTCAAGCTCGTCGGCGTAGAACAGCCAGCCGTCGGAGCCGAGTATGACGCCGTCCTCGGCGCTCTCGCCGAACAGGGCCTCGAAGCGCGCCCAGAGCGTGATAAGCTCCTGGCGGAAGGCGAAGGTTTCGTTTACATAATCCGCCGTGTCGCTCAGCACGTCCACGTTCAGGCCGCCGTCGCGGCCGGCCAGCGAGGGCTTTTGCGGCGCGGCCTCGTTCGCGCGCGCCGCGCTGGGGCCGAGTATGAGCGTGGCCACGCCCGGCGCCAGGCAGAGCAGCAGGAAGGCCGCCGTGAATATTTTTGCAGTCAGCTTCATGCGTCAGACCCCGTAATAGTAATTCCAGCCCGCGGCGAACCACCAGACCATCGCGAACATATCCTTGCCGTACTCGCCGTCGCGGCGGTAGGCCATCTCCGTCTCGCAGTCGTAGGTCAGGCGCTCGCCCTCGGCGTTGACTATCGTGACCCAGCCGTGCGGCTCGTAATCCCAGCCCATCGTGCCGGAGACGGCGACGGCGTCGTAACCCAGGCCGCGCGCCAGCGCCCAGAAGGCGGCGGCGTAGTTATAGCAGTTGCCCCGGCCGGTGGAGAACATGGTGTAGGCCTCCTCTACCTCCCAGCCCGTCTCGCCGACGCTGTAGTAGTTGCGGCGCAGGTACTCAAAGCTGTCGCGGGCGTAGTCGTAGGCGGCGCGCAGCATCTCGTCGCGCGTCTCGTATTCGGCGCAGATGGGCGCGAGCACCTCGGCGACCAGCGCGTCCAGCTCCGCGTTCCCGCTCGAATAGCGCCCGTCGGGGCCGAAGCTGATGCCGCCTATGGTCTCGTCGAAGGCGAAGCTGCCGTCCTGGTTTACATAATACAAATATCCCGCGATGTTGACGAAGCCCGGCTCGAAGTCCTCGCCCGTGCAGCTGCCGTCCTCAGAGTAGTACATCCCGTCTATCTCCGTGTCGGTGACGAACAGCCCGTCGTCGCCGACGTAGTAGAAGGCCCCGTCTATGATGACCGGCCCGGGCGCGTAGCTCTTCGCGCCGTCGCTGGCGGCGCAGGCGGCGAGGGCGGCCGCGCCCGGGGTGTCCGCCGCCAGGTCCGGCGCGGGCGCGCTCTCCGGCGCGGGATAGCTCCAGCCGGCGAGCGAGGTCAGTATCACGGCGGCCTCGATGCGCGTGAGCGCGGTCTCGCCCGTCAGGCCGGCAAGCTCCTCAGGCGCGAACACCCCCTCGAGAGCGGCGGCCAGCTGCGAGGCGCTCACACCGGCCATGCCCTCCAGGCCCTCCGGCGCCCAGGCCCCGCCGAAGAGGGCGGACGCGCCGCGGCTCAGCTCCTCGCCCGTCACGGGCGAGTCCGGATAGATCCGGCCCAGCCCGTCGTACTCCAGCCAGGGCTGCATCGCATCAGCCAGCGCGGGGCCGATCAGCGCCGTATAGCTCGCGTCCGTCTCGGCAGGCTGCCCCGGGTCGGCGGAGGCGCCGTCCTCGCCGAGCCAGCAGATGAAGCGCTCGCCCTCCCCCACGGCCTCGAGCGCGGAGACGTCCACCGTCTCGCCGGGCTTCAGGTCGTACTCCGTCACGGCTCCGTCCACGCTGAAGCTGAGCGTCACGCCGGCAAAAAGCCCGGCGCGCGCCGCGACGGTCAGGCCCAGGCAGGCGACGGCGGCGATCAGCACGAGGCTGAGAAGTATGTTTTTTGTCCTCATGTCGGTCCCTCCCGCTCAGAACTGCGCATAGATGAATGGCGCGAAGCCGCCGCTCGCCAGGGCGGCCGCGCACAGGACGAAGAGCGCGAGGCTACCGGCGTAGCAGAGCGCCTCGGCCGCCGGGCGGCCGCCCAGCCGCTCCTTGAGCCGGGGCAGCACCGGCGCGGAGAGAATGCAGCCCAGCGCGAGGGCGAAGATCGTCCAGCCGCCGAGCGTATCCGCCAGCAGCACGCTCCCCGCATGGCTGAAGTCCCAGCCGGCGAACATCGCGCCTATCATGGCGAAGCCCGCCCCGACGCTCTCGGCGCGGAACATGGCGAAGCCCATGCACACGGCGAGCAGGGTGTATACTCGCGAGAGCGCGCGCCCGGCAGGATTTTTGCGCCAGCGCTCGACGTCGAGAATTTTGAGGCTTTCGAGCGCGGACAGCAGGCCGTGCCACGCGCCCCAGAGCAGGAAGGTCATGTTGGCCCCGTGCCAGAGGCCGCAGAGGACGAATACCACCGCCTTGTTGGCCGCCGTGCGCCACTTTCCCCGGCGCGAGCCGCCGAGCGGGATGTAGAGGTAATCGCGGAACCAGAGCGAGAGCGAGATGTGCCAGCGCCGCCAGAAATCCGTGATGCTCACCGCCGCGTAGGGGTGGTCAAAGTTCTCCGCGCATTTGAAGCCCAGCGCCCGTCCCAGGCCGCAGGCCATGTCGCTGTAGCCGGAGAAGTCGAAGTAGAGCTGGAGCGTGTAGGCAACCGCGCCCAGCCAGGCCACGCGCGCGTCCAGGGCCGCGCCCGCCGCGAAGGCCGCGTCCGCCGCCGAAGCCGCCGCGCCGGAGAGTATCAGCTTTTTGGCCAGGCCCAGCGCGAAGCGCCGCAGGCCCTCCGCAGCGTCCGTCCAGCTGCGGCTGCGGGAGTTAAGCCGCTCCGAAAACTGTGAAAAGCGCGTGAGCGGCCCGCTCATTACCTCCGGCAGGAAGGAGATGTAGAAGAGAGCCGCGAAGAAGCCCTTCGGGCAGTCCTCCCCCGCCCGGCGCGCGTCGGCGACATAGCTTATGCCCTTGAAGGTGAAAAAGCTGACGCCCGCCGGGGCCACGATGGCAGGGAGATTTACGTTCAGGCCCGCGAGGGCGAGGCCTTCGCCGAAAAAGCCCAGGTACTTCGTGACCGCCAGCAGCGCGATGTTCAGCGCGGCGGCGGCCGGGACGGCCCAGCGCGCGCGGCGCCTCGCGGCGAGGCTGAACAGCCAGTTCACCAGCGCGGACACGATGAGCAGCGCCAGCGCCCAAAGCTCCCCGAAGGCGTAGAATATCAGCCCCGCGGCGCAGAGCAGGGCGTTTTTCGCCTTGACCGGCCGGATTAGCGCCTCGAGTATCAGCAATACCGGCAGGAAATAGAAAAGGAATACGGGACTGTCAAAGCTCATTCGTACTGTTCTCCGTAAATGTAGTTCCAGGAATAGGCGGCGTCAGGGTACATCGCGTAGAGGTCCGTATCCGTGCGGCCGCGCTCGTAGCGGTAGGCCATCTCCAGCTCGACGTCGTAGATGACGCGCGTGCCGTCCTCATCATACATGATTACCCAGCCGTGGGGCGAGCGGTCCCAGCCCACGGTGCCGGCGACGGCGTAGGCGTCGTAGCCCAGCCCGCGCGCGAGCGCCCAGAACGCGGCGGCGAAGTTGTAGCAGTTGCCGCGGTGCGTGGAGAGCATGGTCACGGCCTCGTCTATCTGCCAGCCCTCGTCGCCCACCTCGTAGTAGTTGCGGCGCAGGTAGTCGAAGTTGTCGCGCACGTAGAGGTAGGCCGCGCGCAGCATCTCCTCGCGCGTGCCGTACTCCGCGCAGATAGGCTCCAGCGCCTCGGCCACCAGCTGGTCCAGCGCCTCGCTGCCGGAGGAATAGCGCCCGTTCGGGCCGTAGTAAAGCCCGCCGGCGGTGGTGTACATATAGAACAGGCCGTCGGCGTCCACGCGGTAGAGGTAGCCGTCTATGTTGTGGAGGCCCTCGTCCAGGCGCGGCGCGGCGTCCATGTCCAGGCAGGCGGCCATGGACGCGGCCCCGCCGCGCAGCGGGTCGAGGTCCGGCGCGGCCACGCGGTATTCAAGCGCAGCGCCCCAGCCCTCGCCGCGGCTCAGGTCCATGTACAGCGTGTACACCGCGTCCGCGGCCTCGATGCGGGTCATGGTGCGGCGGCCCGTCAGCTCCGGCAGCTCCCCGGGCGCGAGCAGCCCGTCGAGCGCCGAGGCCAGCTCCCGCTCCGTGACCGTCTCCAGCTCCTCCAGCCACGAGACGTCCACGGGTACGGCGAACATGGCGCGCAGGCCGGCTGCCAGCTCGGCGCCGCTTATGTAGTCGTCCGGGTGGGCCAGGCCGTACCCGTCCGTGTCCAGCCAAGGCTCCATCTCCGCGGCGAGGGCCGGGCCGAGCACCGCGGCGTAGGCCGCGTCCGCCTCCGCCGGCGCCGCGGGGTCCGCCGCAGCGCCCGAGGCGTCCTCCCAGTAGAGCAGGCGGCTGCCCTCCGGGGCCGTGAAGCCGGATATGTCCGGCCTCTCGCCCGGCTGGACGTACAGCTCCGTCACCGCGCCGTCCACGTCGAAGCTCAGCCGCAGCCTTGTGAACGCGCCGGTCCCCGCGACCGCCGCCGTAAACGCGGACAGGGCCGCTATCACCAGGGCGGCGGCCAGGACGGCCGCGCGCCGGAGTTCCCTATCCATGGGCGCCCCCTCCCTTAAAGCTCAATACAACTAACTATAATAATATACATCCATGGACATTTCAAGAAAATTGTCGATTTTTCGCTCAGCCCTGCCTCCGCGGCGCAAAAGGGCCGCCCCGGTCGGGGGCGGCCCATGGCTATTGCTTTGCGCGGCTTACAGCGCGTTGGAGCGGTTCACAAGCACGGAGAGATCGACGTAGTCGGCTTCGTCCGTGACCTCCTCGTCGGTCTCCATCTCGAAGTCGCGGTACATGGTGAGGCCGCTGCCGGCGGGGATGAGCTTGCCGATTATGACGTTCTCCTTCAGGCCGGCGAGGTGGTCCACCTTGCCCTTTATGGCGGCGTCGGTGAGCACCTTGGTGGTCTCCTGGAAGCTGGCCGCGGAGAGGAAGCTCTCGGTGGCCAGGCTGGCCTTGGTGATGCCCATGAGTATCTGCGTGTAGGTGGCCTGCTGCAGCGGCTCGCCGTCCTCGCGCCTCTCCCCGGCCTCGGCGCGCTCGGCGACAAGGCGGTTCTCGCGGCGCAGCTCGCCGATGTCCACCACGGCGCCGGACAGCAGCCTGGTGTCGCCGGCCTCCTCGACGCGGACCTTGCGCAGCATCTGGCGCACGATGACCTCGATGTGCTTGTCGTTGATGTCGACGCCCTGCTGGCGGTAGACCTTCTGGACCTCCTGGACGAGGTAGTTGCGCACGCCCTGGCGGCCGAATTCGTCGTCGTCCACGCCGCGGATGCGCAGCACGTCGTGCGGGTTGAGCGCGCCCGCGGTCAGCTCCTGGCCCTTATCGACGTGGTCGCCGGTCTGGACAAGGATGCCGGAGGAATACGGCACGGTGTAGACCCTGGTGTCGCCCTCGGCCTCGTTTGTGACCGTGATGGCGAAGATGGAGGTCTTGTGCGTCTCCTCTATGCTGACGGTGCCGGAGATTTCGCTGAGCGTGGCCATGCGCTTGGGCTTGCGGGCCTCGAACAGCTCCTCGACCCTGGGCAGGCCCTGGGTGATGTCGTCGCCGGCGATGCCGCCGGTGTGGAAGGTACGCATGGTGAGCTGGGTGCCGGGTTCGCCTATGGACTGCGCGGCGATGACGCCGACGGCCTCGCCGGGGTTGACCTGGCTGCCGATGGCGAGGTTGATGCCGTAGCAGTGGGCGCAGACGCCGGTAGCGGCCTCGCAGGTGAGCACGCTGCGCACCAGCACGCGGTCGATGCCGTGGGCGGTGAGCGTGGCGGCGTCGCCGCTCATGAGCATATGGTGGGTGTCGAAGATGACCTCGCCGGTGGCCGGGTCGGTGACCGGCACGGCGGGATAGCGGCCGTGGATGCTGACGCCGAAGCTCTGGACCTCCTGGCCCTTCTCATAGACGGCGCTGGCCCAGATGCCGTTGGCGGTGCCGCAGTCCTCCTCGCGGATTATCACTTCCTGGCTGACGTCGACAAGGCGGCGGGTCAGGTAGCCGGAGTCGGCGGTACGCAGCGCGGTGTCGGCCAGGCCCTTGCGCGCGCCTCGGCTGGAGACGAAGTACTCCAGGACGGAGAGGCCCTCGCGGAAGTTGGCCTTGATGGGTATCTCGATGGTCTTGCCGGAGGTGTTGGCCATCAGGCCGCGCATACCGGCCAGCTGGCGGATCTGGTTCATGGAGCCGCGGGCGCCGGAGTTCGCCATCATGTAGATGGGGTTGAACTCGTCCAGGCAGTCCTGCAGCGCGCTGGTGACGTCCTTCGTGGTCTTTTCCCACTCGTCGACGACAAGGCGGTAGCGCTCGTCGTTGGTGATGAAGCCGCGGCGGAACTGCTTTTCGATGTCGAGCACCTTGTTCTCGGTGGACTCTATCAGGGTCTTTTTCGCGTCGGGGACGGTCATATCCGCGATGGATATGGTCAGCGCGCCGATCGTGGAGTACTTATAGCCCAGCGCCTTGATGTTGTCGAGGACCTCGGCGCTTATCGTAAAGCCGTACTTCTGGATGCAGCGGTCGATGATGTCGCCCAGCTGCTTCTTGCCGACCTGGAAGCCTATCTCCGGGTCGAAGGCGTGCTCGGGGTCGCTGCGGTCGACGTAGCCCAGGTCCTGCGGTATCGGCTCGTTGAAGATGATGCGGCCGACGCTCGTGAGCACCATCTTGTGCGCCTTCTGGCCGTTGATGGTCTTTTCCACGCGCAGCATGATGGGCGCGTGCAGGCCTATGACGTGCTCGCTGTAGGCCATGAGGGCCTCGGCGCTGGTGCCGTAGGCGTGGACGGGCCGGTAAGCGGCCTCGCGCTTGCCCTCGGCCCTGGCGGCCTTGTTGGCGGCGACGAACTCGTCGGCGTCCACGACCTCGCCCGCGGGCAGGGCGGTCTCGCCGGCGTCGGTGACGAACACGGTCTCCGCGCCGGTCTCGGCCTTGCCGAGGCGCAGGTAGGTGAGGTAGTAGCTGCCGAGGATCATGTCCTGGGTCGGCACGGTGACGGGGTGGCCGTCCTGCGGGCGCAGGAGGTTGTTCGCCGAGAGCATGAGTATGCGGGCCTCGGCCTGGGCCTCGGCGCTCAGCGGGACGTGTATGGCCATCTGGTCGCCGTCGAAGTCGGCGTTGTAGGCCGTGCAGACCAGCGGGTGCAGCCTGAGCGCGCGGCCCTCAACCAGGATCGGCTCGAAGGCCTGGATGCCCAGGCGGTGCAGCGTGGGCGCGCGGTTGAGCAGCACGGGGTGCTCCTTGATGACGACCTCCAGCGCGTCCCAGACCTCGGTGCGCTGCTTATCCACCATCTTCTTGGCGGACTTGATGTTGTTGGCGACGCCGTCCTCCACCAGCTTCTTCATGACGAAGGGGCGGAACAGCTCTATGGCCATCTCCTTGGGGACGCCGCACTGGTAGATCTTCAGGTCGGGTCCGACGACTATGACGCTTCGGCCGGAGTAGTCGACGCGCTTGCCGAGCAGGTTCTGGCGGAAGCGGCCCTGCTTGCCCTTGAGCATATCGGAGAGGCTCTTGAGCGCGCGGGAGTTGGCGCCGGTGACGGCGCGGCCGCGGCGGCCGTTGTCTATGAGGGAGTCCACAGCCTCCTGCAGCATACGCTTCTCGTTGCGCACGATGATGTCCGGGGCCTTGAGCTGGATCAGCCTCTTGAGGCGGTTGTTGCGGTTTATGACGCGGCGGTACAGGTCGTTGAGGTCGCTGGTGGCGAAGCGGCCGCCGTCGAGCTGCACCATGGGGCGGATCTCGGGCGGGATGACCGGCAGGACGTCGATTATCATCCACTCGGGGCGGTTGCCGCTCTGGCGGAAGGCCTCGACGACCTCCAGGCGCTTGACCAGCTTGGCCTTCTTCTGGCCGCCGGCGGTGGCCAGCTCGGCGCGGAGCTGGGCGGAGAGCTGCTCGCAGTCTATCTGGGAGAGCAGCTTCTTGATGGCCTCGGCGCCCATGCCGGCGTCGAAGTCGTCCTCGTACTTCTCGCGCATGTCGCGGTACTCGTGCTCGGTGAGTATCTGGCAGCGCTCCAGCGGGGTGTCGCCGGGGTCGGTGACGATGTAGGCCGCGAAGTAGAGCACGCGCTCGAGCGTGCGCGGGGTGAGGTCGAGCATCAGACCCATGCGGGAGGGGATGCCCTTGAAGTACCAGATGTGGCTGACGGGCGCGGCCAGCTCGATGTGGCCCATGCGCTCGCGGCGAACCTTGCTGCGCGTGACTTCGACGCCGCAGCGGTCGCAGATCTTGCCCTTGTAGCGTATCTTCTTGTACTTGCCGCAGTGGCACTCCCAGTCCTTGGTGGGTCCAAATATGCGTTCGCAGAACAGGCCGTCGCGCTCAGGCTTCAGGGTACGGTAGTTGATGGTCTCCGGCTTCTTGACCTCGCCGTAGGACCACTCGCGTATCTGTTCAGGGGAGGCTATGCCTATCTTGATAGCGTCAAACGGTGTATAGCTCACAGCTTATTCCTCCTCCATATCATCAACGTCTCCGGAAAAGCCCGGGAATATGTCGTCATCCTCGTCCTCGTCTCCGTCGTCGCCGAAGTCGCCGTAGGCGTCCGCGCCGGCGTCCTCAGGGGCGTCCTCTATGGAGTAGCCGCTCGCCTCGATCTCGCTGTCGTCGGAGCGGTACTCGTCGCGTCCGCTGGGGATGAAGTCGTCCTCGTCGTCGTCCTTGAGCTCTATCTCGTTGCCCTCCTTGTCCAGGATGCGCACGTCGAGGCAGAGGCTCTGCAGCTCCTTGAGCAGCACCTTGAAGCTCTCGGGCACGCCCGGCTCGGGGATGTTGTGACCCTTGACTATGGCCTCGTAGGTCTTGACACGGCCGGTGACGTCGTCGGACTTCACGGTCAGTATCTCCTGCAGCGTGTACGCCGCGCCGTAGGCCTCGAGAGCCCAGACCTCCATCTCGCCGAAGCGCTGGCCGCCGAACTGAGCCTTGCCGCCGAGCGGCTGCTGAGTGACCAGGCTGTACGGGCCGGTGGAGCGGGCGTGTATCTTGTCGTCGACCAGGTGGTGCAGCTTGAGGAAGTAGACGTAGCCGACGGTGACGGCGTTGTCGAACCTCTCGCCGGTGCGGCCGTCGTAGAGGTAGCTCTTGCCGTCCTCGCGCAGTCCGGCGAGCTGCAGGCTCTCGCGGATGCTGGCCTCGTTGGCGCCGTTGAAGATGGGCGTCGCGACCTTCCAGCCGAGCGCCTGGGCGGCGTAGCCGAGGTGCACCTCCAGGACCTGACCTATATTCATACGGCTCGGGACGCCCAGGGGGTTCAGGACTATGTCCAGCGGGGTGCCGTCGGGCATGTAGGGCATGTCCTCGCGCGGGAGTATGCGGGAGACGACGCCCTTGTTGCCGTGGCGGCCTGCCATTTTGTCGCCGACGGAGATCTTGCGCTTCTGCGCGATGTAGACGCGCACGACCTGGTTGACGCCGGCGCTCATCTCGTCGCCGTTCTCGCGGGTGAAGACCTTGACGTCGACTATGATGCCGCTCTCGCCGTGGGGAACCTTCAGCGAGGTGTCGCGCACCTCGCGGGCCTTCTCGCCGAAGATGGCGCGCAGCAGGCGCTCCTCGGCGGTGAGGTCGGTCTCGCCCTTGGGGGTGACCTTGCCGACCAGTATGTCGCCGCTGCGAACCTCGGCGCCCACGCAGATTATGCCGCGCTCGTCGAGGTACTTGAGCGCGTCGTCGCCCACGCCGGGGATGTCGCGGGTGATCTCCTCGGGGCCGAGCTTGGTATCGCGGGCGTTGCACTCGTACTCCTCCACGTGGATGGATGTGAAGGTGTCCTCCATGACGAGGCGCTCGTTGAGCAGGATGGCGTCCTCGTAGTTGTAGCCCTCCCAGTTCATGTAGCCGACCAGGATGTTCTTGCCGAGGCTGATTTCGCCGTTGCTGGTGGACGGGCCGTCGGCGAGCACGTCGCCCTTTTCGACCCTGTCGCCCGCGCCGACGATGGGGCGCTGGTTGATGCAGGTGCCCTGGTTGGAGCGGGAGAACTTTATGAGCTTGTAGTCCTTTACCTCGCCGCTGTCATAGCGCACGACCACGTTGGTGGCGCTGGAGCTTATGACCGTGCCGCCGTCCTCGGCGAGTACGCACACGCCGGAGTCGACGGCGCACTTGTGCTCGATGCCGGTGGCGACTATGGGAGCCTCGGTGGTCAGCAGAGGCACGGCCTGGCGCTGCATGTTCGCGCCCATAAGAGCGCGGTTGGCGTCGTCGTTCTCGAGGAAGGGTATCATGGCCGTGGCGACGGAGACCATCATGCGCGGGGAGATGTCGATGTAGTCGACGCGCTCGCGGTCGACGTCTATTATCTCGTCACGGTGGCGGCAGGTGACACGCTTGTTCTTGAGGCAGCCGTTCTCGTCCAGAGGCTCGGTGGCCTGGGCGACGATGTAGCGGTCCTCCACGTCGGCGGTCATGTACTCCACCTCGTCGGTGACGAAGCAGTCCGGCTTGCGCACCTTGCGGAACGGGGTGATGAGGAAGCCGTACTCGTTGACGCGCGCATAGCTGGCGAGGTAGCTTATGAGGCCTATGTTCGGGCCTTCGGGGGTCTCTATGGGGCAGAGGCGGCCATAGTGGCTGTAGTGGACGTCGCGGACGTCGAAGCTCGCCCTCTCACGGCTCAGGCCGCCGGGGCCGAGAGCCGACATGCGGCGCTTGTGCGTCAGCTCGGCCAGCGGGTTGGTCTGATCCATGAACTGGCTCAGCGGCGAGGAGCCGAAGAACTCCTTGACCGCCGCGGTGACCGGGCGGATATTTATAAGGCTCTGCGGGGTGACGATGTCGAGATCCTGGAGCGTCATGCGCTCGCGGATGACGCGCTCCATGCGGGAGAAGCCGATGCGGAACTGGTTCTGCAGCAGCTCACCCACGCTGCGGATGCGGCGGTTGCCCAGGTGGTCGATGTCATCGGTGGTGCCGATGCCGTGGCCCAGGCCGTTCAGGTAGTTGATGGAGGACAGGATATCGGTGACGGTGAGGGTGCGGTTGATGAGCTGGTCGTGGTTGCGGCGCAGCAGCTCCTTCTGCTCCTCGGGGTCAGAGGTGGTGTCCAGGATCTTGCGCAGCTCTTCAAAGGAGCAGCGCTCGTTGATGCCGCACTCCTTCACGTCAAAGGAGAAGAAAGGCTGGGCGTCCACGCAGCCGTTGGTGATGACCTTGACCGGCTTGCCTTCGATGGAGACGGTGACCAGGTTGACACCGGCGGCGTCGGCTTGCTCGGCCTTGGCGCGGGTGATCTTCTCCCCTGCCTCGATCAGCAGTTCGCCGGTCAGGGGGTCCACCACGTTCTCAGCGGCCACCTGGCCGGTGATGCGGCGGGCCAGGGACAGCTTCTTGTTCA
>CALWYT010000095.1 GCA_944385835.1 uncultured Oscillospiraceae bacterium | reverse complement strand
GAGCAACACCGTGGATGGGAACTTTCGGCCGGCCCGGCCGTCCCAGAGGAGGTGGCTGGAGCCATGCGGCAACGCATGGCCTAGATAGATGGCCGTCGATTACAGAACCCGGCTTACAGGCCCGCTTGCTTTTGCCTTAGAGGACCAGTCCGCGGACTGGTCCTTTTAAACGGATATGGTCCGCGATAAGCGATGCCGCCGTCTGCGCGGCAGAGTGCATTATAATCACGGAGGTATATATGACGCTTGAAGAGATAATTGCCGAGATGCGCTCGGGCAACATGTACAACGACGCCCATCCCCTGCTGGAGGCTGAGCGCGTCAAGGCTGCGCTGCTCGCCGGGGAATACAACTCCCTCTATAAGAGGGACGAGGCCCGCCGCTTCGAGATACTGCGCGAGCTGCTGGGTTCCGTGGGCGAGGGTGCGCGGCTGGAGCCGTTTTTCCGCTGCGAATTCGGCTTCAATATACACCTGGGCAGGAACTTTTTCGCGAATTTTGACTGCGTAATGCACGACTGCAACGAGATTATAATAGGCGACAACGTCATGTTTGGCCCGCGCGTCGGCATATACACCTCCAACCATGCCAACGACCCGCTCGAGCGCAGGCTCGGCGGCTGCTACTCGGCGCCTGTGCGCATAGGCTCGGACGTCTGGGTCGGGGCCGGGTCCCATATAATCCAGGGCGTGAAAATAGGCGCAGGCAGCGTCATAGGCGCGGGCAGCGTCGTCACGCGGGACATACCCGAAAGGGTGGTGGCCGCCGGAGTGCCGTGCCGCGTAATACGCGAGATAGGCGAGGCCGACCGCACCGGATGGAGGCCGTGAGGCGCGAGGAGGGAACGATGCAAAAGCTCAAGCAAAACTACACCCTGCCCGGGCTTATCATATGCTGCCTCGGCCTGCTTGCGCTCTGGGCGCTCTACGTGCTGTGGATGGGCGGCTCGCGCTACAGCCTTCCGGCGTACTTTGCGGCGGCGGCCAGCGTGCTGCTATTCGCTGCCGTCTGCCTGCGCTTTGTGCCGGGCTGGATGCGCTTCTGGACGCCGGGAGGGTATATTGATAAGCCTCGCGCCGAGTCTGCCGGGAGAGGAATCCTGCTGCGGATATACGCCTCGCTGCTGGGCTTCTGCGCGGGTATGTTCGCGCTCATCTACGTCATATACCTCGCTTGCGGCTACAGAGCGGACCTTCGCAGCTTCCTTGATTTCTGGACGCTTACGGACAGCGGCCACTACCTGGACATAGCGCGCGACTGGTACCTCTCCGAGGGCAGCGTGGACCGTCTGGTTCAGCTGGTGTTCCTGCCCGGCTACCCGCTGGCAGTGAGGCTTGTCCACCTTGCCGTGCGCGACTGGGTCGCTGCGGGCCTGCTTGTCTCCTGGCTGAGCTTCGCCGGGGCGGGCTGCGTGCTGTACTGCCTGCTGCGGCTCGACTACAGCCATGCGCAGAGCCTGCGCGCGCTGCGCTTCCTCTGCCTGATACCAGGCTCGTTCTTCTTCGTCTCGCCCATGAGCGAAAGCCTGTTCCTGCTGCTCAGCCTGGGCTGCGTCTATATGGCGAGGCGGGGAAGCTACGGCGCGGGCTGCGCACTGGGCGCGCTCGCGTCCTTCACGCGCTCGCTGGGGCTTATCCTTTTTGTACCCGTGTGCATGGAGCTGGTACACGACGCGGTCAACTCGCCGCGCGGCCGGCGGCGCTGCGCGCGTTTCCTCTATCTCGCGCTGATACCGCTGGGCTTTGCCGCGTACTGCGTCATAAATTATCTCGTCTCCGGCGACCCATTCAAGTATATGCAGTACCAGAGCGAGCACTGGGGGCAGAATTTAGGCTTTTTCTTCAACACCGCCGCCTATCAGCTGGAGAACCTCATATCCAGCGCCCGAAGCAATTCGCACAATTTCCTCGGGCTGTGGCTGCCCAACCTGATCTTTGACTTTGCGGCGCTCATCTTCGCGGCGCTTTCCGCAAGAAAGATACGCGCGTCGTATACGGCCTGGTTCATAGCGTACTACGTTGTCGCCATAGGCGCGACGTGGCTGCTCAGCTCGCCGCGCTACATGATAAGCCTGATGCCCTTCTTCCTCTCAGTGTCGCTCAGCGCGGAAAAGCCGGGGCGGGAAATCGCTCTCAGCGCAGGCTGCGCCGCGGCGTCGCTGCTGTATGCCGCCGCCTTTGTGCTGCGCTGGCAGGTCTGGTAGGGCGCGCATATTTTTGTTGCAAAACCGCGAGAATAGTGCTAAAATTATTGGCGCAAAAATACATGCAGGAGTTGACAGTATGTCGGGACATTCCAAGTGGCATAACATACAGAAAACCAAGGGCGCGCAGGACGCCAAGCGCGCGCAGGCCTTTACCAAGATCGCCCGCGAGATGATCGTCGCGGTCAAGGAGGGCGGCAGCGGCGACCCCGCGAACAATTCCCGCCTCGCGGCCGTTATCGCGAAGGCCAAGGCTGCGAATATGCCCAACGACAATATCAAGCGCACCATAGACAAGGCGCTCGGCTCTGGCAGCACGGACAACTACGAGTCCGTCACCTACGAGGGCTACGGCCCCAGCGGCGTCGCGGTCATCGTTGAGGCCATGACCGACAACCGCAACCGCACGGCCAGCGACGTGCGCCACGCCTTCGACAAGAACGGCGGCAATATGGGACAGACCGGCTGCGTCAGCTGGAGCTTCGACAAGAAGGGCGTTATCGTCGTCAACAACGAGGACGGCGAGATCGACGAGGACAGGATGATGGAGGACGCCCTGGAGGCGGGCGCGGCCGATATGGAGGCCGACGGCGAGGTCTACTCCGTCTACACCGAGCCTGACGACGTCGCGGCCGTCGCGGAATACCTCACCGGCCACGGCTACGAGCTGCTCAGCGCGCAGGCCGAAATGGTCCCGCAGACCTATATCACCCTCAGCGACGAGGGCGACATCAAGAACATGCAGAAGATGATAGACATGTTCGAAGACAACGACGACGTCCAGAACGTCTGGCACAACTGGGAGAATAACGACTGAGAGCCGACAGCCCGCCGCTTTTGTCAGAGCGGCGGGCTGTTTTTTGCCTGCGTCTATTTGCCGGTTTCCACTCCTCGCTGGAAATTTCTCTTGCATCTATGTATGTTTAGGTGTATCACACATAAGCTCTGTATGATTCAATTTGGATACATTGGCGTATATATCTCCTTCGACGCTTTGCGAAGCAAAACCCCGCTGTTTTAGTAAACAGCGAGGTTTTTACAATGCGCCTACCTGTGCTCGGCCGGTATGAGCAGGACGCGGCCGTCTATGCGCTCGCCCTCGGCCAGGTTGTTCAGCCCGGCTATAAGGGCGGCCGTGGAGTGGTAGCGCTTGCCCAGGCTCCAGAGGCTGTCGCCGGCCGCGGCGCGCAGGACTACGAGGGACGGCCTATCCTGCGCTTCCCCGCCGCTGCCGCACTCCGCCGCGCCTATCTGCGAGACGGTTTCCGCCCTGGCGCTCATCAGCTCGAAATCCACCGCGGCGCGCACGTCCACCGCGCCGGAGGCTATGGACCAGCCGCTCTCCACGCAGCAGGCTGAGATCCCGGCGGCGTATTCGCCCTCCGGCAGCTCGCTGGGGGCCTCGCAGCTCAGGCGGCGCGAGGCGCTGTAGACCTTCCCGTCGCTCGCGGTGTACACAGCCGTCACGCTGACCGGGCAGCGCACCACGCCGCCCTCGCACTCTACGGCGCCGAGCCGGCAGATGACACGGACGACGTCCACCGGCTGCGGCGAGGCCGGCACCGAGTCGTGTACGCCCGCCCTGACGGTGGCGCGCCGCTGCAGGCTCAGCAGCCGGAGCTGCTCGCGCGTTACCTCCAGCTCGCAGCAGTTGCTGTAGCAGTCGGTGAGCACCTCTGCGCGCACGCTGTCGCTGCACACGCACTGGCTGACGAGGTGGAACTCGGCTGATACGCCCCGCTCCCCTCCGGCGAGGGTGTCCAGCTCTACGTATTCGGCGCTGAGCATGGTCCTGACGCAGCAGTCCGGCCCGGCAAGGTCCATATCCGTATCCAGCAGCTGGGAGAACTCTGTCTCAAACTGGGCTGAGCACAGCTCGCCGCTGCCCTCCGCCTCGTACATCACGCTCAGCCGCACCGTGCCGTTGAACACCAGCCGCGACCCGGCGCTGCGCACGGCGCCAGGGCATATCTCCGTGCTGTGCCAGAGCAGCGAGCCGATCGGGAGCAGCCCGGGCTGCAGCCTGAAATCCTCAGAGACGACGAAGGTCTTTTCCTTGACGCAGACGGCGGGATTGAAGGCGACACATTCGCAGAGCGTCTCTACGCTCTCGGCGCCCTCGCCCTCCAACCCGTCCGAAATGTCCAGGCGCGCGGCGTTATACGCCTCTACGGCGACGTTCACTACGGCGCGGACGAGTATTTTTCGAGGGTTGAGCGGCTTGGCCTCCACGGCAGCCGCCGTGAGCATGGCCACGACGCCGCTGTCCTCGCTCACGCCGGGCGCGTCAAGCTCCAGCGCGGCGGGGATGCCGACGTCCAGCGCGCAGATCCCCGCCCCGCCCTCGGGCGCGTACAGCACCGTACACTGGACGCTGCCGGCAAGGCTGATATGGCCGTCGCCCAGTTCTTTCGAGCGTATCAGCGCGGTCCCGTCGGCGCAGAGGATGCGCTCCACGTCGGGCATCGTATCCGGCACCACCGTCTCGGACGCCTCTTCGAGCGGCATAGAGTATTCGAAGACCTTTTCGCAGCAGGAGATCTCGCTGCGCTTGACTGTCAAACCCATGTAATCTCACCTCGCAGTAGTTTCTCTCTAGCTTATGAGGCCCGGCGTGGACGTATTACTCGGCTTCGTGTTTTCTGCCGAGGCGGAGTATCAGCTTCGACAGGAAAGCGGGCAGCCTGATTACCAGTACGCGCATAAATGATACCTCCTAACCGCAGCTGCGCAGCAGCCATATGCCGCCGGCTATCAGCGCGACGGCGAGGGCGAACCACCAGAACCCTGGCGGCAGGATAAGCGCCAGTATGATGACGACGCCGGCGAGTATTACCAGCCAGCCCACCGCAGGGCCGCGCCGGCGGCTCCGCCTGCCCATCGTATCACCTCCCGCAGAGAACTTACCGGGGCAGCCGAAAAAGATGGCGCACAGCCGTCATGATACAATATGCGCGCGCGCCGCGGAAGGTGAACGCCGCAAAATAAAAAAGGGACGCGGCGGCGTCCCTTTTTGTCGCATATTCAGCGCTGCTCCCACTCTTTGTACTGCGCGCTTATATCGTACAGGCGGAGGTAGCTCCCATAGCGGCTGGGAGATATATCCCCGGTCTCGGCCGCCCTGCGCACGGCGCAGTCCGGCTCGCTCCTATGGGCGCAGTCGTCGAAGCGGCAGCCGCCTATGTACGGCTCAAACTCCGGGAAGCAGAACTGCAGCTCGACCTTCGGGATGGGCGGCATCTGCTCTACGTCGAAGCTGGCGAAGCCGGGCGTATCCGCGCAGTAGCCCCCGGCAACGGGAAACAGCTCCACATGCCGCGTGGTGTGGCGGCCGCGGCCAAGCTTTTCGCTGATTTCCCCCGTTTTAAGCCCGAGCGATGGCTCCAGCGCGTTTAAAATGCTGCTCTTACCCACGCCGGAGTTCCCGGAGAAGGCGCAGACCCGGCCCTCGATGCAGGAGGCCAGCTCGGCTATGCCCTCGCCGGTTACGGCGCTTGTGCAAACCACGCGGTAGGGCGTGGCGGCATAGATGTCCGCAAGCCGGCTAGACGCAGAGGCGTCGGACTTGTTGACGCATATCACAACGCCGCAGCCGTTGTGCTCCGCGACCGCCGTCACGCGGTCGATGAGGAAGGGGTCCGTGACCGGCTCTACCTCGCTGGCCACGGCAATCAGCAGGTCGATGTTCGCAACGGCAGGCCGGACGAAGAAGTTCTTCCTCTCGTGTATGCGCTCCACCCTGCCCTTGCCCTGGGCGTCCAGTGAGAAATCCACGCGGTCGCCCACCAGGGGGCTGCTCCCATCCAGGCGGAAGCGCCCCCTGGCGCGGCATTCGGCGGTCCCGCCCTCATAGCGGACGTAGTAGAAGCCGCTAAGCGCCTTGACAATAACGCCCTCCGGCATCAGTCCGGCTCCCCATCCGGCGTGTTGGCCGCCGGCGGCTCCGGCGTCGGGGTGGCCTCCGGGCCGGTAGATACCCAGATATAGATACGCGTCCTCTCGCCCACCTGCTCGTAGGCGTCCACGCTCTGCCGTATGACGGTGCCGGCGTCCTGGTCGCTCTCTATATACGTCGTGTCGGCGTAGACAAGGTTGTTGCTCTGCAGCACCTCTATGGCCGTGTCCTCGTCGTAGCCGACAAGGTTCGGCATGGTGACCGTGCGCTCTGCCGGGCCGGTGCTAACCGTCAGTATCACCGTGGACCCCTCGGCCAGGGAAGCGCCCTGCTCCGGGTCGGAGGAGATGACGTAGTCCACCGTGACCGTCTCGCTGGGCGACTGGACGATGTCATACTTGAAGCCCGCGTTTTGCAGCTCCAGTATGGCCTCCTGGCGGGACTTGTTCAGCACGTCGGGTACGGTACTCTCGCGCACGCCGGTGCTGACCGTAAGCGTGATGTCTATGCCCTCGGGGACAATCATAAGGCTGCGTCCCGCGACGGGGTCCTGCGAGATGATTATGCCCTCGTCTATCTCGGGGTCGATAGAGTAGGTCACGATAAAGTTGTACAGCCCGCGGTAGCGGCTGTCGTTTACGACGTCCTCATAGCTCTGGCCGACGAACTGCGGCAGCTCGATGCGCTCGGCGGCGCTGAAGATGTCGCGCAGCCAGTAGTTCCAGAGGAAAACGAACACCGCCACGATGAACAGCAAAACGCCTACGGCCCCGCTCATGATGCTGACCTTCTTGGAGCGCCTGCGGCGGCGGGCGTACTTGGCGCGGCTCATCTCCCCGGTGCGGCTGATGGGTTCCACGTCCGGGGAAATCTCACCCGCTTCGCCGGAATCCTCGCCCTGCGCCCTGCCGGCGGCGGACTGCTGCACACGGAATTCCTCCAGGTCGCCCAGCAGCTCGGAGGCCGACTGGTAGCGGGACTCTATATCTGCGTTCATGGCCTTCAGGGTTATGCGCGCAAGCTCGTCGGGAATTTCGGGATTTATCTCCTGCGGAGGCGTCGCCACCCCGGCGATGTGCTTGAGCGCAATCTGCTCGGCCGTGTCGCCGTCGTAGGGCATCTTGCCTGTGAGCATCTCGTACATGACGACGCCGAGCGAGTAGATGTCGCTGCGCGTGTCCGGCGTCTTGCCGCGCGCCTGTTCGGGCGCGATGTAGTGGACGGAGCCGACGGTCTGCTCGCTGCGCTGCTCCTGGGCGCTCTCCAGGGCGGCGATGCCGAAGTCGGCGACCTTGATGCTGCCGTCCAGCAGTATCATGATGTTCTGCGGCTTGATGTCGCGGTGGACTATGCCCTTGCCGTGGGCGTGCTCCAGCGCCTTGCTTATCTGGACGGAGAAGTGCAGCGCCTCCTTCCAGCTCAGGGCGCCGCGCTTTTGCATATACTGCATGAGCGTCACGCCCTCGATAAGCTCCATGACGATGTACTCCACGTCCGCGGAGTGGCTCACGTCGTAGACGGAGACTATATTGGGGTGCGAGAGCATGGCGA
>CALWYT010000094.1 GCA_944385835.1 uncultured Oscillospiraceae bacterium | reverse complement strand
GCGCCCGCCGCGCCGGAGACGCCCGGCTCACAGGAGGAAACCCCGCCGGACAAGGACGCGCCAAGCGACGACACTGCTGAGAAGGGAGGCGAGGCGAAATGACGTTCCTTATCCAGCAGACCATGATATACGCCATCCCGCTTATGATAGTCGCGCTCGCCGGCGTCTTTGCCGAGCGAAGCGGTATCATCAACCTGGCGCTTGAAGGCATCATGATATTCGGCGCGTTTATAGGCGTGCTGTTTGTAAACATCGTCCAGCAGACGGCGTTCTTCGAAGCGGCAAAGGCCGCCGACAACTACATGGCCCTTCAGGGCCTCGAGCTGCTGGCGATGCTGGCCGCGGCCGTCATGGGCGCCGTCTTCTCGCTGCTCTTGAGCTTCGCCTCGGTCAACCTGCGCGCCGACCAGACCATAGGCGGCACGGCATTGAACCTCCTGGCCCCCGCGCTGGTGCTCTTCCTCATCCGCATCATCGCCAACCAGAACACCCTGCAGATGGCCAGCGGCGACGCCGCGAGCTGGTTCATGATTAAAAAGGCCATGTTCGGCTACGGCCGCACGGAGGACATGGGCTTCTTCGGCTCCACCTTCGTGGACAAGACCTATCTCGCGACCTATATCTGCATCATACTCTTCATTATCCTCAGCATAATACTCTACAAGACGCGCTTCGGCCTGCGCCTGCGCGCCTGCGGCGAAAATCCCCAGGCGGCGGACTCGCTGGGCATCAACGTCTACAAGATGCGCTACGCCGGCACGACCATCTCCGGCACGCTGGCCGGCATGGGCGGCTTCGTCTACGCGCTGACCACCTCCAACTGCATGGCCACGGGCGATGTCGCGGGCTACGGCTTCCTCGCCCTCGCGGTCATGATCTTCGGCAACTGGAAGCCGCTGAACATAGCCGGGGCCTCGCTGCTGTTCGGCCTCTTCAAGTGCATAGCTTCCAGCTACTCCAGCATCAACATCGGCGGTGTCTTTATCTTCAACGAGCTGGGACTCTCCGCCCACTTCTATCGGATGCTGCCCTACATCATTACCCTGGTTGTCCTCGCCTTCACCAGCAAAAGCTCCCGCGCACCCAAGGCGGAGGGCATCCCCTACGACAAGGGCAAGAGGTAAACGCACAGGAGACCGCCCCGGCGCATACCGGGGCGGTTTTCGCAAAAAGCGCGCGCGGCGCCGCCCCTACGGCCTGAGCGCTGCGGCGGGTTGCGCCCGGCTGCGCGCCAAACCCGGGCCGGGGCGCGCCGGCAGGATAACAGGAGGCGGGAAATGAACGAGCTGTTCGACTTCAACGGCGACGGCGTGCTCGACATAGGCGAGCAGTACATGGAGTACATGACCTTCCTCGCCGTCATGGGCGGGGACGAGGAGGACAACGACGAGGAGGACGGGGAGGACCCGTACCCCCAATACTGAGCGAAAAGCCCGCCGGACCGGCAGTCCGGCGGGCTTTGCCCTCTCAGGCGGGTCAGGCCGCGCCCACGCGCGTTATCTCCGCGCCGTCGGAATGGAGGGTGATGTCCCCGTCCCGGTCGGTGCGCAGGAGCAGCACGCCGTTTTCCTCGCAGAGGGCGACGACCTCGTCGTGCGGGTGGCCGTAGGAGTTGTCCAGCCCGCAGGAGGCCACGGCGACCTCCGGCGTCGTGAGGTCGAGTATCCCCTGGTCGGTCGAGGTGGACGAGCCGTGGTGGCCGAGCTTGAGCACGTCGCAGTCCAGGTCGTAGCCGCCGACGTAGGCGCAGTCCTCCAGCGGGCCGGAGCCTATGTCGCCGGTGAACAGGAAGCTGTCTCCGCCGTAGTCCAGGCGCAGCACCAGGCTGGAGTCGTTGACGTCGCCGCCCCAGTCGGAGACGGGGCCGACGAACTCGAACACCGCGCCGCCCAGCGTGAACTCCGCGCCCAGGGGCGGGACGGTTATCTCCATGCCCAGCTCCGCGGCGGTGTCCTCGAAGTGCGTAAAGCTGCCCGAAGCGTCGAACTCCGTGTACGGCGCGAAGAGGACGCCGACGCCGAAGTTCTCGAGTATGTAGTCCAGCCCACCGCAGTGGTCCTCGTGCGCGTGGGTGCAGACGACATAGTCCAGCTCCGTGACGCCCGCTCCGGCGAGATACTCCGCGACCTCCGGCCCCGCCTCCGGGACGCCGGCGTCTATGAGCAGGGTCTCGCCCTCGCAGCTGGCGAAGGTTGCGTCGCCCTGGCCGACGTCGATGAAGGTGACGTACAGCCCGTCGCCGGGCAGGGGCGTGGCGGCCGGCGCGAGGCGGACGGCGTCGAACCAGCCCAGCTCGCTCCCCGCCCAGACGAAGGCGGCGAGGAGTATCGCCGCCAGCGTACCCAGGGCCGTCCTCGGCGCGCGCGCGGGGCGCTTCCTCTTGCGTGTGGCCATCTTGCTCCCTCCAAAAAAGAATCAGGGGAACCCGCGCCGGGGTCCCCCGTAAAAGCGTTTGTCAGGCCGCCGGCGGCGTGGCCGGGACGGTCTGGTTATATCCGCCGAAGTCTATCGAGACAAAGACGCGGCTGACCTCGACCGCGGCGCCGTCCACCCCCTCCGCCTGGAGCGAAGCGGCCAGGTAGGCGCTCATGGCCTCGGTCATATCGACGGTGATGCGTCGGGGCAGGCCGCTGGACTTCTCAAGCCAGATGCTCAGCGGCGCGTCCGCCGGGGACATGTCCTCCGGCAGCTCGGCAAGGCTGCTCCCGCCGGAGAGGGCGAAGGCCTCGCCCAGCTTGCCGCCGGGCAGGACGCCGTCGTAGCGGCGGCACTCCGCGCCGTTGACGGTCTCCTCCACGGCGTCGCCGAAGCTGCCGCCGAATTCGAGGTAGAAGCTGGCCATGTCCCAGGCGTTGTAGCTGCCCGCGTTGTCCGCGGCGCCCGGCCCCTCGCCGGACAGGCCCAGGCTGGTTTCCCAGCTCGCGCCGCCGTCGGTGGAGAGGTACACGTCGCAGTCATCCCCGTCCAGCTGGACTATGTACTGCATGGGCAGGGTGACGCCCAGCATATCCAGCGTCAGCTCGCCGCTGGTGAGGCCGCCGGACGTGTCCATGCTGACGTCCATGCCCATCTCGAGCGTGGACTGCTCGCCGAGTATGTCTACGCCGAAGCCCATGTCGAGGCTCATGTCGGCGTGGACGCTCTCGACGGATTCCAGCTCCCTGGCCGCACGGACCATCGCGCTCTCAAAGCTGTCGCCGCAGGCGGCGAGGCAGAGGCAGAGCGCGCAGGCGAGGGCGAGCGGGAGGAATTTATTCCGCTTCATATTCTTCATATTCTTCAGCCTTCCCTTTCATGCGCTCGTTCCTGGCCTTGACGACCTTCAGGCGCACGAACTCCTCGCGCTCCTTTTCCTCGAGCGCGTCGGAGATGCGGAAGATCTCGCTGTCCAGGCCGGGGATGACGATATTTTTCAGGGCGTTGGCGCGCTTTTGCGCCTTTTTTATCGCAAAGGCGAGCCGGTAGATGCAGTTTTCCGTCTCGGCGAGGTCGGCGATAAGCCCCTTTACCTCGCGGAATTTGAAGAAGGCGTCGTCCAGCTCGGAGCTGGTGGACGCGAGGCCGTAAGGCGGGCCGTCGAGGCCGCCGCTGCCGCCGGTGACGCGGGGCAGCTCCACGCCCATGACGCTGCGCGCGCGCAGCGTGAAGCTGTCGTCCACAGGCACGGTGTCCGCCGCGTCCTCCGCGCAGCCGCCCATGGAGATCTCCGCCATGCGCATCGAGGCGTAGGCCTCCGAGAAGGTGACGTCTATGCGCTCCTGAAGCGCCTTGGCGCCGTCTATCATCGACATCAGCTCGCGTATGAGTATGTTGCGCTTGCGGTCCATCAGCTCATAGCCCGTCGAGGCCAGGGTCCGGGAGCGCTTCGCGGCGTTTAGGTTGCTCTTTGTTGGCGCAGTCTGCGGCAAGGTATCACCTCCAATGTTTGCGCTCGGGCGGTCACGCGCGGTGCGCGCCGCGCGCCGGCCGCGGCAGCCGCGTTACTGGCCGCCGTCCCGGGACGCGCCGACATAGTGCGCGTCGAGGACCTTGTCGCTGACGCGGCTCAGCTCGCTGCGCGGCAGGATGCTGAGCAGCCGCCAGCCGAGGTCGAGCGTCTGGTCAAGGCTGCGCGGCTCATACATGCCCTGGGTGATAAAGCTGTGCTCCAGCTCGTCGCCGAACTTGAGGTACAGCCTGTCGCGCTCGGAAAGCTCGTCCTCGCCGATGACGGTGGCCAGGCTGCGCGCGCTGGACACCTCGCTGTACGAGGCGAAGAGCTGGTTGGAGAGGTCGGGGTGGTCGTCACGGGTGAAGCCCTTGCCGGTGCCGTCCTTCATCAGGCGGCTCAGGCTGGGCAGGATGCTCACGGGCGGGTAGAGGCCCTTGCGGGAAAGCTCCTGCGAGAGGACTATCTGCCCCTCGGTGATGTAGCCCGTTAGGTCGGGGATGGGGTGCGATATGTCGTCGCCGGGCATGGTCAGTATGGGCATCAGCGTGACGGAACCGGGCTTGCCGTGTATGAGGCCCGCGCGCTCATAGATGCTGGCAAGGTCGGAGTACATATAGCTCGGGTAGCCCTTGCGGGAGGGGATCTCGCCCTTGGAGCTGGAGAACTCGCGCAGGGCCTCGCAGTAGAAGGTCATGTCGGTCATGACGACAAGGACGTGATAGCCCCGGTCGAAGGCCAGGTATTCGGCCGCGGTCAGCGCGCAGCGGGGCGCGAGGATTCGCTCGATGATGGGGTCGGAGGCCATGTTGAGGAACATGACCGTGCGGCCCAGCGCGCCGGACTCGGCAAAGTCGCGCCGGAAGAAGTCGGCCGTGTCGTTCTTAATGCCCATCGCGCAGAAGACGATGACGAACTTGGCGCCGTCGCCCTGGCCTATGACGTGGGCCTGGCGGACTATCTGCGCGGCCAGCTCGTTGTGCGGCAGGCCCGCGCCGGAGAAAATCGGCAGCTTCTGCCCGCGGATAAGCGAGCAGGTGGCGTCGATGGAGCTGATGCCGGTGAGGATGCAGCTCTGGGGATATTCGCGGCTGACCGGGTTGATGGCCGGGCCGTTTATGTCGCGGCGCTCCTCGGCGTAGATCTCGCCCAGGCCGTCTATGGGCCGGCCCGTGCCGTCAAAGACGCGGCCGAGCAGCTCCTCCGAGAGACCCAGGGTCATGGGCTTGCCGAGGAAGCGGGTGCCGGTGTGCTTGAGGTCTATGCCGGAGGTGCCTTCGAAGACCTCCAGCACCACGCGCTCGCCGTCTATGAGTATAACGCGGCCGTGGCGGCGGCTGCCGTCGCGCAGCGTGATCTCGGCCAGCTCGTCATAGGACACGCCCTTGACGCCGTCCAGCGCGATAAGCGCGCCGTTTATCTCGGCCAGGCCGGTATATTCTATGCGCATTGGCTTACCTCCTTATGCGTTGGCGCGGCGCACCCTGTCGAGCGCGTCGTCCACCTGCTGCTCGAACTCCTCGGGCTTCCTGCCCTCGCCCAGGCCGAACTTCATGCGCTCCAGCACGGAGAAAATGCCCGTCTCCGAGAGCAGGCGCAGCGGTATGCCGGTGGAGACAAGCTGCCTTGCGCCGTCGTAGAGCCGCAGTATAGTCCGCAGCATGGCCATCTGGTTGCCGGGCAGCATATACGTGTCGTGCTCGTGGAAGGCGTTCTGCTGCAAAAAGCCCTCGCGTATGACCTTGGCCGTCTCGATGACCAGCTTCTGGTCGTCGGGCAGGATGTCGGAGCCTATCAGCTTGACGATCTCGTTGAGGGAGCTTTCCTCGTTGAGCAGGGCGACGATGCGCTCGCGCAGCTCGGGGAAGTCCTCGCCGAAGTTCTGCTTGTACCAGGGCAGCAGGTCGTTGTAGTACTCCGTGTAGCTGGTGGTCCAGTTGATGCTGGGGAAGTGGCGCGCATAGGCCAGCGAGCGGTCCAGCGCCCAGAAGCAGCGCACGAAGCGCTGGGTGTTCTGCGTGACAGGCTCGGAGAAGTCGCCGCCCTGGGGGCTGACGGCGCCGATTACGGTGACGGAACCCTCCTTGCCGCTTAGCGTATCGACATAGCCCGCGCGCTCATAGAAGCCGGCGAGGCGGCTGGGGAGGTAGGCCGGGAAGCTCTCCTCGGCGGGCATCTCCTCCAGGCGGCCGGAGATCTCTCGCAGGGCCTCGGCCCAGCGGGAGGTGGAGTCGGCCATCAGCGCGACGTGGTAGCCCATGTCACGGTAGTACTCGGCGATGGTCATACCGGTGTATATGGACGCCTCGCGGGCCGCGACGGGCATGTTGGAGGTGTTCGCTATCAGTATGGTGCGCTCCATCAGCGGGCGGCCGGAGCGCGGGTCCTTCAGCTCGCGGAACTCGTCGAGGACCTGGGTCATCTCGTTGCCGCGCTCGCCGCAGCCGAGGTAGACAATCATGTCCGCGTCGGACCACTTGGCCAGCTGGTGCTGCACGACGGTCTTGCCCGCGCCGAAGGGGCCGGGTATGGCCGCGCAGCCGCCCTTGCCCACGGGGAAGAGCGTGTCGATAACGCGCTGGCCGGTGACCAGCGGGCGGTTCACGGGCAGGCGCTCGGCAAAGGGGCGCGGCGTGCGCACGGGCCAGAGCTGGCTGAGGGTGAGGGCGGTCTTGCGCCCGGCCTCGTCCTCCACGTAGGCCAGCGGCTCCATAACCGTGTAGTCGCCGTCGGCGACAGCCCCGCTGACGACGCCGGAGACGCCGTTCGGGACCATGGAGCGGTGCTCGATCATGCCGCTCTCGTTGGTGAGGGCGAAAATCTGTCCGCCCTTGACGGCGTCGCCGTCCTTGACCAGCAGCTTGACGCGCCACTTCTTCTCCTCGTCCAGCGCGCCTATATTGATGCCCTTGGCGATGAACGCGCCGGCCATGCTTTCGATGCGGGCGAGCGGGCGGCCTATGCCGTCGAAGATGCCGCCGACCAGGCCGGGGCCGAGGCGGATGCTCATAGGCTCCATCGTCGGATAGACAGGCTCGCCGGAGCTTAGCCCGCCGGAGTCCTCGTAAATCTGCACGACGCTCTCGTCGCCCTGCGAGGAGACGACCTCGCCGAAAAGGCGCTGCTTGCCGACGTACACCAGGCTCATTCTCGGCAGGCTGCGGCCGCCGCGCACGTGGATGACGGGGCCGTTGACGCCGTAGATATAGTAAGGTGTCTTATTGCTTTCCATTTGCGTCCTCCAGACCTATGCCAATGACCTCCGAGATGTGCTCGGTGAGGTCGCCAAGCGCCGTGTCGAAGGTGAGGTCGACGCGGCGGTGCTCGTCCTGGAACTCGATTATCAGCCCTCCCAGGGTGAAGAAGCCCTCCTGGAAGCTCAGCTCCACGTCCCCGGCGGCGCGCTCCAGGCTGCCGGCGAGGCCGATGTCGGCGCGGCGCAGCAGCACGTTGGCGCGCTTCGCCCCCGGCACGGCGGAGAGGCCGCGCTCCAGCAGGCGGCAGAGCGCCTCGCCGTACTCCGGCCCGTCGGGGTAGGCCTTCAGCTTTTCACGCACGTCGGCCACGACGGTCTCAGCGCAGCCGGCGCGCAGCTGCAAAAGCGAGCGGTTGGCGGCCAGCGTCTCGGTCATGACGCGCTTTTCCTCGCGCGCCTCTGCCTCGGCCTTGGCCTGCTCCGTGCGGCGCTTGCCCTCCTCGGCGGCGCGCTGACGGTAATTCTCAAGGGCGGCGCGCTCGGCCTCGTCCGACTCGGCGCGCACTGCGTCCGCGCGGCTGCGCGCCGCGGCCAGTATGGCGTCGGTGAAGCCCTTGAGCTTGCCCTTGCTTCTAACTTCTTCCATGTGTCCGCCTCCTAAAACTTGATGCCTATGGCCTCGTTTATGAGGCGCATAATGGAGTCAGACCCGCTCCGGCCGCCGTGGCTGTCGGAGATGACGTTCACAAGCGGGCGCGCGGCGGAGAGCTTCAGCTCGTCCAGCCGCTCACGGCAGAGGGCGTAGCAGCCCTCCGTGACGATGAGCACGGCGACGCCGGGGTCGGCGGCCGCGCGCGAGACGGCGAGGTCGACCTCGCGCTTCGTGGACGCGGCCGTACCCTCTATGCCCGCCAGGCGCATCCCGGTGAGGACGTCGGGGTCGTCGCTGATGCAGAAGCAGCGCATCAGAAGAGGAGGATGATGATGGCGACCAGCAGGCCGTAGATGGCCATGCCTTCGGCGAGGCCGACGAAGACGATGCTCTTGCCGAAGGTGCTGTCGTTCTCGGCCAGGGCGCCGATGGCGGCGCTGGCGCTGTTGGAGACGGCGATGCCGGAGGCGATGCCGCTCAGGCCGACGGCGAGGGCGGCGCCCAGGTAGCCGAAGGCACGGGTCCAGTCGGTGCCGGCGGCGACGGTCTCGGCGGCCTCGCTGGCGGCAAAGGCGCCCTGGCCCAGGAAGGCCAGGCCGCAGAGGGCGAAGATGCCGAAGAAGGAGGCAATATGGGCGTAGAGCGGCTTTTTGACGCTCTTGCCGGCCGCGGCGCGGCGGGCGATAACGTACAGGGGGACGACGATGGCCGCGGCGGCGGCGAGGGCGACGGCGATGACGATGAGCAGTTTCATTTTGATAACCTCCACAGTTCTATGGTTATTTGTTATGGTTGCGCCGCAAATCAGGCGCGGCCGGAGCTGTAGTCTACGGTTGCGGGCTTGAAGGAAGTGCCGCGGCCGGTGTAGAAGCGGCTGAACAGCTCGTAGAACTCCAGCCTGAGCGACTGGATGCAGACGAGCGCGGCCTCTATCACCATGACGATGGCGTTGCCTATCACCAGCCCGAAGATGCTGTAGCCGCCGCCGGACTTGGCGGAGAGCTGATAGACTATCATCATCATGATGGCGTGGATGACGGCGTAGGTGCCGACACGCAGGAAGCTGAGGCAGTTGGAAAGCCAGCTGAGCACGGCCTCGAACAGCTCGAAAAAGCCCTCGAGCACCATCATGCCGATGCCCTTTTCCTCGTGGTTGCGCTCCAGGCGCAGCAGCAGCGCCAGCGGCTCGGACAGCCAGATGGTGAGCAGCAGCACGCCGAGGACGGCCCAGTACGCCGCGCTGGAGAGCACGGGGATGGAGAGGACCATGGTCAGCACCACGCCCGCGACGAGCAGGGCGAGGAAGAGCACGCCCGTGACGCCGTTGGCGGAGAAGAGCGCCTTGCGGAATTCCCGCTGGCGGAAGCAGGTCATTATGTTCAGCACGCCGGTGAGGAGTATCAGGAAGATGCCGATCGCGGCGCTGACAAGCAGTATGGTCACGACGCCATCGCCCTCCAACACCTTGAAGCCGGGGAGGAGGTGCTCGTTGCCGAACACGCTGCCGTAGATGAGGCCGAAGATTATGGCCGGGACGCCCACGCAGGCGAGGATGCCGCCCAGCCAGGAACCGCGCTTCTTATACATGTACAGCCCCACGAGTATGAGTACCGCGCCCTGGCCGATGTCGCCGAACATCATGCCAAAGAACAGGCAGTACGTAAGCGCGAGGAACAGCCTCGGGTCGGCCTCTCCATAGGCCGGAACGCCGTACATGTCAACGAAAGGGGCGAATACCTTTGCCAATCTGCCTTTCTTGAACTTGACGGGGACCTTGCCGGCGTCCATGACGCCGGGCTTCTCCTTGCGGCAGGCGCAGCCCAGCGCGTGCGCGTCGGCCTCGAAGGCCTCGCAGCCCTTGGCGGGCGTCCAGCCGCAGATGAAAAAGCTGCCGCCGTCCACGCCGGCCATGCGGCGCAGGGCGACGCCCTCGCTCATGTACTTGAGCCAGGAGTAGCGCGCGAGGGCCTCCGCGCCTATCTTGCCGGCCAGGGCGGCGAGCTGGCGGTTAAGCTCCTCGCCCTCCTTCTGCGCGGCCTCCGCCTCCGCGCGCAGCTCGGCTATGCGCTTGGCGGGTATGCCGGTGAGGCCGGCGGCGTTGGGCAGGTCCTCGAGCACCAGGCCCTTGGAGCAAAGCCGCTCCTCCGCCATGACGCTTGTGCCGGGCAGAGTGAGCAGTATGCAGTAAATCTTTTCCTTATCGAAGCCGCTGCGGAAGAGGAACGCGCCGTACTCGGTCTCGGCCTCCCGGCGCAGCTCGGGCCAGAATTCCAGGGCCGTGCTGCCGAAGTGCATACGCATACTCTTCATGTTCAGCAGCTCCTCGAGGTCAACCTCGAGCAGGGAGAACGGCTCCAGCCGGCCTATAAGCTCGCGGTCGTCCTGGGCGAGCGCCAGGGCGCTGTTGCGCTTCGTGGCGAGGCGCGCCACGGCCGCGGAGTTCTCCGTAAGCCAGCTCTCGCAGTTTTCAAGCGTGTATCCGGCGCCCTTGAAGGCCTGGAAGCCGGGCGTCACGCCCAGCTTGCCGAGCAGCGCCGTCGCGCTGTCCAGGGCCGGACGGTAGATGTCGTCGCAGTCGGGGACCTGCAGCTCGCCCTTGCCGCCCAGCGTGCTGCTGGCCTGCAGCGGCTGGAATTCATGGTCAAGCATGAGGGTCCTTATGGCCTCGTCCATGACTGCGACAGGGCCTGAAACGACGGCCCTGACCAATTTTTCCGTTGCCAAGTATCTGCCCCCCTTAAAGGCTCAGGTTTGTCGTCCTGTCTGTCGGGCGGCCGCGAGCCGCTTGCGCGGCGGGCCGCGGTGTGTGTCAGTCCATATATCCGGCGGGCGAAAGCCCGTATTGCAGCGCCACAAATACGCGGCGGAGCATATCGCCTTCATACTCCTTGAGCGTTATGAAGGCGTAGACGGCAGCGAGGTTGAGCGGGCCGTGCAGCACCTTGCGGAAGTAGGCTATCTGCGCGGCGCGCACCAGCGCCTCCGGCGATTCGAGGCCGGCGTCCCTGGGCAGCCAATGCCCTGCGTGCGTGCCGCGGACTATCTCCAGCGCCTCCTCGTCGCTGCCCGCGGCGAGGACGGCCCGTTCCACCTCGCGCGTTATGTCCCCGCGCAGGGAGAGCAGCAGCCCGGAGGCCTTTTCCGGCGGCGTGCCGAAGCGGCGCAGCCGCAGCAGGTAGGAGATGTTGAGCATATCCGCGCGGAAGGACACTGCCCGAATAAGCTCCCGCTTGGCCGGGCCGTCGTAGCCTGTGCGCATATACGAGGCCAGGGAGCCGAAGAAGCGCGATTCCATGGCCGTCACCGCCGCGGAGAGCGACGGCAGCCCGGTCTTTCCGTCCAGCTCCAGCGAGGCGAGCACCGGCGCGTAGATACCGCCGCTGCACGCGGAACGCAGCTCGTCCCAGCTCTTCGCCCGGCGCAGCTTGTCCAGCCGGCGGTCGGCGCGGAAGCGCGGAGGCAGGGCGTCGCTCCCCTCCGCGGCGGGGGAACCGGGCCGCTGGAGGCGGCGGAGGGCCTTCATGATGGCCTCCAGCTCCTCGTCCAGGGTTATGAAGGCCAGGAACTCACGGCTGGTGTCCTGGGCGAAACGGTAGAGCTTTTCATAGTCGGCGTAGACGCAGCGCTCGACCGCCTCGGAAAAGGCGGAGTCCGTCAGCTCGCCGGACTGCGCTATCAGCGCCGCGTCGTGCCAGGCCTCGCTGCGCGTCAGCAGGCTCAAGAGGTCCTGGACGCTGTGCAGCTGGCTCATGCGCTGCTTTTCCTCCGCGTTCAGCAATCGGGAGTACATACCGCGCGCCTCTGCGGCGAGCGCTATGTCCATCGCCCTGCGCGTCGCGTTATTCATCGGCGGCACCCGTTACGATCTGGAAAACTTTATCCGCGTAGCCGGCGCGCCTATCGGCAAAACGGCCGCTCAGCTCCTCGCGGCGGCGCGCCGCGTCGGCCTGGACGGCGGCGATGCGCTTGTCGGCCTCGGCGGCGGCGGCAGCGGCGGCCTTGGCCGCGGCCTCGCGGGTGGCGGCGCGCTCGGCAGCGTCTATGTCCCGCGCGCTCTCCGCTATGCGCCACTCGGCGCCTACGGCGTAGTCCTCGGCGGCCTGCTCTATGCCGTTGGCCTGCCTCTCCGCATCCAGAAGCGCCCCGAGCACCTTCATGTCGGCCTCGGTTTCGGCGCGAAGGCGCAGCTTCAGCTCCTCGAACTCGCGCTCGGCCGCGGCGGCATCCTGTGTGTTTTTGGAGTTTTTGGGCAAATCGGCCCACCTCCCGCTCAGTTTTCTAGGTGCATCATACCACAAGGCCCTACTTAGTTCAACATTTTATTGCCGATTAGTTGCACAAACATATCTCACAAAAAAACGAGATTGTTGGATAAATAACACTCCAATAGAGCAAATAACTGGGAATTGAGCGGGCTGCGGCGGACGCCTGTCCGAATTCTGGGGCGGGGAAGTTGCGCTGTGGGCCGGCGCTGTGTTATACTGTCGGAAAAAGAGCGCGGCGTCACGCCCCTCGGGAGGGGCGGAGGGCGCGGCGCGGAGCAGGAGGACAAGCCATGAAATACATACTTGTCATAGGCGACGGCATGGCCGACGACCCGCTGCCGGAGCTGGGGGGCAGGACGCCGCTGGAGGCCTGCCGCAAGCCGTACTTCGACTCGCTCTGCGAGCGGGGGGAGCTGGGCCTGGTGCAGACCATACCCGAGGGCTTCCCGCCGGGGAGCGACACGGCCATCATGGGCATCTTCGGCTGCGACCCGGCGAAGTATTTCTCCGGCCGCGCGCCGCTGGAGCTGGCGGCCGGCGGCGGCGTGATGCCCGAGGGAGGGGCCTGCTACCGCTGCAACATGGTTACGCTCGGCGGCGAGGGGCTGCCCTTTGCCGAACGGACCATGCTCTCGCACAGCGCCGGCTCCATCGAGGGGGAGGAGAGCGACGAGCTGATAGAGTGGCTGTTTGCCGGGCCGTCCTTCGCCGCGATGGCAGCTGCCGCCGGCATGAGCGTCCGGCCCGGCTCCAGCTTCCGCCACCTGGCGGTGCAGGAGGACGCCGACCTCGACGGCATTGTGCTCGCCCCGCCGCACGACCACCTCAACGAGGCCATCGGCCCCATACTGCCCCGCGGGAACGCCAACGCGGAGGCCCTTCTCGCGCTCATGGAGCGGGCGAACGCGCTGCTCGAGAGGCATCCGATAAATGAAAAGCGCCGCGCGGAGGGACGCCTGCCGGCCAACGGGATATGGTTCTGGGCCGAGGGCAAGGGCGCCAGGCTGCCCAATTTCACCGCGCGCTACGGTGAGGAGGGCGGCGTTGTCAGCGCGGTGCCGCTCTGCCACGGCATAGCCGCGCTTGTCGGCCTGGAGCCGGTCAGCGTGGCGACGGCGACGGGCGAGTGGGACACGGACTACGAGGCCAAGACCGCCGCCGCGCTGAACATCCTCGCGCGGCGCGGCTTCGCGGCGGTGCATCTGGAGGGTCCCGACGAGGCCACGCACAACCACGACCTGGAGCACAAGATCTACTCCGTGGAGTGCCTGTCCGAGCGGGTCGTGAGGCCGCTGTGCGAGGCGCTGCGCGCGCGCGGCGAGGACTTCCGGCTGCTGATACTCTCCGACCACAGGACCTATATGCGCTCCGGCGCGCACGGCGCGGCCCCGGTGCCGTATATGCTCTACGACAGCCGCGAGCCGCGGCCGGGCTGCGGCCTGGCCTACAGCGAGAAAAACGCGGAGGGCGGCCCCTTCCTCGACTCCGGCACGCGGCTCATGGAGCTGCTCTTCGAGCTGTGAGCGGCGTGACGCGCGAGGCCCGCGCGAAACTGAACCTCTCGCTGGACGTGCTGGGCGCGAGGGAGGACGGCTATCACGAGCTGCGCATGGTGATGCAGAGCTGCAGCCTCGCCGACGAGGTGTACGTCGAGCGGGCCGCGCCCGGCGACTTCCGCGCCTCGACCAACCGCAGCTACATCCCCGGCGGGGACAGGAACGTCGCCGTCAAGGCGGCCCGCGCCTTTTACAAGGCGCTGGGCGAGCCGGGGGGCGCGGCGATTCGCATAACGAAGCGCATACCCGTCTGCGCCGGCCTGGGCGGCGGCTCCTCCGACGCCGCGGCGGTGCTCGCCGCGCTCAACGAGCTGCACGGCGGCGCGCTGGGGCCGGAGGGCCTCTTCGCCGCCGCGCTCGAGGCGGGCAGCGACGTACCCTTCTGCCTCCTGGGCGGCACGGCCCTGGCGGAGGGGCGGGGCGAGCGGCTGCAGGCGCTCAGCCCCCTGCCGGAGACGGACGTAGTCATATGTATGCCGCACTTCAGCTGCTCCACGCCCGAGCTGTTCGCGCGGGTGGACTCGCGGCGCAGCCGCTGCCGCCCGGACACGGCCGGGATGCTGGAGGCCGTCGCCCGCGGCGACGTGGGCGGCGTGGCGCGGAGGATGTACAACGTGTTCGAGGACGTGCTGGACCGGCGCGCCGCCTCCGCCGTCGCGGAGATAAAGCGCCTGCTGCTGGATAACGGCGCGCTGGGCGCGGCGATGAGCGGCTCTGGCAGCGCGGTGTTCGGGCTGTTCCCGGACGCAGCCAGCGCCGAGGCCGCGCACGCCGCGGCGAAGGCCGTCTGCCGCGAGGCCTTCATCGCTCACACCTGCGCCGCGCAGGGATGACAAAAGGCCCGCCGCGCCCCGAGGGCGCGGCGGGCTTCGTATAAGCGGCGCAGCCCCGGATTGACCCGGGGCTGCGCTTTTAGTTTTGAGATTTACTTGTTCTTGCCTGCGCGGCGCTGTATCAGCTTGACTATCTCGACAATGGGGATGACGCTGATGGCGAAGGCCAGGGCGATGAGATACTCCACAAGCTCGACGCTGGTGAAGCCGAAGGCGTTGGCCAGGAAGGGTACCTCGCAGACGAGGGTGGTCAGCACAAAGCTGCCGGCGGCGGCGATGGTGAGGGTCTTGTTCAAGCCCTTTATGCTGAAGAGGCTGCCGCGCTGCGAGCGCATATTGAAGCTGTGGAAGATCTCGGCCATGCTCATGGTGACGAAGGCCATGGTCGTGCCGTCCGCGCTGTCGGTGATGGCCCAGGTGTGGGCCTCGATGTAGTGGCCGACGAAGTAGCTCGCGAGGGTGAGGACGGAGATCATCAGGCCCTGATAGGCTATGTCGAAGCCCATGCCGCCGGCAAAGACGCCGGCCTTGGCGTCGCGGGGCTTGCGGCGCATGATGTCGGCCTCGGCCTTCTCCATGCCCAGCGCGAGGGCCGGGAAGCAGTCGGTGACGAGGTTGATCCAGAGCAGGTGGACGGGCTGGAGTATCGTGAAGCCCATGATGGTGGCCACGAAGATGCTGATGACCTCGCTCATGTTGGAGCCGAGCAGGAACTGTATGGCCTTGCGGATGTTGTCGTAGATGCGGCGGCCTTCCTCGACCGCGCCCACGATGGTGGCGAAGTTGTCGTCGGCGAGGACCATGTCCGCGACGTTCTTGGTGACGTCGGTGCCGGTGATGCCCATGCCCACGCCGATGTCGGCGCTCTTAATGCTGGGCGCGTCGTTGACGCCGTCGCCGGTCATGGCGGTGACGTTGTTGTGGCTGCGCCAGGCGTTGACGATGCGGGTCTTGTGCTCGGGCTGCACGCGGGCGTAGACGGAGATCTTGTCGAACTCGCGGTCGAACTCCTCGTCGCTCATCTCGTTGAGCATACTGCCGGTGATGGCCTTGGTCTCCGGCGTGAGGATGCCCAGCTCGCGGGCGATGGCCATGGCGGTGTCGATATGGTCGCCGGTGATCATTATCGGGCGGATGCCGGCGCCGCGGCACTCCTCGATGGCGGCCTTGACCTCCGGGCGGACCGGGTCGATCATGCCGGTGAGGCCGATGAAGATGAGGTTGTTCTCGAGGGCGGCGGGGCTGCAGTCGGCGGGGACGGCGTCCCATTTGCGCTCGCTGGCGGCGAGGACGCGCAGCGCCCTGTCGGCCATGGCCTTGTTGGCGGCGAGGATCTCCTCGCGCTTGGCGTCGGTCATGGGCTTGACTTCGCCGTTCTCAATGTAGTGGGTGCAGAGCTTGAGCACCTCGTCGGGGGCGCCCTTGGTGTACTGGATGATGCCATTGGCCGTCTTGTGGACGGTGCTCATCATCTTGCGCATGGAGTCGAAGGGGGCCTCGCCCACGCGCGGCTGGCCGGCCTTGAGGCCGGGCTTGTCCAGGCCGAGGCCGTGGGCGTAGTTGACGAGGGCGGCCTCGGTCGGCTCGCCGACGGCGACGCCGTTGTCGTCCTCCTCCGCGTCGGAGCAGAGGCTCATGGCGGTGGCGAGGAGCTTTTCGTCGTCGCCGTAGTGGTCGACGACGGTCATCTTGTTCTGGGTCAGGGTGCCGGTCTTGTCGGAGCAGATGACCTGGGCGCAGCCGAGGGTCTCGACGGCGGTCAGGCGGCGGATAATGGCGTTGCGCTTGGACATATTGGTGACGCCGATGGAGAGCACCACCGTGACGACGGCGGCCAGGCCCTCGGGTATGGCCGCGACGGCCAGGGAGACGGCGACCATGAAGCTGTCGAGCACGACCTCGAAGTCAAGCCCGCCGGCGCGGATGATCTGGACGGCGAATATCACGACGCAGATGCCCAGCACCAGCCAGGTGAGGATCTTGGAGAGCTGGCTGAGCTTGATCTGCAGCGGGGTCTGGCCCTGCTCGGCGCGGGAGAGGGCGTCGGCGATCTTGCCCATCTCGGTGTCCATGCCGGTGGCGGTGACGACCATGGAGCCGCGGCCGTAGGTGACCGTGGAACCCATGTAGCACATGTTCTTGCGGTCGCCCAGGGGGACGTCGGAGCTGTCCTTGAGGTCGATTATATCTATGAACTTATATACGGGGACGCTTTCGCCGGTCAGCGCGGCCTCCTCTATCTGAAGGCTGGCGCTCTCAAAGATGCGGCCGTCGGCGGGGACGGCGTCGCCGGCCTCGAGCAGCACAACGTCGCCCACGACCAGCTCGGCGCTGGGGACGATGCTGACCTTGCCGTCGCGCAGGACCTTGCTGGTGGCGGCGCTCATGGCCTGAAGGGCCTCTATGGCTTTTTCCGCCTTGCTCTCCTGATAGACGCCGAGGACAGCGTTGACGATGACGACGATGAGGATGATCACCGTGTCGGTGATGCCCTCGATGCCCTCTTCGTAGATGCCGGTGACTGCGCTGATGGCGGCGGCGACGATCAGGATGATGATCATCGGGTCGGCCATCTGGGCGAAGAAGCGCTTTATGAGCGAATCCTTCTTCTCTGCGGCCAGCTCGTTCCGGCCGTCGCGCTCAAGGCGTTTCTGCGCCTCGGCGCCGCTCAGGCCGGCTTCGCTGCTCTCTACGTCTCTGAATACCTCGGAGACGTCCTCGCAATAGTACTTCACTTGCCTTTACCACCCTTTCTTAATGTAGCAAAAGAGACCCATGGATGTGGACCCTTTGCCATATCCATGAGTCTCGCCATTTAATGCAAGCCAGATCCAGCGCGCCGCAGCTGCGGGGCTTTAAGTTTGGACCAAGGTGTTGACTTGCCTCCTACGGCAAACGCCGCGCGGCCTTTGCCGCGCCGAATTCACGCGCCGGAGAGGATGACTACTCCCCCATGTCGATAAAGATACTATCATCCTACAATGGGATTGTCAAGCGCTTTTCCGCGCTTTAGGCAAAATTTCTCGACAAAACTACCTCGGCGTGACTATCTTCACGTTCTCCCGGCCCAGCAGCTCCTCCAGCTCGCGCACCAGGCTGTCCATTATTACGCAGTTCGCGCCCAGGCGGCGGCCGCTGTCGGCGATGTAGACTATCATCCGCTCGTCGCCGGGGAACATCTCCTGCAGCAGCTCTATGCGCCGCAGCAGCCGCGAGTCGGCCGTGGGCAGGCGCAGCCACAGCCGGCGCGGCCGGGCGTAGTCCCCGCGCAGGTCGGCCGCGTCGGAGATGGGCCGGATGCTGTCCGCCACCAGCTGCGGCTCCTTCTCGTCGCGGACGCTTATGCGCCCGCGCACCAGCAGCGCGGCGTTGTCGGCGATGTAGCCGCCGCCGGAGTCCAGCGCGCGCTGGAAGCAGAGCAGCTCCATGCTGCCCGTGTCGTCCTCCAGCTGGACGTAGGCCATCAGCGCGCCGTTCTTGGTTGTGCGCGTGCGGCGGGAGGCCACTATGCCCGCGAGGGTCACTATCTGCCCGTCGGCGAAGCGCTCAGGCCCGCCCTCGGCGGAGAAGTCGGAGAGGATGGCGCCGATGTTGACGGCGCCGGCGGCGCGGGCCGCGTCGCGGTACTCGTCCATCGGGTGGCCGGAGAGGTAGAGGCCCGTCGTCTCGCGCTCCATCGCCATAAGCTCGCCGCGCGTGTACTCCTCGGCGTCCGGGACCGGGACGGAGGCGCCGGCGGCGTCCTCCGCCTCGCCGCCGAAGAGGTCGTACTGCCCGGCGATGTTCCGCCTGCCCTCGCCGGCGATGCCCTCGAGCACGGCGTCCAGCATCAGCATCATGGCCCGGCGTTTGACGCCGGTGCCGTCAAAGGCGCCGGAGCGTATCAGGCTTTCCACAGCGCGGCGGTTCAGCTCCTTGCCGGACATACGCCGGCAGAAGTCCTCCAGGGACTTGAACGGCCCGTTGGCCCGCCGCTCCTCCATCAGCTGCAATATGAACTTCTCGCCTATGTTCTTTATCGCCACCAGGCCGAAGCGTATGTCGCCGCCGGAGACGGTGAACCAGGCGTCGGACTCGTTGACGTCCGGCGGCATGAGGCGTATGCCCATGTCGCGGCACTCGGCGATGTACTCGGCCACCTTGGCGGAGGAGTCCAGCACGCTGGTCAGCAGCGCGGCCATGTACTCGCGCGGATGGTGGCGCTTCATGTACGCCGTGCGGTAGGCCACGATGGCGTAGCAGACGGCGTGCGCCTTGTTGAAGGCGTAGCTCGCAAAGTCGAGTATCTCGTCGTATATGGCCTCCGCCGTCGCCTCCGGGATGCCGGACGCGACGCAGCCGCGGATGCTGCGCGCCGGGTCGCCGCTGACGAAGGCCTTGCGCTCGGCGTCGATGATTTCGTGCTTTTTCTTGCTCATCGCGCGGCGGATAGTGTCCGCCTGGCCCAGCGAGAAGCCGGCGAGACGGCGGAAAATCTCTATCACCTGCTCCTGGTAGACGATGCAGCCGTAGGTGACGGAGAGGATAGGCTCCAGCGCCGGGTGCTTGTAGCTGATGCGCTCTGGCCGCTTGCTGTTTTCTATGAAGCGGGGGATGGAATCCATCGGGCCGGGGCGGTAGAGGGCTATTACGGCGGTGATGTCCTCTATGCTCTTCGGACCGAGGCGGGTGCAGACGCTGGTCATGCCCGCGCTCTCGAGCTGGAACACGCCCATGGTCTTGCCGGCGGCCAGCATGGCGAAGGTGGCGGGATCGTCGTCGGGCAGGGCGTTGACGTCGAAGCCGGGCGTGTGCCGGCGCACCAGCTCCGCCGCGTCCTCGAGCACCGTGAGGTTGCGCAGGCCCAGGAAGTCCATCTTCAGCAGGCCCAGCTCCTCCAGCGTGGTCATGGGGTACTGCGTGACGACGCTCTCGTCGTTCCTGGCGAGGGGGACGTATTCGTATACCGGCTTTTCCGTTATCACGACGCCGGCGGCGTGGGTGCTGGCGTGGCGCGGCATACCCTCCAGGGCCGTCGCCGTGTCTATGAGCTGCTTTACGCGCTCCTCGCCGGCGTACATATCCCGCAGCTGCTTGGAGAGGTGCATCGCCTCCTGGAGCGTCATGCCCGGCGCGCTCGGCACCTGCTTGGCCACGGCGTCGCACTCGGCGTAGCTTATGTCCAGCGCGCGGCCGGTGTCGCGCACGGCGGCGCGCGCGGCCATGGTGCCGAAGGTGACTATCTGGGCCACGTGGTCGCGGCCGTACTTGCGGTTGACGTACTCTATCACCTCGCCGCGGCGGCGCACGCAGAAGTCTATGTCGATGTCGGGCATACTGACGCGCTCGGGGTTCAGGAAGCGTTCGAAGTAGAGGCTGTACTTTATCGGGTCCACGTCGGTGATGAAGAGGCAGTAGCTCACCACGCTGCCCGCGGCGCTGCCTCGGCCCGGGCCGACGGGTATGCCCTGGCCCTTGGCGTAGCCGATGAAGTCGGAGACGATCAGGAAGTAATCGACGAAGCCCATGCGCTTTATCATGTCCAGCTCGTAGTCCAGCTGGCGGCGCGCGTCCTCGCGGCCGGGGCCGTAGCGCTTTTCAAAGCCCGCGGCGCACAATTTCCTGAGGTAGGCGAAGCTGTCGCCCTCGCCCTCGGGCAGCTGGAAGCGCGGCAGGTGGTAGTGGTTGAACTCGAAGTCGAAGCTGCACTTCTCCGCTATCTCCACCGTGTTGTCCGCGGCGTCGGGACGGTCCGGGAAGAGCGCGCGCATCTCGTCCTCGCTCTTGAGGTAGAACTCCTGCGTCTCGAAACGCATACGCTCGGCCTCGCCGACGGTCTTGCCGGTCTGGATGCACATGAGCACGTCCTGGAAGTAGGCGTCGCCCTTATCTATATAGTGCGCGTCGTTGGTCACGGCGAGGGGGATGCCCGTCTCGTCGTGCAGCCGCAGCAGCCCGGCGGCCGCGTCCTCCTCCTCGCGCAGGCCGTGGCGCTGTATCTCGAGGTAGAAGTCCTCGCCGAAGATCCCGCGCAGCTCCAGCGCGCGCTCCTTGGCCGCGTCGTACTGCCCGCTTATTATCTTCTGCGGTATGTCGCCGGCGAGGCAGCCGGAGAGGCATACCAGGCCCTCGCTGTGCTCGGCGAGCAGGGGCCAGTCTATGCGCGGCTTGACGTAGAAGCCCTCGATGAAGCCCATGGAGACGAGGTAGCTGAGGTTGCGGTAGCCCGTCTCGTTCTTGCACAGCAGGATGAGATGGGTGTAGCGGTTGTCTATGCCGTACTCGCGGCCCGTGCGCTCGCGCGGGGCCACGTAGACCTCGCAGCCTATGATGGGCTTTATGCCCTCGGCCAGGCAGGCGCGGTAGAAGTTCACGGCGCCGTACATGACGCCGTGGTCGGTTATGGCGAGGGCGGGAAAGCCCAGGGCCTTGGCGCGCTTGGCCAGGGCGCCGATGCGGCAGGCCCCGTCGCGCAGGCTGTATTCGGTGTGCAGGTGCAGGTGTACAAAGGCCATGTCACGCCTCCTCCGAAGACTCGCGCGCGAGGGAGAGCAGCCGCTTGAGCCTGTGGCTCAGGCAGCTCTTGCTGACGGACGGGACGGAGAGCGCGGCGAGGTCGGCGAGGCTGGCCTCCGGGTTGGCTATGCGCAGCAGCGCCGCCTGCTGCAGGCCCTCCGGCAGGGCGTCCAGGCCCCGGCGGGACTCCAGGAGGCGTATCGCGGCCAGCTGCTCCTGGGCGGCGGCGACGGTCTTGTCGGCGTTGGCCGTGTCGCAGTTCACCTTGCGGTTTATCTCGTTGCGCATACCGCGCTCGACGCGCGCGTTTATGGTTTCCATGGCCGAGACGTCGGCGCCGGTCAGCGTGAGGAAGTCGGCGATGGCCTCGTTCTGCTTGAAATACGCCACGCTGTTGGCCCCGCGCCGGGCGAGGCCCGGCTCAAAGCCCAGCTCGCCGAGCAGGGCGCAAAGCTCGCGCCCCACGCTGGCGTGGGTGGTGTTCAGCTCGAGGTGGTAGCGCTTGACGGGGTCGGTCATGCTGCCCCCGGCGAGGAAGGCCCCGCGCACGAAGCTGGCCTTGCAGCAGTCGTTTTCCAGCACGCCGAGGTTGATGTGCAGCGTCAGCGTGTCGTCCGGCTCCATGCCGAAGGCGCGAAAGACGGCGGCGATCTTCTCCGGCGCGGTTATCAGCAGCGTGCTGCGCGCGCCGGGGCGCGGCTCCCTGCCCGGCGCGGAGTCGAAGCCGAAGCCGAAGGCGCGCCGGAAAAGCCGCGGCAGCAGCGCGGCGAAGCCGTCGTGGCCGGTCATTATGCGTATCTCGCGCGCGGTGAAGCTGCTGCAGAAGAGCAGCACGCCGTAGCACTCCGCCACGGCGCAGCACTTCCGCGGCAGCTTTACGCGGCAAAGCTCGTTTTTGGCTTCGTAGGCAAAGGACATATCTCCCTCCACTTTTGCGGCGGTCCGGCTTCAGCGGTAGACGCGGGTGTGCGACTTCTCGCGGTAGAGGCGCAGCAGCTCGCGCGAAAGGGCGTCGGGGTCGTGGCGGGCGTAGCCGCTCTGCCAACCGGCGACGGGCGCGCGGAGTATGCCCACGCCCAGCTTGTAGACGGCGTCGTCGTCTATCTCCACCGGCTCGGCGCCCTCGGCGCGGTAGCGCGCGGCCAGCTCCTCGGGTATGGCCAGGCTGTTGGCGAGGCAGTAGTCGAAGAGGTGTTCGCCGGAGTTGGAGAAGAGGGCCTCGATGTGGTCGCTGGCCGTGTAGCCCTCCGTCTCGCCGTCCTGGGTCATGACGTTGAGCACATAGACCTTGAAGGCGTCGGAGGCGGCGACGGCCTTGGCCACGCCCTCGGTGACGAGGTTCGGCATTATGGAGGTGTAGAGGCTGCCGGGGCCGAGGACGATCATGTCGGCTTCCTCTATGGCCTCTATCGCCTCGGGCAGCGCCCGGGGCCGCTCCGGGACCAGGCGCACGCGCACGATGCGCCTGTCCGTACCCTTCTTGAAGTCCGCGATATGGCTCTCCCCGAAGGCCTCGCTGCCGTCGGAGAACTCCGCCGCGAGGTGGACGTTCTCGTTGGTGACGGGCAGCACGCGGCCGGTGATGGCCAGGACGTCGGACATGCGCCGCACGGCCTCGTCGAAGGTGCCGGACATGCCGTTGAGCGCGGCGAGGAAGAGGTTGCCGAAGCACTGCCCCTTGAGGCTGCCCTCGGTGAAGCGGTAGGCCAGCAGCTTCTCCATGATAGGCTCGGTGTTGGCGAGGGCCTGGATGCAGTTGCGCACGTCGCCCGGGGGCGGCATACCCAGGTCCTCGCGCAGCATACCGCTGCCGCCGCCGTCGTCGGCGACGGTGACGATGGCGGTGATGTCGCCGGAGAGCTTCTTCAGCCCGCGCAGCATGGTGGAGAGGCCGGTGCCTCCGCCTATGACGGCGATGCGCGGGGAATGGGGTCGCTTAGTTTTCATGGTTCATCCCTTTTCTATGTCGCGGAAGGCGGCGGTGACGGCGCCGTGCTTTTCGCCCAGCCTGCGCGCAAGCTCGTTCGCCACGGCCACGGAGCGGTGCCGCCCGCCCGTGCAGCCCACGGCTATGTGCAGCGTGTAGCGCCCCTCCTCGGAGTACAGCGGTATGACGAAGTCCAGCAGCGCGCAGAGCCGGTCCATGAACTCCTTCGCCTCCGCCCGGGAGAGGACGAAGTCCGCCACGTCCGCGTCCAGCCCGCTCTGCGGCCTGAGCGCGGCCACGTAGAAGGGGTTGGGCAGGAACCTGACGTCAAAGACCAGGTCGGCGTCCATGGGCAGGCCGTATTTGTAGCCGAAGGCCGTGACGGTTATGGCGCAGCGCGGCCCCCCGCCGGAGATTATCTCGCGTATCCGGCCCTGGAGCATACTGGCGGTAAGCCCCGTCGTGTTGATTATGTAGTCCGCCCGCTCGCGCACGGGCGAGAGCGCGGCGACCTCGCGCCGCACTGCGTCGTCTATGGTGCCGCCGGGCTGCTGCATCGGGTGCGGCCGGCGCGAGCTTTTATAGCGGCGCACCAGCGTGGCCACGTCGGCCTCGACAAAGAGTATGCGGTATTCCAGGCCCATCTTCCACAGCCCGTCCAGGGCCGGGAGCAGGGCGTCCAGGCTCTCGCGCTCGCGCACGTCGGTCACCAGCGCCACGCGGTCGTAGCGGCCCTTGCTGGCGAGGCACAGCTCCGCAAAGCGCGGCAGCAGCGCGAGGGGCATATTGTCCACACAGTAGAAGTCCATGTCCTCGAGTATGTCCGCCGCCTGGCTCTTGCCCGCGCCGGACAGCCCGGATATTATAAGCAGCTCCATCCCGTATCCCCCAAAGGCCGGCGCTCAGCCCTCCGGCGGCGCCAGCTTTATCTCCGGCTCCAGCAGCACGCCCTCGCGCTCGTACACGCGGCGGCGCACCTCGCGCATCAGCGCCAGGACGTCGGCGCAGGTCGCGCCCCCGGCGTTCACGATGAACCCGGCGTGCTTCTCGGACACCATGGCCCCGCCGACGGAAAAGCCCTTCAGCCCGGCGGCGTCTATCATCGCGGCGGCGTAGCCCGCGGCCGGGCGCTTGAAGGCGCTGCCCGCGCTGGGCATATCCAGCGGCTGTGAGGCCCGGCGCTTTTCAATAAGCTCGGCCATGCGCGCGCGTATCGCCGCGCCGTCGCCGCGCCGGAGCCGGAACACGGCGGAGGTTATCAGCCTCTCCGTACCCGTGAAGGCGCTGCGCCGGTAGCCGAGGCCCAGCTCGCCGGCGGGCAGGCTCTTCACCGCGCCGGACTCGTCCACGAACTCCACGCTCTCCAGGACGTCCTTTATCTCGCCGCCGTAGGCGCCCGCGTTCATGGCCACGCCGCCCCCGACGCTGCCGGGGATGCCGTGGGCGAACTCCAGCCCCGCCAGCGAAAGCTGCGCGGCGAAAACCGCGAGGGCGTTCAGCGTCGCGCCCGCCCCCGCGCGGATGCGCCCGCCGTCCAGGGCCTCCAGCGCGGAGGCCGGCTTGGACATGCACAGCACCGCGCCGGGGATGCCCTCGTCGCGGACAAGCAGGTTGGTGCAGTTGCCGCAGATGAGCACGCCGGCGCCGGCGGCGCGCAGTATGCCCAGCGCCGCGGCGGCCTCCGCCGCGCCGCCCGGCAGCAGCATCAGCCGCGCCGGGCCGCCTATACGGAACGAGCAAAGCTCGCTCATCGGCACGTTCTCGCGCACCTCCAGGCCCGGCAGGGCGGAGCGCAGCTCCCGCGCAAGCTCGCTGTAGTCCGGCATCAGAACTCCTTCCCCGAGTCCACCAGGGCGTCGTGCTCGCGCGCGAGGGCCTCGGCGGCGTTGTAGCCCATCTTCTTCTGGCGGTTGTTCATCGCGGCCAGCTCCAGTATGACGGCCAGGTTGCGCCCGGGCCGCACGGGTATGGTGTAGCTGGGCAGGTCCACGCCCAGGATGCTGGTATGCTCGGTCTCCAGGCCCAGGCGGTCGTAGGTCTTTTCGTCGTCCCACAGCTCGAAGTTCACCACCAGGTCCACGTCCGTCTCCGGCTTTACCGCGCCGACGCCGAAGATGTGCCGCGCGTTTATGACGCCTATGCCGCGCAGCTCCATATAGTAGCGGATAAGCTCCGGCGCGCTGCCTATCAGCGTCTCGCGCGAGATGCGGCGTATCTCCACCGCGTCGTCGGCGATCAGGCGGTGGCCGCGCTTGATAAGCTCGAGGGCGGTCTCGCTTTTGCCCACGCCGGAGTCGCCGGTTATCAGCAGGCCCTCGCCGTAGACCTCCACCAGCACGCCGTGCAGCGTGACCCGCGGGGCCATGGCGCTGCGCAGCATACTTATCAGGTCGGCCATGAAGGTGGAGGTGTCCTCCACGGTGCTCATGACCGTGCGGTTGTACTTGCGCGCGATCTCCATCAGCTCCGGCATGGGGTCTATCCCGTGGCAGAGGATGATGGCCGCGAGATCGAAGCGCATGAAGCGCTCCAGCGCCTCGCGCCGCTGCTCGGCGCCCAGGCTCTCGAGATAGGTGTACTCCACGCGGCCGATGAGCTGCAGCCGCTTGGGGTCGAAGTAGTCGTAAAACCCGGCCAGCTGCAGCGCCGGGCGGTTGACGTCCGCCGTGCGCACCGAGGCCGTGTCAAAGCCGGGGGCCGCGTTGAGGATGCTCAGGCCCTGCTCGCGGGCTATCTCCCTGAGACTTACGGAATATCCGTCGTTTTTCATGGCTCCTCCTTCCGCGCGGCGCCGTGCCGCGCTGACACTCTTATTTTACCCATCCGCCCCGGTTTTGGCAATGCCTTTTCTGACGCCCGGGCGCGCGGATATATTTTTCTTGCATTTGCGTGAGCGTAGTGCTATTATATTAAGGCTGTAAACTAGAAACCAGCCGGAACGGAGGTGCAACTCATGGCAAAGTGTGAATTCTGCGGCAAGGATATGGCCTTCGGCATCAAGGTCAGCCATTCCCACAGGCGCTCCAACCGCACCTGGAAGCCCAACGTTAAGCGCGTAAAGGCCATCGTGGACGGCAGCCCCAAGCACGTCT
>CALWYT010000093.1 GCA_944385835.1 uncultured Oscillospiraceae bacterium | reverse complement strand
CGCGGGTGCAGCCCGCGCTCCATTGCGAGACGCGGACAAGCCGCATCCGCCGCGTCGCATCGCGCAGCGTATGTCTCGCACCCACTGTAGGGGGCGGCGTCCTCGACGCCCCTTGCGCCGGTCTACGGACGACGTCAGATACGCGCTGACACCTTCCAGCCATGTCGTAGGGGCGAGGAAGGCATCCGCCTCTCACCCGCCTCGGCCTCAACCCCTCAGTCACGCCGCAGTGCGGCGCGACAGCTCCCCTTTCAGGGGAGCCGATGGAGTGGGTGCGGCGCACCCACGTTATTCGTTCACCCACGCCGGGCGGGCGTGGAAGCCCGCCCCTACGTTTCCTCCCTGCTTTCTTCGATGTACATCCCCTCCGTCCGCCTTTGGGCCTCGATGAGCGCCTCGCGCGCCTCGTCCGGCCGGCCCGCCTCCAGGGCCTCGAGCGCGTCGGTCACGCGGTTGAAGAGGTAGAAGTAGAGAATTTCAAAGTTCACCGGCATAACAGCACCTCCTTTCCCTATATAGGCAATATTGCCTATCACCATCTGTCTCTATTATAGGCAATAATAGAGATATGTAAAGAGCGAAAGGAGGGCTGCCGGTGATTACTTATGCTCCGCTTTGGGAGACGATGAAGCGCTTGGGCGCGAGCACTTATACGCTTCAGGTTAAGGGCGGCATCAGCAGCTCTACTGTCAGGCGGCTCAAGGCCGGGGAATCGGTCTCAACAAACACGCTTGACGCGCTGTGCAGGATACTCGGCTGCAGGCTCGAAGATATAGCCGAATATGTGCCGGACGAGACTTGAAGCGAGAGGCTGTCTCGCGCCGGCTCAAGCTCTCCGGCGGCGCGGACAAATGAAGGCCGGACGGCTAATGAACACGAAAGCGGCTGTCTCGCTGCCGTTCCGGCTCCTCGACGGGTTGTTCGCGTGGAACTACACGAACGTGTTCCGGTTTGCGGAGCCCTATGTATGCCCCGCCCTCTTCGCCGCGTCTCAGCTTGTGCGGCGGAGAAAAACCGCCTGAAAGGAAAAAATCGAGCGCCCGGGAGCTCCCGGGCGCTTTGCTTTTACCTTTTGTGCGGCAAAAAGGGCAGACACGCCGGATACCATCCGCTATTTCTTATATGTAAGCAGATATTGTCTGTATGGACTGAACAAATGGCCAATTGATTATCCATTTTATGAGCGTCTAGTAGATTCATTAAACACCCTCCTTCCTCAGCGAAAAGCAAAAAAGCGGAGGTCACTTTCCAAAAAGCGCATTTCTCGCATAGTTAACGGTACCTGTATTTACGTCTAGATCAGCTTCGAGATAGGCCCTTAACAGTTCATTATATGCGCCCTCTTCAATATGCTTTGAACAGCTTTGTAGATACTCCCCAACATTGGCAGGAATCCTGCCCCATCTTCCCAACGAAAAGAGGAACGCCAAGGCCGCACCTCCAAGAAAACCGTATCTGGCCCATTCGTTTCCCCAATGAAAAACGGCTAAAGACATAGCCGCAGTTATACCACCCAACAACAGTATAGATGCAGTGTACCTTAGAAGGATAGGGGATACACTAATCTGTCCTGGATAGTAATGTCTGATCCTGTGTGTCAGAGGATATGCGCAAAATAGGCAAATAAGCGCAGGTAATGTGCAAAAAGAATATAGAAATCCACCAAGCATCAACATAGCCATAAGCGCCAAAATATTCCACACCATGAATTCCACGCCTCCCTGTTAAAGAAATTATTTGTCTAGACAGCTATATACGGCAGAACTACTTAGGCTGCCAGCACAATCAATTATAGCTTGTTGGGCGGAATTACGCAGGTGCGTATACGCGTGCGCGTAGTATTTTTTAAAATCCTCTTGAGGTGATTCGCATGACGGTAAAGGACGCCGTCGCTGAGAGGGTGCGCTCACTGTGCGCCGAGAGAGGGATGAAACCCAACGAGCTGGCGAACATATCCGGTGTTACGCCGTCCACGGTGTACAGCATGCTGGACAGCAGACGCAGGGACGTCTCCGTGATAACCATCAAGAAGCTTTGCGACGGTCTGGAGATGACGCTCGGCGAGTTCTTTTCAGCACCGGTTTTCGACGCTCTGGAACAAGAAATTTTTTGAAAGCGCCCCTGTGCAAAAAATAAGCGCCCGGGAATTCCCGGGCGCTTTGCTTTTATCTCCCCAGCGCGTTGCCTTCGTCGGTTCCGGTCAGGGGTTTGCTGAATTTATAGTGGTATCTTCTGAAGCCCTCGCGCTCGTAAAACCTGTGCGCGTCGCGGCGGAGCATGTTGCAGGCGAGCTCTATCCGGACGCAGCCCTGGGCGAGGGCGGCGACCTGCGCCTCGCGGAGCAGATCCGCGCCGAGGCCGCGATTGCGGTACCCGGGCGCGACGGCGAGCTCCATTATCTCGGCGATGCGCGCGGCGTGGTGGAGCTGATACTCAAAGCGCAGATTGCACTCGCCGGCTGTTTCACCGTCCATCTCGCAGACGAGGCAGAGGTAATCCGGATTGGCGAGCTGCGCGCTGAAAATCTCCGCGAAGGCCGCATACGGCAGCTCCTTCGCCTCCATGTCGCAGATGAGCGCGTAGACCGCGTTGAGGTCGCGCCCCTCCGCCGGGCGGAAGACGGGCGCGCTCATCCCTTCTTCCCCAGCTTGCGCTTTTTGCCGTCGGGGCCGACGACGTAGGTGTTCTCAAGCACCTCGAGCGCGCCGCGCCGCCAGTCGGCGAGGTATTCCTCGCGCAGGGCCTGACGCTCGGCCTTCTCCTCCTCGCTGAGCTCGCGCTGCCGCGATATGGCCGTGAGCTCGGATATCCTGTCCATTTTGGCTTTTTCCATGACGAATCGCCTCAGTTCTTGAGCGAATGTATCGGCGCGGGGATTCGCCCGCCGCGGCGGATGAACTCGGCGCTCGACTCGGTGTGCACCGGCATGACCGGCGCGCTGCCAAGCAGGCCGCCGAACTCGACGGTGTCGCCCACGTCCATGCCGGGCGCGGGGATTATGCGCACGGCGGTGGTCTTCTGGTTTATCATGCCTATGGCGGCCTCGTCGGCGATGATGGCGCTGACGGTCTCGGCGCTTGTGGAGCCGGGGACGGCGATCATGTCGAGGCCGACGGAGCAGACGCAGGTCATGGCCTCGAGCTTGTCTATGGTCAGCGCGCCGGAGCGGGCCGCGGCTATCATGCCCTCGTCCTCGCTGACAGGGATGAACGCGCCGGAGAGGCCACCGACGCTGGAGCTGGCCATGACGCCGCCCTTCTTCACCGCGTCGTTCAAGAGCGCGAGCGCGGCGGTGGTGCCGTGCGTGCCGCAGGTCTCGAGGCCCATCTCCTCGAGTATGCGCGCGACGCTGTCGCCCACGGCGGGCGTCGGCGCGAGGGAGAGGTCGACTATGCCGAAGGGGACGCCGAGGCGGCGGCTGGCCTCCTGGGCCACCAGCTGGCCCATGCGCGTGACGCGGAAGGCGGTCTTTTTGACGGTTTCGGCCACCACGCCGAGGTCCGCGCCGCGCACCGCGCGCAGCGCGTGATGCACGACGCCCGGGCCGGAGACGCCGACGTTTATCACCGTGTCCGGCTCGCTGACGCCGTGGAAGGCGCCGGCCATGAAGGGGTTGTCCTCGACGGCGTTGCAGAATACGACCAGCTTGGCGCAGCCGAAGCCGCCCTGCGCGGCGGTAAGCTCCGCCGTCTCCTTGACGACGCGGCCCATGAGGGCGACGGCGTCCATATTTATGCCCGCCTTGGTGGAGCCGACGTTGACGGAGGAGCAGACCAGCTCCGTCTCGGCCAGGGCGCGGGGAATCGAGCGAATCAGCCTCTCGTCCGCGGGGGTCATGCCCTTCTGCACCAGCGCGGAGAAGCCGCCGACGAAGTTGACGCCCGTCTCGCGCCGCGCGTCGTCCAGGGCCTTGGCGAAGCAGACGTAGTCCTCGCAATCGCTTGCGCCGGCGACGAGGGATATGGGCGTGACGGAGATGCGCTTGTTCACGATGGGGATGCCGAACTCGGCCTCTATGTCCTCGCCGACGCGCACAAGGCGCTCGGCCCTGCGCGTTATCTTGTCGTAGATCTTGCGGCAGGCGGCCTCCGGGTCGCCGTCGCAGCAGTCCAGAAGCGAAATGCCCATCGTGACCGTGCGCACGTCCAGGTGCTGCTGGTCGATCATCTCAATGGTCTCGAGTATTTCACCGCGGTTTATCATGCGTTTGACCTCCAACTGCCGCGGGCGCTTCCGGCGGCGTTGATTTTCGTAATTCATCGGGGCGGGGCTTTGCCCCGGCCCGATACCTTATCTTGCGCCGTGGCGGCGCAACCGCCTCGCCATGCGAGGCGAGGGGGGGTATCGCGGCATTTATGCCGCGTATCCAGGGGGGACATCGTCCCCCCTGGAAATCAAATCTTGTGCATCGCGTTGAAGATGTCCTCGCGCTGTATCCTGATCTGCAGGCCGTGTTCCTCGCCCTCGGCGGCCAGCTCGCCCGCCAGGCTGGCGAACGGCTCGGTGCAGGCGGAGGCGTCCACCAGCATGATCATGGTGAAGTAGTCCTGCAGGACGGTCTGACTGATGTCCAGCACGTTCACGCCGCGCCCGGCGAGCAGCTGGCTGACAAGGGCGATGATGCCCACGCGGTCGCGTCCGATTACCGTAACGATGGCTTTCATGTTCAATCCTCCCCAGACATGGTACCCAGCTCGTCGAGGTTCTTCTCGAAGGCGGGCATGAAGTTATCAAGGAAATAGTCCGCTTCCTTCAAGCGCATGGAGCGTATGCGCTCCAGCGTCTGCCGCTCGGCGGAGAGGAACTCCAGGTTGCCGGCCTTGCGCTCCTCCACGCACTTTATATAGGCGCTCAGCCGGTCGGCGCACTTGAGCAGCGGCTTGAGGCTGTCACCCACTTCACCGCTGATAAGCGGCGAAAATTCGCCTCGCAGCTCCACCGGCAGCATATTAACCAGCTTATCCGCCGCTACATCCTCCACTTCGCGGTACGCGCCGCTTATCTTGGCGCTGTGGTACTTTATCGGCGTGGGCATATCGCCGGTGAGGATTTCGGGCGCGTCGTGGTAGAGCGCGGCGGCCGTGAGCGCGCCGGCGTCGCAGGGTTCGCCGAACACGTCCCGGCGTATCACGCCGAGGGCGTGGGCCAGCACCGCCACCATGTGGCTGTGCTCCTGCACGTTCTCGGGTATGCTGGAGCGCATCAGCCCCCAGCGGGAGATGTAGCGCATACGGGATATGAGCGCGAAAAAGTCTGACATAAGCCGCCTCCGTTCATTGTACGCTGCGGGACAGGGCTTCCTCGCCCGGGTCGCCCACGACGCGCTTGCTCTTCCACGCGCCGGAGAAATACCTCGGTATGCTCAGCAGGCAGCCCAGGCCCCAGCCGAAGGGGATATTCCACCAGCAGGCGTGGTAGCCCACGTCGAAGAGATAGACCATGGCGTAGGCCACCGCGACGCGCAGGCCGAGCGTGGAGAAGCTGGTCATGGAGGCCCATATGACGTCGCCGGAGCCTTGCAGCAGGCCGGCCGTGGGCATATAGGCGGCGAAGAGCACCACGAAGTAGCTCATCCAGCGCTGGTACTCCACCGCCTGGTCGAGCGCCGCGCCGCTGAGCGAGAAGAGCTGCGCAAAGCCCGGCGCGAGGAAGTACAGCAGCACGGCGATTATGACGCTGGCCGCGCAGCTCATCAGCGTGGCCGCGCGCCAGCCGCGCCTGACGCGGCCGTACTCCAGCGCGCCGACGTTCTGGCCGGTGAAGCTCGCCGCGGCGTTGTTCATGCCGAAGATGGGGATGAGCGCGTAGCTCTCCATGCGGTTGCCGGCGTTGAAGGCGCTCATCGTCACCTGGCCGAAGTCGTTCACCAGGCGCTGGATGAACACGTTGCCCAGGGATACGACGGCCTGCTGTATGATGGCGGGGACGCCCAGCCGCAGGCAGGTGGAGAACTTGCCGCGGTCAAAGACGAACTCGCGGCGCCCGAAGCGGAAAATGGGGTAGCGCCGCACCATATAGAAGACGCTGAAGGCCGCGCAGACGGCCTGGGCGGCGACCGTCGCCACGGCGACGCCCACCACGCCCCAGCCGAAGCTGATCACGAACCAGAGGTCCAGCACGGTGTTCAGCCCCGCGCTGACAATCAGGAAGTACATGCTCGCCTTGCTGTCGCCCACGGCGCGCAGTATGCCGGCGATGGCGTTGTAGATATACTGGAAGATAAGCCCCACGGCGTAGATGGCGAAATACTCTATGGCGTAGCGGCGGCAGGCCTCGTCCGTGACGCGCATCAGGCCCACGACCAGCAGCTCGGCGCCCAGGCTGCCTATGAGGGCCAGGGCCGCGCCCATCGCCGCCTGGGTTATCAGCAGCGTGCTGGCCGCGCGGCGCAGCTCGCCCTCGCGCCGCGCGCCGTAGAGCTGCGCTATCAGCACGCCGCCGCCGTTGGCAAAGCCGATGGATATGGCCAGGAAGAGGAAGATCAGCGAGGTACAGCTGCCCACCGCCGCGAACATCGCGTCGCTCACCGCCTGCGTCTCGCCGCCGTAGCGGCTGACGACGATGCTGTCCACCGTGTTGTAGAGCTGCTGCAGGAACTGCCCCGCCATGATTGGCAGCGAAAACAGGAGGATCTCCTTCCACTCCGCGCCTGCCGTCATATCCCTCCGCCTGTCCAAATTGCCGCCTCCCGGGTTTTGAAAATGTCGTAACACCCATTTTATCATGAGAAAATGCGGATGTAAAGCGATGCCCGGCAAATTCCCTCCCGCCGCCGCAACGGAGCGCGCCGCCCGCCGCCCGCCGTCCGCCGCGCGGAAAATTCTCGAATTTTTCGCTTTCTCACTTGCGCATATCACTTTCCGGTGTTAGAATACACGTTTGTGAAATCAATCTGACGGGTGATATTTTATGGACAAAGCGCATCTGAGAAACGTGGCCATCATCGCTCACGTCGATCACGGCAAGACCACGCTGGTCGACGAGATGCTCAAGCAGGCGGGCGTGTTCCGCGAGCATCAGGAGGTGGCCGAGCGCGTCATGGACTCCGGCGACCTGGAGCGCGAGCGCGGCATCACGATCCTCGCCAAGAACACCGCCGTGCGCTACGGCGACTACAAGATAAACATCGTAGACACCCCGGGCCACGCCGACTTCGGCGGCGAGGTGGAGCGCATACTCAAGATGGTCAACGGCGTCATCCTCCTGGTGGACGCCGCGGAAGGACCCATGCCGCAGACGAGGTTCGTCCTCTCCCGCGCGCTGGAGCTGGGCCACAGGGTCATACTGGTTCTCAACAAGATCGACCGCCCCGACCAGCGCATACACGAGGTCGTGGACGAGGTGCTCGAGCTGCTCATGGACCTCGGCTGCACGGACGAGCAGCTGGACAGCCCCACGCTGTTCTGCTCGGGCCGCAACGGCACGGCAAGCTACTCCCCCGACGTCCCGGGGACGGACCTCAAGCCCCTCTTCGACACCATTATAAATTACATCCCCGCCCCCGAGGGCGACGAGACGGCGCCCTTCCAGATGCTTGTCTCCAGCATAGACTACAACGAGTTCGTCGGCCGCATCGCCATAGGCCGCATCGAGCGCGGCTCGGTGCGCGCCAACGAGGACATAGCGGTCTGCAACTTCCACGAGCCGGACGCCGCGGCGCGCAAGGCCAAGGCGGTCAACCTCTACCAGTTCGAGGGCCTGCAGCGCGTGAGCGTCCAGGAGGCCTCCGCCGGCAACATCGTGGCCATGAGCGGCATAGGCGACGTCACGATCGGCGACACGATATGCTCCCCCGCCGCGGTGGAGCCGATCGAGTTCGTGAAGATCTCCGCGCCCACGATGGAGATGACCTTCTCCGTCAACGACAGCCCCTTCGCCGGGCGCGAGGGCAAGTTCGTCACCTCCCGCCAGCTGCGCGAGCGGCTTTACCGCGAGACGCTCAAGGACGTCAGCCTGCGCGTGAGCGACGTCGAAGGCTCCACCGACAGCTTCAACGTCGCCGGGCGCGGCGAGATGAGCCTCTCCATCCTCATCGAGACCATGCGCCGCGAGGGCTACGAGTTCGCCGTCAGCCCCCCGCGCGTCCTCACCGAGGTCATAGACGGCAAGGTCTGCGAGCCGGTGGAGCGCGTCGTGGTGGACGTCCCCAGCGAGAGCATAGGCGCGGTCATCGAGAAGCTCGGCTCCCGCAAGGGCGAGTTTGTGGAGATGCTGCCCGTGGGCAGCCGCACGCGCGCGACCTTCTTCGTCCCGGAGCGCGGCCTCTTCGGCTACAGGAACGAGTTTTTGACCGACACCAAGGGCGAGGGCATCATGTCCAGCGTCTTTGAGCGCTACGAGCCGTGGAAGGGCGAGGTCAGCCGCCGCGGCACCGGCTCCCTGGTCGCCTGGGAGCAGGGCGAGGCCGTCACCTACGGCCTCTTCAACGCGCAGGAGCGCGGCACGCTCTTCATCGGCCCCGGCACGCCGGTCTACGCCGGCATGGTCGTCGGGCAAAGCCCCAAGAACGAGGACATCCCCGTCAACGTCTGCCGCCGCAAGCAGCTCACCAACATGCGCGCCGCGGGCAGCGACGAGGCCTTGCGCCTCACCCCGCCGCGCCAGCTGAGCCTGGAGCAGAGCATGGAGTTTCTCGCCGACGACGAGCTGCTCGAGGTCACGCCCAAGAATCTCCGCATCCGCAAGCGCATCCTCGACCACAGCCAGCGCATGAAGGCGCTCAAGGGCCGCAAATAAACAGCTTAACGCCATACGAATAGGCCGGCAGCCGAAGGCTGCCGGCCTATTTGCGCCGCCGCGGCCGCGGCCGGGGCGCGGAAAAGGATAACCCGCCCGGCGCGTGCGCCCGGGCGGGTTATGCGTGCGGCGGGAAAAGCCGTCGGGCTTTTCTCAGGCCAGGCTCGCTTTCGCCTTCTCGCACAGGGCGGCGAAGGCGGCGGGGTCGTGTATGGCGGTCTCGGAGAGCATCTTGCGGTTCATGTCGATGCCCGCGAGCTTGAGGCCGTGCATAAAGGTGGAGTAGTTCATGCCGTTGAGCTTGCAGCCGGCGGAGATACGGG
>CALWYT010000092.1 GCA_944385835.1 uncultured Oscillospiraceae bacterium | reverse complement strand
TCAAGTACCTCGCGGACAACGAGTTCGCCAGCCTCAGCGGCGAGGAGCTGCGCGAGGCGATAAAAAGCTCCATCCGCGCCAAGGACGCCGACCTGAAGGGCCAGATGGCCAGCGAAGGCACCACCCCACGCCAGCTGACCGACCTTATAGGCTCGCTCTGCGACCTCACGAGCGGCAGCGGCGACAAGGGTACGCCCATCATAGTCGTACAGAACTACTTCGCAAACTACGCCGAATAATCTCCGCCGCCCAGGCGGCGCAGACAGAGGGGGAAACGCCATGAAATGCCCAGGCTGCGGCAAGGAGGTCGTCATAGCCACGGACCTCTGCCCATGGTGCGGCTATAAGTACAATTTCGACGGCAGCATCGAGGTGAAGGACAGCCCCGGCTGCTTCGACCCCGGCGAGGAGGAGCCAAGCGCGCGCAGGCGGCGCGGCCGCCGCGGCGCGGACCCGGACGCCGAGGAGCGCTGGGTGCAGGCCGGAGGGTTCGGCGGCGGCGCCCAGGGCGGCCGCGCGGAGCCTCGCGCCGGCGCCGCGCAGCGCGGGAGGGGCGCCGCGCCCCACGGGAGTGAGACCGCTGCGCGGGGCATGAAGTGGTACGCCTTCCTGACGGGCGTACTGCTGCCGCTGAACTTCATCGGCTTCCTCTACAGCGGCGTGTCCACGCTGCTGAGTACGCTCTCGCTGATTGCCGACGACGGCGGCGGCGCGATAATGGTCATCGCGCCCTGGATACCCATGACCGAGCTGGCCGTGGCCGTCGTATACATCGTCTTCGGCATAATCGTGATGGCCGCGCGCCAGCAGCTCAAGGAGATGCGCTGGAGCGGCGTGACGCTGTTCATCTCCGCGGCGGTCGTCCCCACCGTGATTAGCTTCGTATTCAGGGTCATCTGGATGGGCTATATCGGCTACTACGAGGGCGTGATGGAGATGAACGCCGCCGTGGTTGCGGTGGTGCTGTACGCCGTGCTGAACGCGGTGTACTTCCGCCGCCGCCGCGAGCTGTTCAGCTGAGGGAAAAAGCCCGGCCGCTATTGACACGGCCGCGGGCGCGTGATAATATAATGGCTGTGAAATGGCTGTGATGGGGAGGAGTAGCGCCCCGCGCCGGTGCAGAGAGATGCCGCCTTTGGCTGTGAGCGGCGTTGCCGGTAAGAGCGTGAAATGCGTCCCGGAGCCGCGGACGGAGGAAATGCCGTCCCGTGCAGGCCGCGTTAAGGCCGGCCCGGTTATTGCCGGAGAGTGATAAGCGAGAGTGGAACCGCGTAATTACGCCTCTCATGCCGCAGGGCATGGGAGGCGTTTTGCTTGTGCGGTCAATGTTAGGGCCTGGCCTCCGCCGCGGCTATAGCAGTGACTGCGCGCGGGTTGACGTCCGCAGCAGCGACCGCATGGATTTTATGCCAGGCGCGTTTTTCCGCTTCACCGCTGTTCCTCCCGGAAATCTCGTCATTTTTGGAGGAAGGAAAAATGTTAAAAGACCTGCGTGAGACCGTCGAGGCCTACAAGGCCAGGGATCCCGCCGCGCGCAGCACGCTGGAGGTGCTGCTGCTCTACCCCGGCATCCGCGCCACCGCCAACCACCGCGCCGCGCACTGGTGCTATGAGCACGGCCACAAGTTCCTGGCGCGCTACATCTCCCAGCGCACGCGCCACAAGACCGGCATCGAGATCCACCCCGGCGCCAAGATAGGCAAGCGCCTGGTGATAGACCACGGCATGGGCATCGTAATCGGCGAGACCGCCGAGATCGGCGACGACTGCCTGCTATACCAGGGCGTGACCCTCGGCGGCACGGGCAAGGAGACCGGCAAGCGCCACCCGACCATAGGCAACAACGTCCTCGTCGGCTCCGGAGCGAAGGTGCTCGGCCCCTTCAGGGTGGGCGACAACTCCCGCGTCGCGGCGAACTCCGTCGTGCTGCAGGAGATACCGCCCGATTCCACCGCCGTCGGCAGCCCGGCGCGCGTCGTGCGCCAGAAGGGCGAGCGCGTGAACTACGTCGCCGACGTCGAACAGATACACGTCACCGACCCGCTTGTGCAGGAGGTAAAGGCCCTGCGCGCAGAACTGGACGGACTCAAGGCCGCCCTCGCGGCCCGCGATACTAAGGAGGAGACAGCATGAAGCTCTACAACAGCGCCACCCGCACCAAGGAGGAATTCGTCCCCAACCACCCGGACATCGTGAAGATGTACACCTGCGGCCCCACGGTCTACCACTACGCCCACATCGGCAACCTGCGCAGCTATATCATGGAGGACGTGCTGGAGAAGTATCTCCGCTACTCCGGCTACAACGTCAAGCGCGTCATGAACATCACCGACGTCGGCCACCTCAGCTCCGACGCCGACACCGGCGAGGACAAGATGCTCAAGGGCGCCAGGCGCGAGCACAAGACGGTCATGGAGATAGCCAAGTTCTATACCGACGCCTTCTTCTCCGACTGCGCCAGGCTGAACATCAAGACCCCCGACGTGGTGGAGCCGGCCACCAACTGCATAGACGAGTACATCAGGATAATCTCGAAGCTGATGGACACCGGCTACGCCTACTTCGCCGGCGGCAACGTCTACTTCGACACCAGCAGGCTGGAGCGCTACTACGTTTTCAACGACTTCGTGGCCGAGGACCTGGACGTCGGCGTGCGCGAGGGCGTGGAGGAGGACACGAACAAGCGCAACAGGAACGACTTCGTGCTCTGGTTCACCAAGAGCAAGTTCGAGGACCAGGCCCTCAAATGGGACTCCCCCTGGGGCGTCGGCTACCCCGGCTGGCATATCGAGTGCTCCGGCATCAGCATGAAACATCTGGGAGAGGATCTCGACATCCACTGCGGCGGCATAGACAACGCCTTCCCCCACCACACCAACGAAATTGCCCAGTCGGAGAGCTATCTGGGCCACAAGTGGTGCAATTTCTGGGTACACGTCCACCACCTGAACACCACCTCGGGCAAGATGAGCAAGTCCTCCGGCGAGTTCCTGACTGTCAGCCTCTTGCAGGAGAAGGGCTACGACCCGCTGGCCTACCGTTTCTTCTGCCTGCAGAGCCATTACCGCAAGAACCTGGTGTTCAGCTGGGAGAACCTGGACAACGCCCAAACCGCCTATGAGAAGCTGGTAGCGAGGGTGGCCGCGCTCAAGCCGCTCGGCGGGGCGGACGCGCAGGCGCTGGCCGCCCTGAAGGCCAGGTTCACCGAGGCCCTGGACAACGACCTGAACACCTCGCTGGCTGTCACCGCGCTGTACGACGCGCTGAAGGCCAAGACGGACGACGCCACCAAGCTCGCCGCCGTCGAGGACTTCGACACCGTGCTGGGCCTGGGCCTCGCCGAAAAGGCCGCCGCCCTGCGCGAGAAGG
>CALWYT010000091.1 GCA_944385835.1 uncultured Oscillospiraceae bacterium | reverse complement strand
AGGCCGCTGAGCCAGTCTATGCCCAGTTGCAGCCAGCCCTTCAGCCAGTCGCCCACTGTGAAGGTCAGCAGGAAGGTCAGGGCCATTATGCCGAGGAATACGGGTATGCCCCAGACCTTGCTGGTCAGCACCGCGTCCGCCCTCTCCGTCAGGCGGTCGCTGCGCTGCTTGTGCAGCAGCACCTCGCTTATTATCTCGCCGATGAAGTCATACTTCTGGTTGATTATGTCTGATTCGTAGCTTCTGTCCAGGACCTGCGGCAGGTTGACGGGGTACTTCCCGCAGATCTCCTTGTCGCTCTCCAGCAGCTTGAGCGCGTGCCAGCGGTAGTTCTTCAGGCCGGGATAGCGGCTGCGCAACGCGGGGATGATCTGGTCTATCTTGTCCTCTATGGCGTCGGAGTAGACCATCGTGTACTCGCTGTGGTGGTCGTGGGCGTGGTGGGTCACCTCGCTGTGCTCGTGTATCAGCCTGTCCGGGTGCGTCTGGCCGACGTGGTGCTGGGCGGCGTGCATGAGTATATCCAGGCCGCGGCGCTTGCGGGCCGAGACCGCCACGACGGGTATGCCCAGCATCTCCGGCAGGCGGTGGAGGTCTATCTCCATGCCGCGCTTTTCCACGATGTCCATCATGTTCAGCGCCATGACAACAGGCTTGCCCAGCTCCAGCAGCTGCAAGGTCAGGTACAGGCTGCGCTCCAGCGCGCTGGCGTCCACGACGTTTATGATGACGTCCACCTCGTCGGAGAGGATGAAGCTGCGCGAGACGGTCTCCTCCATCGTATAGCTGGTGAGCGAGTAGGTGCCGGGCAGGTCCACCAGGTGGATGTCGTCGCCCTGGAACTTTATCTCGCCCTCCACCTTCTCCACGGTGACGCCAGGCCAGTTGGCCACCTTGAGGTTCGCGCCCGTGTAGGCGTTGAAGAGCGTCGTCTTGCCGCAGTTGGGGTTGCCGATAAAACCTATAGTCATCCTGTCAGGCATCTCCCTTCGCCCCCTCCACCGTTATGCTGCCGGTTATGTTGCGCCCGAGCGCAAAGCGCGTGCCTCGCAGCTTGATTATCATAATCCCGCGGCCCTTGCTGCCCAGCACGCTCACGCTTGTGCCGGTGGTCATGCCCAGCGCCTCGAGACGGCGCTCCAGCTCAAAGGGCAGGTCCATGCTCTCCACGACGCAGCTTCCGCCGACGGGGACGTCCTTCAAATACATAATCCGCACCTCCCGCATATCTACGGCAAATATAATAGCTTTTTCTGCCGGATTAGTCAATCCGCCGCCGGCCGTTTTCGCGCCCGCCGGCGCAGAAATTTGGTTTACATAATCTATGAAACTCCGGCGTTTTAAAATCTCTGCGCACAGCGGCGGCGCGGCAGATGCAAAAAAGGCCGGGAGGGCCTCGCCCTCTCAGCCTTTTGCCTCTTTCTCCGCGCCTTTCAGCTCCAGCTTGAAATAGACCATGTCGCGCAGCGTAACGCCGCCCTCGACTATCGGCCCTGGGTAGTTATCCGTGAAGAAGTCCTTCACCCTGTGCGAGTAGGAAAAGCCGCATTTCTCGTAGAACGGCACGGTCATCGGGCTTTCGCCCGTGCCGGCCGTCAGCGTGCGGAAGCCCCCGGCGAACTCGCGCGCGACGAACTCCACAAGCGCCCGGCCATAGCCGCGCCTTCGGAATTCCGGCGCGACGGCGAGGTTCTTTATCTCCAGCACCCCGCCGCCCTCGTCCGTGACGACGCACTCCGCCGCGGCCTCGCCGCCGGCGTACAGCGCGAACATCCGCCCCCTGTCCAGGTAGCGCTCTATCATCTCGCGCGATTCGTCGCCGAGCAGGAGCAGCGGCATATGCCGCCGCTTTTCCCCGCCGCTCAGCTCGCGTACCGTCATTATTCCTCGTCTATCTTCACGCCGTAGCCCGCGGCCTTCAGGGCCTCTATCACGCCCCTGCCGTGCTCCTCGCCGCCTACCTCGCAGGCCGCGTGGACAAGTATCTCGTTGGGGCCGAGCGTGACGGAGAGCCGGTCGTGGTCTATCTCCAGGATGTTGGCGCCGCTGTCGGCGACGACCTGGAGCATACCGATGAGCTTGCCGGGCGCGTCCGGCAGGCGCACGGTGAACTTTATGCGGCGGTGGCGGGAGACCAGACCCTGGTCTATCACGCGGTGGATGAAGCTCACGTCGATATTGCCGCCGGAGAGCAGGCAGACCGTGCGCTTGTCGCGCCCGTCCACCTTGCCCGAGAGCACGGCGGCGAGGCTGCTCGCGCCGGACGGCTCCACAATCTGCTTGGAGCGCTCCATGAGCAGCAGTATGGCGGCGGAGATCTCGTTGTCGCTGACGGTGACCATGTCGTCCACGTACCTGAGTATCTCGGCGACGGTCTTTTCGCCGGGGTTGCCGACCGCGATGCCGTCGGCTATTGTGGAGACGCCCTTGGTGGAGACGTGCCTGCCGGCCTTGAAGCTCTGATACACCGCGCTCGCGCCCTCGGCCTGCACGCCGATCACGCGCACGCGGGGGTTCACCAGCTTGATGCAGGCGGAGACGCCGCTAATAAGCCCGCCGCCGCCCACGGGTACGACCACCGTGTCCACCGTCGGCAGCTCGCTGAGTATTTCCAGCGCGACGGTACCCTGCCCGGCCATGACCTCGTAGTCGTCAAAGGGGTGCAGGAAGGTAGCGCCCTCGGCCTCGCAGATCTCCAGCGCCTTGGCGTAGGCGTCGTCGTAGCAGTCGCCGTGGAGGACGACCTTGGCCCCGTAGCCCTCCGTGGCCTGGACCTTGGCGATGGGCGCGGCCTTGGGCATGACGATGGTGGCCGGGATGCCGTGGCTGTGCGCGGCGAAGGCCACGCCCTGGGCGTGGTTGCCGGCGGAGGAGGCGACGGCGGCCCTGACCTCGCCGCGCTCGACCAGCGCGCCTATCTTGTTGGCCGCGCCGCGAATCTTGAACGAGCCGGTCTTCTGCCGGTTCTCGCACTTGAGCCAGACCTCGCCTCCGGCCATGTCGGAGAAGGTCGTGCTGCGCACCAGCTCGGTCTTGTGTACTATACCCTCGAGCCGCTTTTTCGCCAGCTCGAAATCCTTCAGCGTGAGAGCCATAAGCCAACCTCCCATGTCCGCACTCCGCGGACGAATTCCTGATTAAATATTATACTATCCCGTTTCCGGCGTCAACACTTATCACAAAA
>CALWYT010000090.1 GCA_944385835.1 uncultured Oscillospiraceae bacterium | reverse complement strand
GGCATGGCCGCGGCGGTGGAGCAGCGCATGAAGTCCGAGCGGCTCAAGACCGAGCTCATAACCAACGTCTCGCACGATATCAAGACCCCGCTAACCAGCATCGTGAACTACGTCGACCTCCTCCAGCGGCCGCACACCCCCGAGCAGGAGCAGGAATACCTCGAAGTCCTCGACCGTCAGAGCAAGCGGCTCAAGAAGCTCACCGAGGACCTCGTCGAGGCGAGCAAGGCGTCCACGGGCAACATGAACGTGAACCTTGAGCGCACCAACACGCGAGAGATAATCGAGCAGAGCCTCGCCGAGTACGGCCGCCGCATGGAGCAGGGGAATCTCACGGTGATCGTGAACATCCCCGAGGACGCGCCCCGCGCCATGGCCGACGGAAGGCTGCTCTGGCGCGTGCTGGATAACCTTTTCAACAACGTCTGCAAATACGCCCTCGCCGGCACGCGCGTCTATATCGACGCCGCCGTCGAAGTAGAGGAGGCGGTCATCTCCGTCAAGAACATCTCCCGCGACCCGCTCAACCTGAGCGCGGAGGAGCTTATGGAGCGCTTTGTCCGCGGTGACGCCTCCCGCCACACGGAGGGCAGCGGCCTGGGGCTGAACATCGCCCAGAGCCTCGTGGCCCTCATGCACGGCAAGTTCGCCATAAGCATAGACGGCGACCTCTTCAAGGCGGAGATACGCCTGCCCGCGGTTTAAAAAGTCCAAAAAACGGCCGGAAGGAGTCCCTTCCGGCCGCTTTTTTATCCCGTGACCGCGAACCATATGATAAGCGCCAGGCCTACCGCCAGGCTCACGAGGCCGACATAGAGGTACGGCCTTTCGCGGTACATGGAGTATTTATATATGAGCGCGGCGGCTATGCCGAAGAACAGCAGGGAAAGGCTGCCCTTCCAGGCGCTGTTCCCCTTGACGGCGCATATCACCGTCAAAACCTGCGTGGCGCAGATAATGAACTCGAGCGACCAATTCTTGGCGTCGCGGTCAATCATCTCGTCGCGCTCGTCTTTGACGGGCCGCTCACGAGGCGGGTTTTGCATTGTCTCATCCCTTTCTTCTATATGAAGTACACTTCATGAAGTTAACTTCATATTATCATCTTCCCGAGTCCCTGTCAAGAATATTTTCATCCTCGTCCTCATATCCTGCACCATGAACTCATGGGAAGGAAGGGCGACGCATGACTGACACTTCCATATATCAGGACATAGCCACTCGCACCGGCGGCGACATATATCTGGGCCTTGTCGGCCCCGTGCGCACGGGCAAGAGCACGTTCATAAAGCGCTTTATGGAAACGCTGGTGATACCCAACATAGAGGACGTTTACACCCGCGAGAGGGCGAAGGATGAGCTGCCGCAGTCCGGCTCCGGCCGGACTATAACCACGGCAGAGCCTAAATTCGTCCCGGAGGACGCGGTAAACGTCACGCTTGAAGGCGGCGTGGGCTTTTCCGTGCGGCTTATCGACTGCGTCGGGTATATGGTGGATGGCGCGTCGGGACAGTTTGAGGACGGCGCCGAGCGCATGGTCGCGACGCCGTGGTTTGACGAGGAGGTGCCGATGTCCCGGGCGGCCGAGGAGGGGACCCGGCGCGTTATAACCGACCACAGCACGATTGGCATAGTCATGACCACGGATGGCAGCGTCTGTGGCATAGACCGCGAGAGCTACGTCCCCGCCGAGGAGCGCGTAATCAGCGAGCTGCGGGCCATAGGCAAGCCGTTCGTGCTGGTGCTCAACAGCGCCGACCCCGACGGCGAGGCGGCGCGGCAGCTCAGAAGCGAACTGGAGGAGAAGTACTCCGTCGCCTGCGTCTGCGTGAGCTGCCTCGAGCTGACGGCGGCGGACATCGACGAGATACTCAAGCTCGCGCTCTACGAGTTCCCGATAGCCGAGCTGAATGTGTACCTGCCCAGCTGGCTGGACGCGCTGGGCCGCGAATCCCCGCTTTGCGCGGGAATTTTCGCCGCGATAGGCGAGGCGGCGGGCGATATGCGCCGCGTGCGGGACGCCTTTGGCATAATGGACTGCGTTGCCGGAAGGGAGGAGGTGGCCTCCGCCGGTGTGACCGCCGTGGATATGGGTACCGGGCGTGTGACCGCGTCCGTCGAGCTGCCCAGGTCGCTGTACTATCAGACGATAAGCGAACAGTGCGGCTTCGAGATACGCGACGACGGCGACCTCATGGGCCTGCTGACGCAGATACGCGAGATAAAGGCAGACTACGACCACATCTCCGGCGCGCTGCGCGACGTGCGGGAGAAGGGCTACGGCGTGGTAATGCCGCTGCCGGGCGAGCTGCATCTCGAGGAGCCGCAGATAGTCCGCCAGGGCGGGCGCTACACCGTGCGGCTCAAGGCAAGCGCGCCGAGCATACATATGATGATGACGAACATAGAGACGGAGGTTACGCCCGCCCTGGGCGGGGAGAAGGCCAGCGAGGAGATAATGGGCTTCCTGCTGCAGGGCTTCGACGGCGACGTCAGCCGTATCTGGGAGAGCAACATCTTCGGGAAGAGCCTCTACGACATAGCTGAAGAGGGCCTGGAGGCCAAAATAAAACGTATGCCGCCCAGCGTGCGCAACAAACTGCGCTGCACCATGCAGCGCATTGTGAACGAGGGCAGCGGAGGGCTTATCTGCATCATACTGTAAAGAGCCGGGGCTTAGCCCCGGCTCTTTGCTTATTCGGCTGGTTAAGGCTGAGGCCCGTACTTACAAGCGGAAGTCCGCCGTGCTTGGCGGGCGCTTTTACTTCGCCAGGACCTTCTTGAGCCTCGCGTAGCGCGGCAGGCCGTTTTCGGTGGGACGCTCGACGCTGCCCTGGATGAGGGGGAGGGCGTAGTCGATGAAGTCCTGAGTGACGCCGGCGCCGTCGGGAGTGATCCACTCGGCCGGGACCTTCTTCTCGAAGTTGGCGACGCTGGTCAGGGGGACGAGGACGTACTCGCACTTGTACTCGCCGCCGTCGGCGCGCTTGAAGGCGACCATCTTGCCGGTTTCGCCGGCGACGGCGCTCTCAACGGCGACCTTGCCGGCCATGAAGGCCTCCTCCACATCGACGGCGGAGGCGGCGTGGGCGGCGCAGCGCTGCAGCAGGCTCAGCTCGATGCCGCGGACCTTGACGCCGGTGCGCTCCTTGACGACGTTGGCCAGCAGGCTGGCGAGGCCGCCGAGCTGGGCATGTCCAAAGCCGTCGGTGGCGCTGGTCTTGGCCTCGGAGACGAAGCTGCCGTCGGCGTAATGCACGCCCTCGCTGACAGCGACGATGCAGTTGCCGCGCTCTTTGTAGACGCGCTCGACGGAGGCGACGAACTCGTCCATATCGAAGTTGGTCTCCGGCAGGTAGATGAGGTCGGGGGCGCAGCCGCTTATGCCCGCGAGGGCGGCGCTGGCGGTGAGCCAGCCGGCGTGGCGGCCCATTATCTCGATGATGCAGACCATGCCGGTGTCGTACACGTGGGCGTCCTTGTAGATCTCCGCGCAGGAGGTGGCGATATACTTGGCGGCGCTGGCAAAGCCGGGGCAATGGTCGGTGTTGTTGAGGTCGTTGTCTATGGTCTTGGGAACGCCCATGACGCGGCACTCATATCCGCTCTTGGCCATGAAGCGGCTGACCTTGTCGCAGGTGTCCATGGAGTCGTTGCCGCCGTTGTAGAAGAAATAGCGGACGTCGTACTTCTTGAAGATTTCAAGCAGGCGCCTGTAGTCGGTGTCGTCGACGTCAGGGTCGGCCATCTTGTAGCGGCAGGAGCCAAGCTCGCTGGACGGGGTGTTCATGAGCAGTTCCAGCTCCCTGGCGTCCTCGAAATCCATGTCGTAGAGCTTGTCCTCCAGTACGCCCTTGATGCCGTGGGCGGCGCCGTAGACCTTGGTGATGCTCTCGCTGTCGAGCGCGGTGCGGATAACGCCGTAGGCGCTGGAGTTGATAACCGAGGTGGGGCCGCCGGACTGACCGATGATGCAGGCGCCTCTAAGTTCTTTTTCCATGAATGTTCCCTCCAAAAAATGAAGTGTTGGTGCGATTGGCGTATTGATTATAGCACAGATTTGAGCTATAATAAATAAGCAATAGCATAAATTACTGGTTGCAAAGGAGATAGTTTTTATGGCACTGGTAACAACAAAAGAGATGTTCCGCAAAGCTTACGACGGTGGATACGCCATTGGCGCCTTCAACGTCAATAACATGGAGATTGTCCAGGGCATCACCGAGGCCTGCCGCGAGGAGCATTCCCCCGTCATCCTGCAGGTGTCCAAGGGCGCGCGCGCTTACGCCAACCACACCTATCTGGTAAAGCTGGTCGAGGCCGCCGTCATCGAATGCCCCGAGATCCCCATCGCGCTGCACCTCGATCACGGCCCCGACTTTGAGACCTGCAAGTCCTGCATCGACGGCGGCTTTACCTCCGTCATGATCGACGCCTCCTCCAAGCCGTTTGAAGAGAACATTGAGATCACCCGCAAGGTCGTCGAGTACGCCCACGACCACGGCGTCGTGGTGGAAGCGGAGCTTGGCACCCTGGCCGGCATCGAGGACGACGTCAAGGTCGCCGCCCACGCCGCCTCCTACACCCGCCCCGAGGAAGTCGAGGAGTTCGTTACCAAGACCGGCTGCGATTCCCTGGCCATCGCCATTGGCACCTCCCACGGCGCGTACAAGTTCACCCCGGAGCAGTGTACCCGCAATGAAAAGGGCGTCCTGGTGCCGCCCCCGCTGCGCTTCGACGTCCTGGAGGAGGTCTCCCGCCGCCTGCCCGGCTTCCCCATCGTGCTGCACGGCTCTTCCTCCGTGCCGCAGGAATACGTGAAGATGGTCAACGACAACGGCGGCAGGATGCCCGACGCCATCGGCATCCCCGAGGACGAGCTGCGCCATGCTGCCAGCCTGTCTGTCTGCAAGATCAACATCGACTCCGACCTGCGCCTGGCCATGACCGGCACCATCCGCCAGTTCCTGAACGAGCATCCCGAGAAGTTTGACCCGCGCGAGTACCTGAAGCCCGCCCGCGCCAACATCAAGGAGCTTGTCCGCCATAAGCTGCGCGACGTGCTCGGCTGCGCCGGCAAGGCCGACTGACATTTAAGCTGACCGTCCCGCGTCCGGCGGCGCAACGCCGGGCGCGGGGCCTGACCGCAGGCTGTTCATCCCAGCCGCCGACACCCGAGTCGCAACTTGAGGAGGGGTGCTATGAATTTTGTCGAAATACTTGAAAAGCTCAGCGCGGGGAGCGGCTCGGTGGGCCGCCGGCTTGCCGCGGGGGAGACCAGATCCGCGATGGTTTTCGTCGCGCGCCTGGTAGCGGCCTGCGCGGCCTTCGCCGCGGCCATGCTTGTGGACGCCATACCGCCGCTGTGGGTGACGGTCATCCTTATCGTCAGCGCGCTTGCGGCCGGTTACGACGTGGCCGCGGCGGCCGTGCTCGGCGCGATGCGCGGGGACTATCTGAACAAGGACCTGCTATGCGTGCTGGCGTCGGCGCTCGCCTTTGTGTTTGGCGCGCAGATAGAGGCCTGCTCGCTTGTGCTGCTCTATCAGATAACGGGTATCTTCATCGATTACGCCGTAGAGCGCACACGCCGCAGCGTCCTGGACACCATCTACTGCGACACGGCGCACGCGAGCCGCTTTGAAAACGGCGAGGAGAGCACCGTGCCTGCGGATGCGCTCCAGCCCGGCGACGAAATCGTTATCCGCCCCGGCGAGACCGTGCCTTGCGACTGCATAGTCACCTCCGGCTCTTCCAAGCTGGACCTCTCTCCGTTGGGCGACGATTCCGCCCCGGCCGCCGTCAAGGAGGGCGACGAGCTGCTCTCCGGCGGAGTAAACCTCAGCGGCGAGCTGCGCTGCGAGGTGACCTCCGCCCAGCGCGACAGCGCTGCCTCCGTGCTTTACGCGGCCGTTGAGGGCGCTCCGCAGAAGGGCGTCGCCATTCCAGAAGCGCTGCTGGCCCTCCAGAAATACTTTGCCCCCGTGGTCACCGTCCTGGCGGTGCTGCTCGGCGCCCTGCTCCCGTCTCTGCTGGACGTCAGCGTGGCGGAGGGCGTGCGCCGCGCGGCAATGTTCCTCGTGATTGCCAGCCCCTGCGCGCTTGTAACGGCCGTGCCTGTCATACGCCTCTGCGCCGGCTGCGGCGCGGCCAGGGCGGGCGTCCTGTTTGAAAACTGCGGCGCCATGGACGCAATGGCCGCCGCTGGAACGGTCGCCTTCGACGAGGCCGGCACGCTCACCGAGGGCAAGCCCCGCGTGGTAGACGTCAGGGCCAGCGGACGCATGGACTCCGACACGCTGCTCAAGATAGCCGCACACGCGCTGTCCTACTCCAATACCCCGCAGTCGCGCTCGGTGATCGACGCATACGGCGGGACTATCTACATCGACCTCATAGAGAACTTCTCGGAGGTCCCGGGCTATGGCGTCGAGGTGCGCGTAGACGGCATACCCATCCGCGTCGGCACGAGGGAGCTGATGAGCATAGGCCATGTCGGCATACCCGACGATGACCTCTTTGTAGACGAGGGTTCCAGCTGCCTCTACATAGCCATAACCGACGAGTACGCCGGCTGCATCGTATTCACCGACCCGGTGCGGGCGGACGCCGCCGAGGGCGCGGAGGAGATACGCAGCTGCGTGGACAACGTCGTCATGTTCAGCGCCGATTCCCGCGACCGCACGGCGAAGCTCGCCAGCACGCTGGGCATAGCGGAATATTACTCCGAATGCTCCAAGGACAAGCTGCGCACCTCGCTCAGCTCGCTCAAGCAGGGCCTTGCCCCCGGCAAGTCCCTGGTGTTCGTGGCGGGAGGGGAGAGCTTCGGCGGCTCGTCTCACACCGCTGCGGACGTTGACGTCGCGCTGGGAGGGGCCGAGGCTCTGCTCACCATGCCGAACGGCGCCGACGTCACCATCCTTAACGGGAAGGTCGGCCGCGTGGCCGTGGCTGCCGGCATAGCGCGCTACGCCAGGATGCTCAGCCTGCTGACCGCGTTCGGCGCGGCGGCGGTGAAGCTCATACTCCTTGTGCTGGCCGCCTTCGGCGTCAGCACGCTCTGGTTCACGGTGTTTATCGACGCAATTGCCGCTGTAGCGGCTGCGCTTGTCTCCATACTCGCGTTCAGTGGGGAACTCTACGACGCGAAGAGCAAGTAAAATAACACGGCTAAAACAGCCCGGCGGACGCCGGGCTGTTTTAAGCTGCGCGTTGAAAAGGCCGGCGGGATAACCGCCGGCCGAAGTTTTACATACCGAGGAGGAACAGGTTGCCGTCGCTGCAGAAGGTGTCGACGCTGTAGGCCACGAGCACGCTGTCAAAACCGTGCTCGGCGATGTAGTCGGCGACGCTCATGCGGTAATACCTGAGGTCGATGACGTGTATCTCGCTGAAATCCTCCAGCAGGAATGGAATCAGGCTGTCCGTATAGGAGTCGCGGATTATCAGCAGGGAAGGCCCATCGTTCCCAGTGACGATTTCGTGCAGGGGGCAGTTGCCGCCCATGAACATGGAATACTTGTCCTTGACAGAGAGCTTGCTCTCATCGTAGAGCTTGCCCTCGATCGGAGAACCCTGGGGGTAGCTGGTAATCTCAAGGCCCTCCGGCGCGTCAACGAAAATCTCCATGCTGTCGGGCTTGACCCAGCTGAAGCCGCTCGAGGACCAGGTCGTGCCGTAAAAGCTGTCGGAAACGACGCGGCGGTCCGTGTAGCTCTCAAGCGCCGGGACGTCCAGGCCCATGGCTTCGCCCAGGGCGCTGTAGCCGTAGTATGCGCCGAGGCTGGTCCAGTGGTGGTCCGTGCGGTAGTAGATGTACTCGCCGGCGTGCTCGCGCAGGGCGCCGAGGATGTCCACGTTGTTGGCGCCCGAAAGGCCGTAGCAGTACTCGATAAGCTCCTCCTCGCTGTCGTTGGGCGTAAGGGAGGGGAGACGGTCGGCCCATATTTCGCTCTTGCCGGGTATCAGCGCCAGGTAGACGTCAGCTTCGGTGTTCTGCACCAGTTGGTTCACATAGCCCATATTGGTGTCCAGCAGGCTCTGCTCAGGCGCGTCGAAGGCCTCGATGAGCGTCTGGTCCTCGCCGTAGGAGACGTCGTTGTTCTCGCGCTTGCCCAGGGCCAGCTCGCTGGCCGCCTTGAGCGTGATCCACTCGTCGCGCAGCACGAACTGGTCGGTGGTGTAGCTCTCAAACTCCTTGGTGAAGGTCTTGTCAAAAAGGGCGTCGAAGCTGAACTTGGGCAGCTGCTGGAGGTACTTGTTCTCCTGCTCGCTCATCTCACGGTCGGGGACTATGAGGTTGGCGATAAAGAAGCCGAAGATAAAGAGCAGGAATATCAGGACTTCCGCCCACATTGCTTTCTTGGTCATGCGCGGTCCTCCTTAGAAATTGAAGTACAGGAAGGGGTTGTACGTCGCGTCCACCAGATATGCGGTGGATATTACAAGCGCCAGCAGGATGACCGCGGGCGCGGCGACGCGGATGAAGCCCTTCGGCAGCTTCCGCCACAGCTTTGCGGCCATGGGGGTGCTGGCCAGCACGCCTATGATAATCGTGGCGGCGTAAGTGCAGAGGTAGTATACGTCGTCGCTGCGGATGAAGCCGTTGGCCCCAAAGCCGAGCATGGCGCTTGTGTACTGTCCGGCGAGGGTGATGTCCTCCAGCTTGAAGAGGGGCCAGACAAGCGCGACGATGGCGATGGTGTACACATGGCTCAGCACTTTGGACTTCTCGAGGTATTTCAGCAGGAAGGTCTTTTCCAGCAGCAGCCAGAAGGCGTAGTAGAGGCCCCAAATGAGGAAGGTCCAGTTTGCGCCGTGCCATATGCCGGTGGCAGCCCAGACGATGGTGATGTTCAATATCTGCCTGGCTTTGCCGCAGCGGTTGCCTCCCAGCGGGATGTACAGATAGTCGCGGAACCAGGTGCCGAGGGACATATGCCAGCGCCTCCAGAACTCTGTGATGCTCTTGGAGATGTAGGGATAGTTGAAGTTCTCGAGGAACTCGAAGCCTATCATGCGTCCCAGGCCGATGGCCATGTCGGAGTAGCCGGCAAAGTCAAAGTAGATCTGCAGCGAGAAGGCGATCGCGCCGAGCCAGGAGCCGACGAAGGTGAGATCGCCGCAGCTGGCAGCGTAGACGTCCCAGAGCTTGCCTATGGTGTTGGCCAGCAGCACCTTCTTGCCGACGCCTATCATGAAGCGCTCGACGCCGGAGGAGAACTGGTCCACGCTGCTCGCGCGGAAGCCCAGCTGGTCGGCGACGTCCTTGTAGCGCACAATCGGGCCGGCTATGAGCTGCGGGAAAAGCGCGACAAAGGTGCCGAAGCTGATGTAGTTCTTCTGTACGTCGGCGTCGCCGCGGTAGACGTCGATGGGGTAGCTCATCGTCTGGAAGGTATAGAAGGAGATACCGATGGGCAGCGTGACGTTCAGCTCAGGCAGGTTTATGAACGGCACGAGGTTAAGCGTGTCGGCGAGCAGGTTATAATACTTGAAGAAGCCGAGCAGCGCGAGATTGAGCACGACGTTTACGACCAGGACTGTTTTGGCCTTTCGGTCGTCTACGTGCCTCCATTTGCCTATCAGTATGCCGTTGATGTAGTTGATGGTTATACTCACAAGCATCAGCGTGATATACACCGGCTCGCCCCAGCCGTAGAATATCATGTTGAACACAAAGAGTATGGGGTTCCTCCACTTGACCGGGGAGACGTAGTACAAAAACAGCACCACCGGCAGGTAGGTAAACATGAATAGAATACTGGAAAAGACCACTCAGCGGCCCTCCTTATGTTTTATCTCAGTCGAACAGCGCGTTGAAACTGGCGGCAATCTCCGCGGCGTTCTGGTGGCAGACAAGCATGACATAGGGGCCGTGTACGCAGATCTCGGCTTTGCCCCACTGCTCGATGGTCTCGGGGTACCAGGCGCCGCCGTCCATCTGGGACTGCTTCCTGGCCTCGAAAATCGCCTTGACGGCAGCGGCGTCGGACTCGCTGTCGCACTCGACGAGGACTATCTCGTTGGCGGAAGCCGTTATCATGGGCATCTTGGCTATGAGCTGCTTGGCAGCAATGCCGGTCAGACCGGGGTAGTAGTTGTCGAGAAGCGTGGAGTCCATATCCATCAGGCTGGCAAGCTCATAGCTGGACGCGATGGTGTTGAAAAAGGCGCTGAGGTCAACCCCGTCGGCGGAAGGCGCCTCGGTCTCGGGCGGAACGCTGGGTTCCGTGCTGGGCTGAGGAGTCACGACAGGGGGGACGGGAGTGGGGGCAGGCGTCGGCTCGGGAGTAGGCTCCGGCGTGGGGCTGGGAGTCGGCTCGGTAGTAGGCGAGGGGGTAGGGACAGGCGTCGGCGTGGCCGCGACGTCGCCGATTTCGTCGCTGGGCGAGTTCTCGCTCTCAGCGCCGCGCCCGCAGGCGGAGAAGGCGAACAGCATGGCCAGCGCCAGCGCAGCCGCGGCAAACCTCTTGAAGTTTTTCATCTCTTATTCTCCTTGCAAACAGCTATCGTTATGCGCATACAGCCGGAAACTGGACGCGCAATGGCCTATGACGTAAACAGCGGCAAAATGTTCTCGCCTGCGAAAAATTATTTTCCCTCTTCGTCCAAGGGCTTGTCCCGCCGAGCGGCGCCGGGCGAGAAATGCGCGAGAGGGTTGGCGTCGGCGGCGATGTGCAGCTCGCTGTTGTCCACGTGGGTATATATCTGCGTTGTGTTCAGGTGCTCGTGGCCCAGCACCTCCTGGACGGTGCGGACATCGACCCCGTTTTGCAGCATAAGCGTGGCCGCCGTGTGCCGCAGCTTGTGCGCCGAATACAGGCTGGCGTCCAGCCCGGCCTTGAGCAGCGTGGTCTTGATCATGTGGTGTACCGCGTCGCGGCTCATGCGCTTGCGCCGGGTGGATATGAAGAAGGCGCGGCAGTCCGGCCCTGCCATAAGCCGGCGCACGGGCCTGTAGCCGTCTATGGCCGCGCGGCAGGCGTCGTTGAGGAAAACCACTCGTTCCTTGCCGCCCTTGCCGAGCACGCGCAGACTGTCCTCGTGAACGTCCTTGTCGTCCAGGCCAATCAGCTCGGAAATCCGCAAGCCGCAGTTGAGAAATAGACAGATTATGCAATAATCTCTTTCCTTATTCTTTCCATCAACTGCGCTGAGCAGTCTTTCAGCCTCGTCAAGGCTGAGATAGCGGGGGAGGGTCTTATTGATTTTCGGCGAGTCCAGATCGGCTACGGGGTTGTGGTCGAGCTGCTTCGTCTTATCCGTCAGGTATTTGTAAAAGCTGCGAAGCGTGGCGATTTTTCTGGCGCGGCTGGCGGCGTTGAGGCCGTATTCGGGGGAGCGGCTCTGCTCGTTTTTGACCTTGTCGCGCGCCAGGAAGGACAGGTAGTCGTAGACCTCGCTGAGCGTCACGGAGCCGGCAAGGTCCAGGTCAACATCGGAAATGCTTATCTCGTCGAGGTCGGCGGAGCGCGGCGCAAGGCCGCGGCTGAGCTTGATATACCTGAAGAAGTTCCGCAGGTCGAGAAAGTATTCGTCAACGGTTGCGCGTGAGTGGCCCTTGATGGTCTCGTGATAGATTAAAAAGTCGCGCAGAACCTTGGGCGCTTCGCTGCGATAGTCCAAAACCGTTCACCTCCAAAGCCCATATATTCTATAGTACAAGAGGGGAAAAGGCAAGAGCAAATATAAAAATAATTCAACAAAATAAAAATTTTGCTGAATATAGGGGAGGCGAAACGCCCAATTCCGATGAGACGCCGTGTCCGGCAGCCGCGTTGAGCCGATTTGGCCCGTGACGCCGGCCTCCGGCCGCCTGCCGCACTGCAGCGACGGCTGCCCGGAAAGTATTGAACTACCATAACCCAGCACAGCTTGTATCCCGCATTATGAGCTGCAGCCCG